>CAMJJD010000008.1 GCA_946406015.1 uncultured Bacteroidales bacterium | reverse complement strand
GTTAAGGAGACAGGAGATAAGGAGATAAGACAAATGTGTTAATCTTTGAGTCCTTAAGTCCACTTCCTTTTTTAGGAGTTAAGGAGACAGGAGATAAGGAGATAAGACAAATGTGTTAATCTTTGAGTCCTTGAGTCCACTTCCAATTCTTAATTCTTAATTCTTAATTCTTAATTCTTAATATAAGATAGTAGTCGCTGTAGTCCTTGCATCCGGGTGGCAGCTGGTGGTGCTGGAGGTTGGGCAGGAGCTGCTGCAGCTGGAGGAAGAGGCGCTCGCCGGGGAGGTCGCGGTCGGGAGCCATGTGGAATTCAGTTAAGAGTTCTGAGTTAAGAGTTAAGAGTGGTTGCAGGTCATTCTTCTTTAATAGTGTGGCGGAGGGGATGGCGATGGCCTTGTGGCCGGCGGAGAGGAGGGCCCAGCAGTCGGAGGCGCCTTCGGCAATCCAGAGGGGTTCGCCGTCGCGGAGGCGGTTGAGGACGGGCAGGTTGTAGATGCCGCAACGGGAGCCTTGCGGGAAGCGGAAGCGGGGTGGCCTCACCCCCGGTCCCTCTCCGATTGGAGAGGGGTGACTGGCCTCACCTGAGAGCGGTTGGCTGTCTGCTCCCCCTCTCTTTCCTGGAGAGGGGTGATGGGGGGTGAGGCTCAGGTTGCGGTTCTGGATGCCGGTGAGATGGCCGTCGCGGTCGTAGTAGGGAATCTGGAGCCATTCGACGCCGTTGCGGTCGCGCCACGAGGTGAGGCGGCACCAGCGCACCACGCGCGGGTCGAGCCGCCGCTCGTCGAAGAGGAACCGCCGCGCCGCATCGCTCAGCCAGGGGCGCTCGAAGTAGCGTTCATACCGGCTGGCATTGAAACAAGCATGTTGCCCGTCGGCTCCCCCCTCGCCCCTTGGAGAGGGGGTCAGGGGGGTGAGGCTTAGCCACTCGCAGGCTTCGCGGAAGTCCTTGTGCAGCGTCCGCATGACGAGGTCGAGGGTGCCGCCGTGGGCGTCGCAGACGAAGCAGCGGAAGGTGTTCTTGCGCACGTTGAACGACAAAGAGGGGTGGTGGTCGTTGTGGAAGGGGCAGAGGGCCTTGTGGCGCACGACCTCGAGCCCCAGCCGCTCCGCGACCCCCTCGATGGGGAGGTCGCGGAGCTGTTGTAGCTGTTGATTGTCCATAATCATTTGCGGTTAAGGTATTCTTCGGTTTTCGTGTAAAGTCCCGTCTGCGTGTTGTGGGTGATGAACTTGCGGTACACCCATTTGCGCAGCTGGCTGCCGGTACCCTCCTTGCTCTTGCCGAGCTCCAGACGGAGTGCTTCGAGCTGTGCCTCGTTGAAGGTGGTGGGGAGGCTGTCGAGCATAATCTTCGGTCCGCGCCGCTCTGCATCGCCCATCGGGTCGGCATCCTTGCCCAGCAGGTCGGCGAAGAGCTGCATCTTGCTCCAGAGGTCGCGGTAGACGAGCCATTCCACCACGTCGCCCATGGAGCGTGTCCACGTCTGACCGTTGAGTGCCCACATGATGCAGCCCGCCTTCCAAGCCGACATGAGGGCGCGCTTGGAGCAATCCCACAGCACGTCGTCGTCGGCCAGGTCGGCCAGCGACGCCATGTCGGCGGCAAGCTTGTCGGTCAGCTTGTTGAGCGGACGGACGATGAAGCGCCCCTTGCAGATATCGAGCCGCGCAAGGAACTCGTCAAGCTTGCGGTAGAACTCGTCGTTGTAGCGCCCCTGGCGGGGGATGCGGCCGTCGCGGCTGGCGCGGGCCTTGTAGGAGAAGACCATGCGGCCGAAGGTGCCGTTGAAGAGGTCGTTCTTGTAGAACTTGCGGGCCGACACGGGTGTGGCCGAGAGCGTCAGGTTGGCGCGCAGGATGGGGTTGCCGGTGACGCCGTCGGCCGTGGCACGCAGGGCGCCGGCCCGCTGGCGGTCGTAGATGTTGCGCAGCATCTGCGACACCTGCTTGTGTCCGCCGCACATGCCGTCGGCCATCTCCACCTCGGGCATATTCAGGTATTGCGTGCGGCCGCCCAGATTCTCCAGCGCCATTGCGTTCTGGATGAATGCCGGACGTGTGGTGTCCGAGGGCGGGAACCAGATAGCCACTTCCGGACGCGCGGGTTTCTCCTTGTTGGCGCTCTTTGTCTTGACCTGTTTCGACCATTCGACGAGTTTCCTTAGCTCAGCCTCGTCGTGCTGGCGGAAGTCGCGGCAGATGGCCTCCACGAGGTTCGTCAGCTGGCCCTTGTTGCAGCCCGAATCGCCCACCAGGTTGGCCATCATGCCCGTCGGCTCCTTCCAACTGAGGTCGGGGTACTGGAATTCTGCGCCGCTGAGGTGTGCGCCCAGTACGGGGAAGAACATCGGCACGAGGGGTTCATACATATCTTTCGAGGCCTGCGTGAGCAGCAGACGTATACATTCTGTGCCCTTTCCTAAAGCCGGCATCGCAGGTGCCGACGGTTTACTAATGTCGTATCTCATTGTCGTTATGCTTTTTAGTGAATAGATGGTGGCTGCGGGCGTTCCGCGTTCCGCGTTCCAATTAATTTTTTCGAGTATTCCAATTCTCCTATTATCTATATATCTACTTATATATTAAGTATTTATAAACTCTTAAAAGGGGTATTTCACAACTTGTTTTCTAATTGGAACGCGGAACAAGGAACGCATCCTCCGCGACCGGTTTACTTCCTCGCCTCCTTCCCTAGGAGGCTTGTGAGGGCCCAGAGGATTTCGTTGGCCACGTCGGTGGCGTAGGTGGCGGCGTTGAAGTCCGCTCCCATCGTCACGGGACGGAAGTTCAGGCGCAGCGTCCCGTCATCCCTACGGGTGACCGTGATGCATTTGCCTTCGAAGACCCGCGGGTTGCGCTTGTCCGCGTTGGCGGTCTCGGTGAAAGTGTAGTGGCACTCCTCGTCGCGCCTAAGCACGCCGGGATAGTTCTTTCCGATTACCGCGATGCGGTCGTGGCGGAGACGGGTTTTCAGGTCGACGCAGAGGTCGGTATTGTTGTTACGCCGGCGAGGGTTGTTCGATTTCTTTGAACCTGCCTTACTGTTGCATTTAAATACCTTGTTCATTTCTTATTAATGGTATTAAAATGCCTTCTGGCACATGCACGATGATATAGAAAGGCGTTTTTCATCCCGTGCCCGGAGCCGTGCTCAGCTTTTGTCCGGTAGTGAATTCGGTGCAAAGATGCAACATTTTTTTGAGCCTACAATGGACTACACGGACTGTGTGACGTAATTGTAGTTTGCCAGTATATATGTGTGCATCTGACTGAAATGCAAACAAAAAAAGACATACTAAAAAGTATGCCTTATTATTGAAAATGTAGTGCGCTGTAGTCCGCTTGTAGTCTACTTTGTGTGTATAATCTTAAATAGAGGTTCGGTTTTTTCTGGTTTTTTAGTAGCATTAGTACGCAGATTTGTTGCATTGGGGACATCATTGTTTTTGAGTAGGAAGCAATGTACAGCTCTATCCCATTTCTTTTTATCACTAAAGAACTGTTGTATAAAATACCCCAACTCATCATCATCCTTAAGCCATAGAATTGGGTTGTCGGGTTCTTCGCCATAACCAGTACATACGAATATCCAGTCTTTTACCTTCGTGTCCTTATGCACGTAGTTGTCTTTCTTCAATTTTGCCAAAACTCTTTTCAGTCGTGCAATGTTCGCCTCTTCGTTCGACAATGAGAAGTGATGCGGAACCGATGAGTTGCCAGATTCTCCATTTGCGGCATCATTTGCAAGTATTTCCTCTGATAACAAGGTGTCACTCTCAATGTATACCATAAGCCAGTTGTCCAGACCTTCGGCGCAAAGAGACAGTTGCACAATAAATCTTTCTTCCTCTTTAGCAGAGACCTTCATTTGCCCTTTTGTTTCTGAAAGCATCATTTCTTTTAGTTCGTCATTGTAGAAAGGGTGTGGATGATGACAAAGAACCGCCGCCGCAACATAAAGGATAGCGCCCACAATCTTGTCCAAATCATCTTGAGGAGCATCCCTATCCCAATACCTTATCTTTCTCTTTAGTTCTATCCAGAGGTCAGAGACATACTTTTTAGCATTTTCCGGTTCTGTCAGCAAGTTGTCGAGAATAATAGCGGACTCAAGGAAAATCTCCTCAGGAGCAAAAAGCAAACGTTGCATTTGAGTCTCATATTGCCCAAATGCACGCTTGCATGCCACATATAGAGGATGGTCATGATACCTTTCTCTTATTCTTTCTATTTGGTTTTGGTTTAATTTGTTCTGCATCTTGATAGTTTTCTGTTTGTTCAATAACCCAATTTAACCAATGTTCAATACTGTACTCAAGTAATGTTGCTGTCTGGCCGATTTTAAAATCATCCAAAGCGGCATTATTCATTGGAAATTCCGCTCGGATATACTCATTGCATCTGTAGGTGACATCATCATCAAACGTAACGCTAAGAGAGTAATCAGAACTTGCGCAAAGAGCCACGATGTTTTTGATATCAGCCTGCTTCCGCTTTATCAAATAGTCTTTTGCCGATGACTGTAGCGACAACTCTCCTTGAGCTCCACCAAGACTATTTACCAATTCCATCAGGCTTTTCAGGTGATTGCTTAATCCCAAAGAGGATTCTATCTCTGGACGAATCTTCGCATTTGGGAAATTGAAGGTCATCCGCTTAATATACTTATGTTCATATTTTTTACGATAATTTACATAACTCCAGAAGTCACTTTTTTGCACTTTTGGAAATATTTTGATTTCTAATCCGAACTTTTTTAATTCGCGGTTCAGATTATCTTGAAGCAAACAACTTACCGTTTTTGTATTGTTCCACGCTTCTGATTCTATCTCTATGGCCATTTGGGACTTTCCAGGTCTGTTGTCAATTAGTATATATTTGAAGGGATTAGACTCGTATTGTTTCTTTTCGATAGGCGGTATCGGGCCATCTGTTTGCTTTGATTCGTAGACACTTACATTTTTGACGTTGGCGAGTCTTAACAAGATGATGTTGCGTTCGTGGGCCATCACTCTGCAGGGGAACTTTTTCCCTCCGCCTGATTTCTGCTCTACCTGCATTCTTACCTCTGTCCCTTTTTCACCAAACACATGCTCGAAGTTTTCGTAAGCATGATCCATTTTGGGGGCGACAACTTCGTCGCCCTGCGTCCAGTCACCTTGAATTCTATTCAGCTTGGACAGTTCAAACCTGTATATCGCGTATTTTTCCATATCTTTTATAAATTAATTCCCTGCTCAATGCTCTTGTTGAATAATTTGCAAAAGTACGAAGAAATGCATTCACCACGAAACAAAGTTCTCAACACGGCTCTGTTAAAAGGCGTGTGAACGCTTGCATGGCCAAAGATTACAGTCACCTTAAAAAAAACACTTTGGTAGGTTCGGAAATAATGCGTATCTTTGCACCTTGAAAATGAAATGACAAATAACAAAGAAAACAGTATAGAAACAGAGAAATAGAATAATAGAATAAAGACATAATATAGAAGCGTTTTTGCTTTTCTAGGTGTACGGAAATCTCGACAATTTCTATACTATCACACAAGAAGGCAGAACGCTCACGGGTATCCGTGGGCTTTCTTGTATGTGATAGTAGGTAGTCGAGAACCTCCGTACACAACAGAAAGTTTCACGGATTTCTTTTTATATTAAAATCATCCCAATAGCCTATGAATAGTCAGATTAAACGGCTGCCTCGCATTAAAATAATTGACATAATTGGTCGCCAATATCATACTGATAATATAGAAAATGGCGAGTACAGCTATCAAAAAGATTTTGACCGGCATCTGACAGGTCATTTTAAACTTGATATTCGTTTTTTTGATGAAAAAAATAAAATTGCAATTCTTGTTGAGACAAAAGATAAAAAATTCAAGAAGGCCGATATAAATCAACTGTTCGACTATGTAAAACTTGAAAAGGAATTATCTAATCACACAAAAATAATAGCGATTCTTGCAGGTACACACGATGGTTCTCTTAGGGTTTGGAAAATTGCAAACGGATATGATGAGGAGTTGTCTGATACAAAACTGAAATCATTAGAAGAATATATTTCATATTTTCAAAAACATAATGTCAATGACAAAACAAAGGTATTAGAGAACACCGCCACTCTTAATCGTATGCTTCATGATAATGGAATACAAGAGGGATTGCGTAGTCAATTTGTAGGGACATGTTTATTGGCACTTAAGGAGGGTCTAGTTTACAAAAATTTAACCACAAGTCAGATTTTAGCAGGAATAAAGGGTACTTTAGGTACACTGCTTCAGGATAGTGTTGATAAGGCCAATAAAATATCTGTGCTTGATACTGAAGTTCTGCAGGATCAAAATGTTCAGAAGATTGATGCGGACAATTTTATTAAACTACTTGCCTTTATTGAAGACCAAATTTTACCATATATCAACGAAGCCAGTACAGAAGGACATGATATTTTGAGCTACTTCTTTACCACATTCAATAAATATGTTCAAAAAGGAGATAAGAATCAAGCTTTTACCCCTAATCATATTGCTCACTTTATGTGTAAAGTGAGTCATATTACACGTAAAACGAGAGTACTTGACCCGACCTGTGGTAGTGGAACTTTTCTTGTTCAAGCGATGTCACAAGCACTTTCAAAATGCGAAACAAATAGTGAACGCGACCATGTGAAACAACATCAAATTTTTGGAATAGAGTCAGATAAGAAAGTATATGGCCTTTCAACTACAAATATGCTGATACATGGCGATGGTAATTCCAATATATATTGCGGCTCCTGTTTTGAGAAGGAAACTTTTATTAGAAATGCAGACGTGGATTTGGTTTTGATGAATCCTCCATACAATGCGAGTAAAAAACAAGTTGACAAGGACTATGCAAAGACCTGGGGAAAATCTACCACAGACCCATCAAAGGGATTGTATTTTGTTGAATATGTAGCTAATGCAGTAAATAAAGGGAGACTGATTACTCTCTTGCCAATGCAGGCGGCAATAGGAGAAAGCGGTATAATTGCACAGATAAAAAAATCCATCTTAGAACACCATACGCTTGACGCTGTGTTCTCTTTTCCTTCAGAAATGTTCTACCCAGGAGCTAGCGCCGTTGCCTGTTGTATGGTATTTGATTTAGGAAAACCTCATGCAGATACTGACAAAGATACTTTCTTCGGATTTTATAAAGATGACGGTTTTGAAAAACGTAAAGGTGTTGGACGAGTAGATAGTAGAGACAAATGGGAAACGATTGAGGCACTGTGGATTGAATTGTACGAACATAGGACAAACAAACCAGGAATATCTGTTACCCATAAAGTTGGCTATAATGACGAATGGTGTGCAGAAGCATATATGGAAACGGATTATAAACCTCTTTCGGATAAACTTTTTATAGATTCCATGAGGGATTATTCATCGTTCTTGATGAAACATGATGACTATTCAATCCCAAGAGTCTATGATAATAAACCGCATACAAAAAAAAGTATTAAGTTATCTGTGGACGAATGGAAATGGATTCCCATAGATAAGCTTTTCAAAATCAGCCCTGGTCATTATTATTATCCTGAAGAATATGAAACAGGGAATACTCCATATTGTTCGGCTTCTGCGAATAATAATGCGGTTGCTCAATACGTTGATTTACAACCTGATTTTGAGGGGAACCAGATAATGACAGGGAAAGTGGGATGTACTGCATTCTATCAACCATCCCCATTCTCTGCAACAAGCGATGTTAACGTTTTTATTACAAAAAAAGATACTCGTATGAATCCATATATTGGGATGTTTCTTATCACGATTATCAACTTTAGTGAAAATTACAAATGGGATTATGGCCGTCAATGTAGAAAAAATGATACGGAAAAGATCAAAATAAAATTACCCGTCATAGCAGGTACAGAAACTCCCGACTGGCAATTCATGGAAGATTACATTAAATCCCTTCCGTATTCAAAGAATATTTAGTAATGCTACATAACCACATTATATTACCTGTCGCATTCGCACTCCTTTTCCTCTCCTGCAGCAAGCAGGAGGGGCCGGCGGGGTACGAATGTTACGAAGACCACCCCACGTGGACGGACAGCAACCCCGGGGCCTTCTGGGACAAGCAGCCGGACGGCTTGCGGCTGGACACCGTCTGGATGGGCGACACCACAATCAACTTCTGAAGAATAATTCTCCAATTCTCTAATTCTTGATATGAAACGACTCTTCAAATACCTGCCCCTCGCGCTCCTCTTCCTCGCCTGCGACAACACCTGCGTCCCGCAGGCCGACTACGACGCGCTGGAGGCCTACACGAAGGAGCTGGAGGCGGAGAACGACTCGCTCCGGTTCGAGAACTCCGACCTCAGGCTCTACAACGACTACCTCGAAGCAGAACTCGACAGCCTGCGGAACAATTAACGGCCAATTGACGGATAGGGTAATGGTAATGGGTAATGGTAATGGGTAATGGTTAATGATTAATGGTTCACGGTTAATGGTTAATGGTTCTGGGTTCAAAGAGAATGCGGGAAATCTTTAACTGCGGTCGGCGACAAAGTGGAGCCAATGTGAGAATGCGTTAATGTGTGAATGTGCTAATTTGTGAATGTGCTAATTTGTAAATGTGTAAGTGAAAATTGGAAAGATAATATTTGAATATGAGCAACAATAAGGACGGATATTTGAACTTTGACGAGTATATACGCCAAGGGGAGCCGGCACAACGTGAAAGAGCGGAGGCTTGGAGCGTTGCCATCGGCTTGCAGGCGGTGGATGGGCTACAGGTGTCGGACTATCTCCTTGAACTTGCTCGCAGGAACATTGAAGGAAAGATTTCCATCGATGAAGTGATTGAACTGCTAAAAGAACGCGATGCAAAGAAGTCGCGCTTGAAAGAATATATATCCTATACCAGAATCGAAGCTGTTGACCCGATTGAGAGTAAAATGGGCCGGCCTATTTAACGAAAGGAGATGTGTGAATGCGTGAACTGAGGTCGGCGACCAAATGGGAATGCGGGAATGTGTGAATGCGGGAATGTGTTTTTCGCTTGATTTAATCTAATTATAAGGAGCTGACTCACTATCATGTTTTCTATTCCAGGGTGTTCGCGACCTTTGGTTCAAAGCCTGCATGGCAGGCAGAGTAAAATTGAATGTGTAACTGAAATAAACCGTATCTTTGCCCTCGAAAACAGAAAAAGCTGTAAAAACAGGGGCTAAAAATCGGAAAAAGTTGTAAAAATTGCGTTAAATTTTTGGAAAAAGTTGTAAATTCCACTTGATATTTTTGGAAAAAGTTGTATTTTTGCATCACAAAATACAATTGCATTATGCTAAAGAGAAAGATACAACGGACACTAAAAGAGTACTTTAACTCCGACAGAAACAAGATACTTATTGTCGATGGTGCACGTCAGGTTGGCAAATCGTACATCATCAGGCACGAAGGTCGCACGGCTTTTCCCAATTTTGTCGAGATTAATATGATCAACGACAGGGATGGTGCCCGTCTGTTTGCCGACGTGAAAGGAGTAGAGGACTTCTACGTAAGATTAAGTGCTGTTGCAGGCAGGCGGTTGGGGACAAAAGACAATACCTTGGTCTTTCTCGACGAGATACAAGCCTACCCACCATTGCTCACATTGCTAAAATTCCTATGTGATGAAGGCCGGTTCACATATATTGTCAGCAGCTCGTTGCTTGGTGTGACCATGCATAAGACGTTGTCCGTCCCAGGAGGGCGTATCCAGATAGCGCACATGTATCCCCTCGATTTCGAGGAGTTCCTTTGGGCAAACGGTGTTGGTGGAGAGGTTGTGGAGAGCATGAGGACGAAATTCAAGAATCGGGAAAGCTACAACGACGGATTGCATCGTCGTATGCTAGAGTTGTTCAAAACCTACTTGTTGATTGGCGGACTGCCTCAGGCAGTGAACACCTATATTGACTCACAGAACATTTACCATGTCCGCAAGATCCATGAGGAGATATACAACCTCTATCGTGAGGATGCCTCGCAATACAGCATTGACGAGAAACTGCATATCCGCCGTATCTACGATTTGATCCCCTCTAATATGGAGAATCGCAAGAAACGGCTTCGTTTCAACGAAATTGAAGAAAAGCGCGGCAAAGCGGCTCGCGACTATGAGGACGACATCGAATACCTCATCAGTGCCGGTGTTGCCCTTGAGGTTCGTGCCATCTCCAACCCTACATTCCCGTTGATAAGTTCCGCCAAGAAGAACCTGCTGAAACTCTACCTCAACGATGTGGGGCTGCTGTCGTACATCCTGTTCAGGAACAATGTCACTGCCATCAAAGACGACCATCTGGGCATAAACCTCGGGGCCATTTACGAGACCGTTGTTGCAACCGAACTACAGGCCCATGGGCATACACTTTTCTACTATGACAACAAGCAGAAAGGCGAAGTGGATTTCCTGGTCGATGATTATGACAGCCTCTCGGTATTGCCAATCGAGGTGAAATCCGGCAAAGACTATTCAACCCATCGTTCGCTTGACCGTTTCATTACCAATCCCGACTACAAAATAAAATCTGCGGTGGTATTGTCGAATGAAGGAGCCGCTTGCATGGAGGGCGACACCGCATATCTGCCGATTTATTACATTATGTTTTTGTAATAAGTCGAGTTGCAGTTCTATTTTCTTGGATTTCTTCTCGACAAACACGGGAACTATACGGCTCACAGACGAAAGAATGCTTAAATAGTTTTATAATTTTGCAAAATGTGTACCACAAAATGTGAAATTATTTCGAAATCGCCCTGTCCTTTTGCTGTAATTTGATGTCGAAAACATGACTTTTCTGGAATCAATTCCCAAAAAGTCATAACTTTTTTGGAGTTGATTCCAAAAAAGTTGTATATTTGCATTGTAAATACACGGTATTATGATCAGTCGTTTCCTTTCAAAAACAATTGAGGACAAGCTATTTAAAGACAAAGTTATTGTGCTTTTAGGTGCCAGACAAGTGGGAAAAACAACCTTGCTGAAACAAATCCTGGCAAAAAACGAAGAGGTCTTGTGGTTGAATGGTGACGAAATGCAAGTGCAAAACCTTTTCAACAATGCGTCGGCAGACAGACTTCTCTCAGAGTTTGGAAACAGCAAGATAGTGATACTTGACGAGGCACAACGCATAAAGGACATAGGACTGCGACTGAAGCTGCTTGCCGACTCGGATAGCGACATACAAGTGATTGCCACAGGCAGTTCGTCGTTCGATTTGGCAAACAAGGTGAACGAACCGCTGACGGGCAGGAAATGGGAATATCGGATGTTCCCCCTGTCGTTTGGCGAGATGGTGGCACATCACGGGAAAATGAAAGAGATGCGCATGTTGCCCCGCCGTATCGTCTACGGCTACTACCCCGAGGTGGTGATGAACGACGGGAATGAAGTGGAGATACTCAAGTTGTTGACGGATGCCTATCTGTATAAAGACATTCTTTCGTGGGAGAACATCAAGCACCCCGACAAACTACAGACCCTCCTGCGTGCACTTGCCTATCAGGTGGGGTCTCAGGTGTCGTTCAACGAATTAAGCCAGATGTGCTCTCTCGACAATAAGACTGTGGAGCGATATGTCACCCTCTTGGAGCAATGCTACATCATCTTCCGACTACCCTCCTTCTCACGCAATCTGCGACACGAACTAAAGTCGAGCCGCAAAATATATTTCTATGACAATGGCATACGCAATGCTTTGATTGCCGACTTCAACGCTCCCGAGATCAGACAAGACATAGGAGCCTTGTGGGAGAATTTTGTCATTGCAGAGCGTATGAAGTGCAACGAGTACCACCGTCGGTGGGTGAATTCGTATTTTTGGCGTACAAAGCAACAGCAGGAAGTGGACTACCTGGAAGAGGGAGGAGGAAAACTGAGCGCATACGAGATAAAATGGAACCCGCGCACCAAAGCATCTCTTACCAAGACCTTCGCCGAAGCCTATCCAAATACCGAACTACAGGTTATCACTCCCGAAAACATAACAGATTTTTTGAACTAGGATAAATTACATGAATTTCAGGGCGATACATTATATTATAATATGAAGAAAACAACGCTTATCATACTTTTCACTATCATGACTTTATCAGGATTCGCACAGGGGGATTGGTGTGGCTTTGAACGCTACAGGGCCGACAACGAGCGCATCGTCGCCAGCGGCGAATACCCCGAAGTGGTGTTCATGGGCAACTCCATCACGGAATACTGGGCGCTCTACCACCCCGAGTTCTTCCGCCAGCACAACTTCTGCGGCCGAGGCATCGGCGGACAGACGTCAACCCAGATGCTGGCGCGCTTCACGGCCGACGTGGTCAACCTGCATCCCAAGGCGGTGGTCATTATGGCCGGCACCAACGACGTGGCGCACAACGCCTACTGGGTGGAGCCCGACAAGGTGGTGGAGAACGTCGTGGCTATGTGCCAGCTGGCACGTGCCAACGACATCGTGCCGCTCATCAGCTCTATCCCACCCTGCGCCTCGTTCGTGTGGAACCCCGACATCAAGGACGCCGCCCAGACAATCGTCGACATCAACAAGCGCCTGCAAGCTTACGCCGAGGCTAACGGCATCGCCTATGTGGATTACCACTCTGCCCTCGCCGACGAGCGCAACGGTCTACCGAAGGAGCTCAGCGACGACGGCTGCCACCCAAAGCCCGACACATACTACATCATGGAAAAGCAGGTAATGGAGAGACTAAGGGAATTATAAGTTTAAAGTTTCAATGGTACTATACAGAAAGACTGACTAGAGGACAGATGGAATACATTACTGAGAAACACAGGATATTCGTCGTGGATAACAGCGAGGAAATCGGCGAGGTGACCTTCCCAGAGAGGGACGGCGTGTATGTCATCAACCACACCTATGTTGACGACCGATACCGTGGACAGGGAGTTGCATCGGAGTTGGTTCGGAGAGCAGTGGAAGAGATCGAAGGCAGAGGCGGCCGCGTGGAGGCGACATGCTCATACGCTGCCCTTTGGTTGGCGCGAAACAGGGGTTGCGAGATTACAAGTCCGCTGAGTTGCCCCATAAACTGAACGACGATGGCAACGATGCATATAGACGAGGTCAAAGCAATCGCACGGCGGGCTCACGACGACTCCACCATACTCGAGGGGCTTTTCTACACCATGCAGGGCGACAATCGTGACGAGGCGGTACACGCCGCATGGGCGCTGACACACCTGCCCAAATCAGACAACACCCATATTGCCACACACCGCGAAATGCTGGTTCACCTTGCCACAAACACGCCCGACTGTTCGTTGCGTCGCATTACCTTGGCGCTTCTCGAAAGACTCGACTGGCAGACCTCCGACGAACCTCCCGCCTATTACGTCACCCTGATGGATTTCTGCTTCTCACACATGATGACCGGCGATGAACCCTACGGCGTCCGCGCGCTGTGCATAAAACTCGCCTACAAGCTCAGCCTCCCCTACCCCGAACTGCTTGAGGAGTTGCGCCAAAGCCTGCTACTGCTCGAGCCCTCCGAACTGGGTGCCGGCGTACGCCACACACGCAACAAAATACTGAAACTGCTATGACCATCGAAGAACAACTCTTCGCCCTGCAAGATACGTGTTACCGCGACTTCCACCGAGGCTTGGTGCCAGGAATGCCCGACGACTACATCATCGGCGTGCGCATGCCCTTGTTGCGCCAACTAGCCAAAACAATTGATGCCAGGCAGCTGCTCGCCACCCTTCCCCACCGATACTACGAAGAAAACCAGCTGCACGCCATCCTCCTCAGCAGCATGAAAGACTATGCCGAATGCCTCACACAGGTGGAACGATTCCTGCCTTTCATCAACAACTGGGCCACCTGCGACGGCTTGCGACCACGCTGCTTCGCAAAACATACTGACGAGCTGTTGCCCTTTGTGAAACATTGGTTGAACGCCAAACACGAATACACTGTTCGCTTCGGCATCGGCATACTGGAAACATTCTACCTCGACGGTACCTTCCGCGAAGAACATCTGCAATGGGTATCCGCCATTAACCGCGAAGAGTACTACATCTGCATGATGCAGGCCTGGTACTTCGCCACAGCCCTCGCCAAACAATGGGACACCACGCTGGCAATCATCCCCACCTTGCCCGACTGGGTACGCAACAAGACCATACAGAAAGCCTGCGAGAGCTTCCGCGTCAGCGAAGAGCACAAAGCAATACTGAAAAATATTAAACAAGCATGAAACAATACAACTTTGACGAGATGATAGAACGCAAAGGCACCGACTGCTTCAAGTGGGACGCCTTGCCGGCGATGTACGGACGTGATGACCTGACACCTATGTGGGTGGCCGACATGGACTTCCGCTCGCCCGACTTCGTGATGGAGGCTATCCGTCGCCGCTGTGAGCACCCTGTGCTGGGATATACCATGCCTTCCGAAGGCTATTGGCAGGCGGTAACCACATGGCTACAGAAACATTATGGCATCAATGCCTCCAAAGACAACCTTCATTTTATCCCCGGCATCGTGGCTGGCATCGCCTATGCCCTGCTATGCCTTACACAACCAGACGACAAGATTCTTGTCACCACACCTGTCTACCCTCCTTTCCTCAACTTACCCAAAGAGAGTCAGCGCGAGTTGGTGTGCAGTCCGCTGAAGATAATGAACGGCCGTTTTGCCATCGATTTTGACGACTTCGAGCGCAAAGCCGATGGTTGCAAGCTTTTCATCATGAGCAACCCTCACAATCCTGCAGGTACGGTGTGGGGCAAAGAGACCCTCTCTGAAATCGCCGATATATGCGAACGCAAGGGTGTCCTCGTCATCAGCGACGAAATACATGCCGACCTCACCCTCCCCGGCCATCGGCATGTAAGCTACAGCACCGTGAGCGAAGCCGCCGCCCACCACAGCATCACCTTCATGGCGCCCAGCAAGACATTCAATATCGCTGGCTTGGGCAGCTCCGTATGTTTCGTCAGCGACGAAAACCTCCGTAAGCATTTCTTCGGATGGCTCGACGGCATGGGTGTGGCAGGCGGCAACATCTTCGCTTTCACCGCCGCTGAAGCAGCTTTCGCACAAGGAGAAGAATGGTTGCAGCAGATGCTCGACTACCTGTGCGGCAACGTGCAGGCGCTCGACGGCTTTTTGAAAACCAGGATGCCTTACGTGAAAGCAGTCCTCCCCGAAGCCTCCTACCTCGCATGGCTCGACTTGTCGGCTGTGCCAACGGCCTACCACAACACTCATGGAATCTCACATGAAGAACTGAAAAACAAGCTCCTATATGACGCAAAGGTGGTCTTGAACGACGGGACGACATTCGGGGGCAAGGACTACGAGCATTGCTTCCGCCTCAACCTCGGTTGCCCTCGCACTATGCTTCTCGACGTCCTCGAACGTATCGCCAGCGCATTACAAAAATAAAACACACAGGATAATAAATACAATCTAATATCGTTATAGCGACAAAACAAACCAATATGAAGAGAATACTACTTATGACCGTCGCCGCCCTGCTGGCCGTTGGTTGCAGCTGCAGCAAGAAAACCGAGCAGACAGAGCAAGTAAAACCGCAGGACCGCATCACCATCCTGCACGTCAACGACTTTGAACAACTGGTAAAGAAAGGTGAGATGCGCGTCATCGACGTGCGTACCCGTAGCGAGTATGCCGAAGCACATATTGCTGGTGCCGAAAACATTGACGTCAACCAGCCCGACTTCATCGAGCGTCTACGTCTGAAAGGAGACGTAGCCGTCTATTGCCGCACCGGCAAACGCAGCGCCCGTGCAGCCATGCTGATTGCCGAGCAGGGGTATAATGTTTACGACCTTGGCGGCGGCATCATGGCCTGGCGCCAAGCTGGCAAATCTACCGTGAGATAACTGACGTCAGCGGCATGCGGTAACGCGTTGTGTGCTGACCAAAGTTGTAGATGTAGCCCACCGTCACGCTGGGCAAACCCACTCCATAGAAATTACCTGAGGGACCGCGCCCGCCACCGATGGCGGGCGCTACCATTAGGTATTTGGCATCAAAATAGATGTCACTCTTGCGACCGACATAGTAACGCAGGAACAAGCCAAAATCGGCTCCAACGTCAAACGTCAGATTGTCGTAGCGCCATACAGGACCGGCTCCCAAATAGGGCATTACATTGAACTTCACCCCCCGCTGACGCCAGATAAGACTGCTGACATTGAGCATAAGATCGGCATGGAGGTGGGAGAAACGATAAGACTGACCCGGTTGTTGCCACACGGTGTCATACATCTCATGTGCCGAGATACCGCTCAACTGCAGACGCACCGACCAGAAGTTGCTGAAGTTGCGACCCACCATAATCTCGGGGGCCACTCCAATCATCGTCGTGCCACCAAGGTTGTCATTGGTGAAAAGGTCGAATGTCGAATAGTTGGCGCCAAAACCGAGACCGAAAAACCAGTCTTCGGACTTGTCACGAGTGGAGAAGATGGTGCGACGGTGGAACGGATCACGACGCTGGCTGAAAAGCAATCCGATACCAAAAGTGTGCATGTAATTGTCGCCCGGCGAATTGTCGAACCCCTGACGCAAGAAGAAGCACTTGTACTGCAGGTAGGCGTCGATATTCTCGTTGATGCGATAAGGCACCTGCAAGCCAAGCATCATGTGGAAGGCGTAGTCGACCGTGGCCGTATCGCCTAGGTTACACATTGAAAGCCCCAAACCGACCAAAGGATAGAATGGTATGGGATAAAGGAAGTCCTTGTTGTAAATGTGAAAAAAGGTGGAATTGACGTCCCACTTGAACTCAGCACCTGTAAAGAGGAACATGCTGTTGTCGCCAGCCGTGTTGGGGGCCAGCGCACCGTCAACAGCCAACTGCGCCGCCAGCGAGGTGCCCACCCAGCAACCGCCGGCGAGGCTGAACGAGGGGGCGCCGAAGGAGCTTTCCCCATTATGGGAATAGCCAAAACCACCAACATTGACCGCGCCGTACATGGCGTTGGGGTAAATCAGGCCGTCATTCTCCTGAGCCTGGACCCTATTGAAAATTGAAAATTGAGAAACGAAAACGAGGCCGACGCACACGATGACGATGCGAGAACGGATGAATAAATGAATAATTGATTGTTTCATAGTCTTCATTTCTTAATTTTCAATTTTCAATGGTCAGTTAATGAGTTTTCTTAGTTCTTGGCGCGCTCGGCGAACTCTTTGGCAGAGACCTTCTCCACAGTGGGCTTCAGCTGGTCTTTGAAGAGTTTGGCAAGATTCTCCGCATAGAGGCGATCGGCCACCTGCTGCACATTCTTACGATCGGCAGCGATGCTGCGGGCAGCCTGCTCGAGGCGCTGCTCGGTCTCCTCCTTCTTCTCACCTTCGGGCTTGTTGTCGTTGCGGCGGAGGATGTCCTTGATATAGTCGACCAACTGGTTGTTGGTAGGCTCGACCGGGCTGATGGTCTCAAGTTTGCTTTCAATGAGTTCCCACTTGAGCGAGGGCAGATACTTCTCGGCCCAGTCGGCCTCGATGCTCTCGGGAGTCATGTCCTTCTCACCGCGGCTGGCAAACCAACGCTTCAGGAAAGCCTCGGGCAGGGGTTTGTCGAAGTTTTCTACCAATGCCTTGCGCACCTGGTTGACGAAGAGGAAGTCACTCTGCTCGCCGTTGGCCTTCTCAAATTCTTTCTTCATAGCCTTGGTGAAGGCGTCGGCATCCTTAATCTTCTGGTCGGGGAAAACTAGTTTGAAGAGGTCTTCGTCGATGTCGTGGGGGATGATGCGGGAGATACCGCTGAGGGTCAGTTCAACATCGCTCTTGAACTTCTTGGCGGCGTCAGTATCGATATGCAGGGCGCGCTCGATGTCGGCCACAGGGAAAGCCTTGTAAAGGTTGAAGACAATCTTCTCCTCGGCTTTCTTGCCTTCGAAGAGAGGCAGAAGCTCCTCGTCTTTGAGATTGATCAGGTTGAGGCTCACGAAAGTGCTTATACCACCTTCTTTCACATTGCCTTTCTTGTCGAGTTCGACCAACTTGCCATACATGATGTCGCCTTTACCAACGGCCTCGGGGGTCTCAAACTTGCCATAGCGGTTGGTCACATTGGCTATCTCGTTCTCCACCTCTTTGGCAGTCACCTTGATCTGGTTGTACACCACGTTGATCTTGCTCCAGTCGATTTCAAACTCGGGAGCCAGAGCCACGTTGAAGTAGAATGTGAAAGCCTGCTGCTTGGCAAAGTCGACCTCTCCGGTCTTCTCATCGTCGCTCATGGGCATGCCAAGGATATGCAGCTTTTCGTCGTCGATATACTTGAAGAGACTGTTGTTGAGTTCATTCTGTACTGCATCACCCACGATGGCGCCTTTGTACATGCGCTGAATGAGACCCATAGGGGCCATACCTTTGCGGAAACCGGGGACCACAGCCTTCTTTTGGTAGTCTTTGAGTTGTTTCGTAACGTTCTCGATGTAGTCTTTTTCCTCTATATCAACCTTGATACAGAGTTCCAAATCACTTAAATTCTCTCTTGTGATGTTCATCTGGTTGTTTATTTTATTGATTTTTAATATAATCCATATAATAACGAAAATGCAAATTTACACATTTTTTTCAAAACAGCAAAAAAAATATTACTCAGCGCCCTCAGAATCATCTGTCAACCACACATTCTTCCACTCCTTCGAAGCGCATCTTTTCCTATCCAACAGTTATTTCATAGCTGTCCTTCGGTGAAAACCCAAGTACAACCTAAGAACCGTCGGAATGGCGGAAGGAAACGGGTGGATTGCAGTTGGCGACCCGAGGTTAGTCGAATCCGATACCGAGTTCCCTGATGTAAGCCCGCAAACCTGGTGCACTGGAGGTTATGGGATTCATCGAGTTGTCGGAAAGAAGACTCTTGAAGAGGTGGGTGCGGCGGGCGGCGAAGATGCCGACACCGCCACGAATGTTGGTGTAGGTGTCGGTGGCCTGCGAGATGTTTGAGCCGCTGTTGACCGAATTCATGTAGACGTTGAGGTTTTCGTCGCAGGCAGTGAGGTAGATGTCGACGATCTCGAGGTACTGCTTGTGGTTGGTATCGTCCTTGAGGGCTTGCTGGAGGGAATTGAGGAAGGACTGTAGCATGTACTCGGTGGAGAGCCGTCCCGAGGTCTCGATATTGCAGAAAAGGTCGAGCGAGAGGGTGTCGCCATTCTCTCCATAGTAGAAACGCACAAAGGGCTGGTAGCGACGTGCATTCTCAAGGGCAATCCAGGCAATCTTGCATTTATTGTTTACAAACCTGAAACGCTGCGTATTAGAGGGTGTTGTAATGAGTCGTTCGTCGGTTTGGAGAATGAGGGGTATGGAGTCGGTGGAGGCAATGAGGCTATCATTGTCTGTATGGCGCACCTGCAGCTGGTACATGTAGGTGCTGTCAAGGGGTACAGTGGTGTAGAAAAGGGGCTGCGGGCTGTTGTCGAAGGTGCCGTCCTCTCGGCCACACAGGGTGTCGGAAAGCTGCACAGTGGCCATCTGCCTGCCGTTGCGGTAAGCGACAAGTGTAACCTGCAAAGCCCCCTGCGGATAGGTGTAGAGCTGGTTCTCGGAACCATAGTTATAGATGCTGCCTTCTTCGAGGAAGCACCGCTCCACACGCGCCCAGGTGGTGTCGTCGTCCTGATCGAGGACACAATAGACGACTGGTGTCTCTACATACTTGGCGTTGGGCGAGAAATCAACTTCGCAGGAAGTCAAGAGCAGCAGGGTTGCCGCAATTGTGAATATGGTGTTCAGGAACTTGAATTTCATATACTACTTTTCAATTATTTCTATTTCATCCATCAAAAGCCACGGTTTGAGTCCTTTGGCACGATGCCAGACAGGGATGGTTTCGACGGTTTGGGGTATGATTTTGACAAATCCGATGCCGGCTCGGTCGACAGGCACCTTGAGTTCAACCACACGGGGAGCGCCTTCCGCTTCGTCGGCGGGGTCGAAGGGGACGGTGGCGGTGACGGTGTCCGTATATGCGACGCCGTCGGCCGAGAGGGCAAGCTGCACCTTGCGCGGGGCAAAAGCCCAGGTGGCGGGCGTGTGCGCGTAGCGGAGGGTGACGCTCAACACGTCGACGGGCTTGGCCAGCTGCACGGTGGTAACAACGGGCGCGCCGGAAAAACCCAGCCACCCGCGGGTGAGCTCGTCAATGTTGCCTTTCTCACCGTCGAAGAGGATGGTGTCGGCACCCACGTTATACGGGGTGTTGGCCTTGCGCGAGAAAGTGGTCTTGACGATGTAGTCGTAGTTGAAGCGGCGCATTGCCGTGAACGAGGGAGGCATGTCCTTGGTGAAAGCACGTGCCTTCACTACGGTGGTGGTGCTGATGGAGAACGGGGCCGTGTAGCGTTCCGAGGTCTCGGTGGGGTCGGCACCGTCGAGGGTGTATCGTATTTCGCACGGCTGAGGAGCGCTGATTGTCACCATGAGGGGTTGCGAGAAGCGAACTTCAGCGGCGGCGATAACGGGAGGCTGGAGCATGCCGACAGTCATCACGGGGAAGTCGACGCCGGCGAAACGCTGCGGGTCGGCCTGACGGAAGGGGCGCAGATGAAGGCGGAAACCAGTTCCCAGTGGCGGAATCAGCGCCACATGGCGGTCGTCGCAAGCAATGCTGCATTGCCGGCCAATCACCTCCATGAAGAGCCCTTCCCCACCCTTGCGGACGGCACACCAACGCACCTGTTGACGCCGGATATCGCGGGCGGGCTTGCTGTAGGTGCCGACAAGGCCGGAGTTGTTCTCGCGGAAGCAAACCTCGCGGTCAAGGCCGTACCAAGTGAGGCTGTCGCCGCTGTGCCAGACGAGGAACAGCGGCTGGAGCTTGCCTTCCAAACTGTGGTCGGAGGGCGCGAGGGTGTAGTCGACCACCACATCGCCGGAACCGAAACGGGTATGTGTGAAGCGCACATCACAGACGGTAGTACCGTCGGGCGTGGTGTAACGCACCATATTGTCAATACAGAGTGTGTGGGCATCGGGACGCCGCTCCCGCCGGTCGACGAGGGTGGCCACCCAATCGTCGTGCCCGACAAAAGTAAGTTGGTATCGCAGCTGCTGCGTATCGGCGTCAGCAGGCTCCGGAGTTGTCGCCACGTTGTACATCCGACGGCTGTGCGACCGTTGCGGCAACGGAAATTCGACGGTACCCAGCGTAGCCGCAGGTGTGCCGCGTTGGCCTTTGGCCTTGAGCGAGAAACGCACCAATATCTCTTCGCCGGCCTCAAGGTCGACATGAGGGATGCGGATACTCACCTTGTCGCGACTGCCGGGAGGCAACACGACCGGCAACTCGCCGCCGGTAATGGCGTCACGAAGGTTGGTGAAGATGTTGTAGTCGAGTGAATAATTCCCGAAACTGGCAAAGTCGTTATGGTTGAAGACGAAGAACTCGCCGTCGTCGGGTGTCATCTTGTCGAATTTGACATCGAAGGGGCGGTAGAGGTGTTTGAGTTCGGAGAGCATGGCGGTCTCCAAAGGCCATCCGTCGACAAAACCGCCTTGCAGCTGACGGTTGGCTTCCACCAGACGCCAGAGCGGTTCCAACTCGGAGAAATGCTCCTTGTCGACCGACGCCAGCAGCAGGCAGGGGCGGTCGCCCTGCTTCTTGAGCGCCTGTTTGAGCGATTGCGGCTCGGGAAACATGGGGGCCACGATGTCGGTGGCATCGCCGTATTCGGCGCCGGAAAAGACGACAGGACGCATCTTTTCCTTCGCCTTGAGACGCTTGTATGCAGCCGTCATGCAGACGGCGTTGTCGCGTGTGTTGCCCAGCGACCAGGCAATAATGCTGGTGTGGTTTTTGTATTTGCCGTAAAGGTTCTCCACGCGCTTCTCGAAGAGGGGCATATACTCTTGGTCGGTGGCCACCACCTGGTGCTGCTCGGAGAGCGGCATCAAGTTGGCGTCGCAGACGACGTAGAGGCCATAGCGGTCGCAGAGTTCATAGAAATAGGGGTCCATCGGCGAGAAGCGGGCCGTACGTACGGCATTGACGTTGTGCTGCTTCATCAGCTCGATGTCGCGCTGCATCTGCTGGCGCGAAGAATAACCCTCGGTATGCTCCAATCCATAGGTGACGCCCTTGAGGGTGATGGCCTTGCCGTTGAGCTGCAGCAGGCCCTCCTTCACCTCGACTCGGCGGAATCCGAAGCGTGTGCCGACGGTCTCCTCCTCTTCCATCTTGTCGTTGCGCAGACGGACAACGGCGGTATAGAGGTTGGGGGCTTCGGCGCTCCACGGGTGCACGCCCGTCCATGAGCGGCTGATGTCGACTGCCTCCTCGCTCTTGCCATTGAAAACGACCCAGCGGCCCATGCGGTCAAGGCTGCGACCCTGCGGGTCCCACACCTCGATTTCGAGATAATACTTGCCCTTGCGCTTGCCGCAATAGATGTCGGCGCTCAAGGAGAACAACCCTGTGGCGCTGGCGGCGTCATAGTCGGCCGTCAACGTATAGTCGGCCACATTGGGGTCGTTCTTGAACAGCAGGTAGGGTTCGCCGTTGAGGCCCTCCGTCAATGCAGCGTCCTCCAGCAGCGCCCCTTTCGACTGCTTCATCGTCTCGATAGTGAGACTGTTGTCGCGGTCGTACCTCAGTTCGGGACTGAGCAGGAATTCATTCCAATGGCGCGAGTCGTCGGCATAGCCGATTTCCTTGCCGTTCAGCGACACCCGCACCGCACGTCCGGCACGGACATTGAGGAAGACGCGATAGTCTTTCCAGTTGCGCTCCACGTCCAAAGTCCTGGTGTAGAGCGTCGACGAGTCGGTCTGTCGTTGCTGCCAACTGCCCGTGAGACCCATATAGTAGGGCGACTCGCGGTAGGCCAGCTTCTCGATGGCCGCCTCGTCATAGTAGGGTGTCACCTCGGCTCGCGCCGGCTCCTGTCCGCAAGCCTCCGACCACCGGCCCCCGAAGGCCAGCAGAAAGACTGCGAGAAAGAGTGTCAGTCCCTTGCGCATCGCTTAGTTGCCGAAATAGACCGACGCACCGATGGCGAGCACATGCAGGGTGACTGGCGTCGACAGGATGGAGTGTCCCTGCAGGTCTTTGCGGCTGACCAGGTTTGACTGCAGCAGGCGGTAGCCCACATGGCCGGAAACGGCCACCGAACGACTGAAAGCATAGCGGGCACCCACTTCGAGACCGAAATAGAGCCCACCTTCCTCTATCGTGCTGCTCACAGGGTCTGCCACCGACGAAGCTCCCAGCGGCAGGCTGTAGCCCACCTGCAACGCCGTGTAGGGCGTCAACTGGTTGCGCATGAAGTGGCTGCGCAATTCAACAAATACCGGCAGCTGTGTGTAGGCACCCGTCGGGTCGGCCACATAGTTGAATCCCAAACCCACGCCGGCTTCCTTGCGGAACTGGTAGCCCACCGAAAGACCCGGCATAAAGGCGTTGAGTGTGGTCGGGATGGTGTCGAACTCGTCCTGTCCTCGGTTGAGGTTGAAGCCATACGAGGCGTCTGCCACAAGATAGGCTCCGTGCCAACGAAACTCCACGTGGCGCTGCGCCACCGCCGTGCCGGTCAGGCATATCAACGCGACAGCGGCCAAGATTAGTTTTCTCATCTTATTATAACGGTTTTGTTTGAAAGATTGCAGGGACATCGCGCGCCGTGCCCGCACCCGGCCGGATTCTCCTTTCGCCGCTTGCGGACACAGCACACTGTGTCCCTACATCATCACATCTTTCATCACTAGGCATTCATCGGCTTGAGGTCGGGGCTGACGATAAGGGTAGCCTCGGTGGCAGCCTGCACCTGCTCGACGGTGAACTCGGGGTTGATCTCGGTCAGGACGATGCCCTTGGGGGTGATCTCCATCACACCCATCTCGGTGATAATCATGTTCACCTGGCCCTTCGCGGTGAGCGGCAGGGTGCATTTCTTCAGAATCTTGGGGTTGCCCTTGGCGGTGTGCTCCATAGCGAGGATCACCTTCTTGGCGCCCACCAGCAGGTCCATAGCGCCGCCCATACCGGGGGTCTTCTTGCCGGGAATCATCCAGTTGGCCAAGTCGCCTTCCTCATCCACCTGCATGGCACCCAGAACGCTGACGTCCACATGGCCGCCGCGGATGATGCCGAACGAGGTGGCGCTGTCGAACGTGCTGGCACCTTCGACGGGAGTCACAAAGCCGCCGCCGGCGTTGATGAACCACGGGTCTTCCTTACCCTCCTCGGGGGTGGGACCCATACCGATCATGCCGTTCTCGCTCTGCAGCACCACTTTGACACCCTCGGGCAGAAAGTTGGGGATAAGGGTCGGCAGACCAATACCAAGGTTGACGACATCACCGTCATGCAGCTCCTTGGCCGCACGCTTGGCGATAAAAGGTTTAATCTGTTCTTTTTCCATGTTAAATATTGTTTGATTGTTTGATTGCTATCCACTCCCCTCTCCTTGGGAGAGGGGTTGGGGGTGAGGCCTATTTCCACCCTCTGGCCACCATCTCCTGGGCGATGTACGAAGCCTCGTCGTCGGCGTAGGTGTTGGGGCCGAAGCCGGCGTCGTAACCCAGCTCCTTGGCCAGCTCGTGGCTGATACGCGGACCGCCGCAGATGAGAATCACCTTGTCGCGCAAGCCCTCGGCTTCCAGCATCTCCACCAGTTCGGTGAGGTTCTTGATGTGCACGTCCTTCTGCGTCACCGTCTGGCTGACGATGAGGGCGTCGGCATGCAGCTCGATGCCTTTGGCGATGAACTCCTCGTTGGGCACCTGGCTACCCAGGTTGTAGGCCTCGATCATGTCGTAGCGCTCCAGGCCGTAGTGGCCGGCGTAGCCCTTCATGTTCATGATGGCGTCGATACCCACCGTGTGGGCATCCGTTCCCGTCGAAGCGCCGACGATGACAATCTTGCGGCCGATATGCTCGCGTATATACTCGTCGCACTCGTGCATGTCCATCGTGGTGCTCTCCACCTTCGGCACATGGATGCTCGTGTAGTCGACCGTGTGGGTCAGCGAGCCGTAGCAGTTCATGAAGCAGAAACCTTCGGTCAGCTCCTTCTGGTACACCACCAGCGGGTTCTCGAAACCCATCTTCTTCAGCAGCTGCTTGGCGGCCTCCTCGGCTTCGGCGCCGGCAGGCACCGGCAACGTGAAGCTCAGCTGCACCTTGCCGTCGTTCATCGTGTCGCCGTATGGCTTTATCTTGGTGAGGTCAAGGGTTTTGTCGTAATCCTTTGCCTCCATCGAATACAATCCTTCGCTCATGTCTAATTAATTTTGAATTTTGAATTATGAATTTTGAATATTTCCGTCTCCATCTTGCGGCAGCCTTTCAACATTCGAAATTCAACATTCGAAATTATTTTTTACCTTTCATTAATTCCACAAACGGGTTGAAGTAGTGCTCGCCCTTCAGCGTCACACCGTCCAGGCCCTTGCCGCCGTTCTTCGGACGCTTCACGTTGGCGAAGATACCCTTCTCCAAAGCGGTGAAGAGGCCTTCGCTCTCCATCGTCTCCAGCAGATGGGTGGCGTCGTGCAGCACCTTCTGCGCACGCTGGCGGATGATGCCGCCCTCCTTGAACTCCACCTCCTCGCCGATATCCTTCATGTTGTTGAAGATATACTTGGCGTTCTCGATGCTCAGGTAGCGGTCGCTCATGAAGGGCGTGTGGATGGCCTCGGTCGGCATACCCAGCAGCTGCAGCCCCTGGTGCGTCCACTGGCCGATGACGTTGAACAGCGCATCTTGGATGTGGCCGCGGAAGATGTTGCCGGTCATGAACTTCGTCGGCGGCATGTATTTCAGCGGCGCATTGGGGAAAATCTCACGCAGCATCTGCGCCTGCGCCAGCTCGTAAAGGAAGCCGTTCTCCAGCATGGGGTCCATCTCGAAGGCGTGACCCAGACCCATCTGCTCCTCCGGCAGGCCGGCCATCAGGGCCAGCTGCTCGTTGATCAGGTCCGAGGCCAGCACCGTGTGCGCCTCCTCGAAGGCGTCGGCGGTGGTCAGGTAGTTGTCCTCGCCGGTATTGATGATAACACCCGCGAAACCGTTGATGATGCGGCTCATGTATTGGTCAATCAGCGTACGCTGCATGTTGATGTCGCGGAACAGGATGCCGTACAGGGCGTCGTTGAGCATCACATCGAGACCTTCCAACGCACCCATGGCGGCGATCTCCGGCATGCAGAGACCCGAGCAGTAGTTGCAGAGGCGGATGTAGCGGCCCACCTCCTCGCCTACCTCGTCCAGCGCCTTGCGCATGATGCGGAAGTTCTCCTGTGTGGCGAAGGTGCCGCCGAAACCCTCGGTGGTGGCGCCGTAAGGCACGTAGTCGAGCAGCGACTGGCCCGTGGTGCGGATCACGGCGATGATGTCGGCACCCTGACGTGCGCCGGCCTGCGCCTGCACCACGTCCTCGTAGATGTTGCCCGTGGCCACGATGATGTAGAGGTAGGGCTTGCTGCCCTCGCCTATCGTCTCGATGTACTTCTCGCGGCGCAGACGGTTGCCGCGCACTTTCTCGATGGTCTTGTTGATTACAGGTGCCAGGGCCTTGTCGATGTCAGCTTTGCTGTGGACGGGCAGCTTGGTGATGTCGAGCGTGCCGGCGCTGATGGCCTCGGCAATCTCCTGCGGGCTCTTGCCGGTCTCCACCATAGCGTTGCCCACATAGAACATCACTCCCTCGCCGAGCACACCCTTGGCCTTCAGTTCCTCGACCACCACGTTGGGCATAGGCACCTCGTTGGCGTCGATGCCGTCGATGCCCAGGAAGCGGCACAGCGTGCGCTCCACAGCCACCGTCGTGTAGTCTTCCACGAAATCCTGCACCTGTCCGGCAATCTTCTTCGCCACCGAACGTGCGTGCTCAACCTCCACAAAATCAAGTCCTACTTTACTCTTTTGCATTGTCTTCTATATTGTTAGTTTATCGTTTTTACACAAGAATTCAAAGTGCAAAGATACAAAAAAAATAATATAATAGAAACAAAATAAAAAACTTCTTCCGTAGCATGCCGTCGCCTCAGCCGACAATGCGTTAGTGACCAGTGAATTGAAAAATGAAAATTGAAAGTTTTTCGCTGATAATATTTAATTCAGCGGTGCTCAAGGCCTGAGAGCAGGCAGGAAAGTTGAATTCCGTAAACTATACCTTCGCGCCTCACCCTCTCCTTACTCTCACCTATCTTTCTCTAGGGGTTTCACGGAGCGAACCTAGAGAAAACCCAGAGAGAACCTGGAGAAACCCCAGAACGACCCTAGAACAGACCTAGAACGGCCCTGGAACAGACTTAGAACAGACCTAGAATACACTCTAGTCAACAATCAACTATCCTGCCGCCCCACTTTTTTAGCCGTATAGGTGTTTATAAAAAAAATCAATTAGGTGCCGGGATGTCATTTGGCCTTGTTTCGCCCCCCCCTCATAAGGCACACATATCAGCGTTCGGGAAAATGCGACTTTCCCCTTTTTGGAAGGGAGTAGAAGGTGAAATATGAGAGATAAAAGGGCGAAAAGAGGACGCATCAATCCGGATTCGGCATTGTTCGTTTTTTTCAGTTAGTGGTATGAACACGATCGCGGGGGCAAAAAACTACCCGCACGGTACTTTCTCCGTGGAGGCCACGGAGCAGGTAGAGAGGAGGTAGAGAGAAGGTAGAGAGAATGCACGGAGAAGGTGAGGTCCCTCACTAATGCCAAGTGGGTGAAAATGCGCTATAGTGGGTGAACGAACGGGTAAAGCTTACGGTTTACCGGTGAATTAACTCGTTACTGCTTCGCGGCAGTGTCGGTCTTGGAAGCGGCTGTCTTGGTGCTGTCGGAGGCGGCGGCTTTGGTGGCCGTTTTCTTCTTCTTCGGCATCTTGATGTCGGCAAGAGAATGGTTGCGGTGGAAGCGGTTGAAGTCGACAAAGCCGCTGATACCGTTGCAATGGCCTTTCTCGGTGTACTGCCAGAGGGTGAAGCGTGTGGTGGGATAGCCGCGATAGTTGGCGATGAAGATGTGGTAGCGGGCGTACTTCTTGGTGGCGAAATGGGTCTTGTAGACGCGCTCGGAGGTGTAGATCATGGGCTTGACGCCGTATTCGGCCTCCATGAGCTCGAGCAGCTTGTCGACACGCTCCATGTAGAGGCGTCCGGAATGGTGCCCCTCGATGTCGAGTACGGGGATGAGGTCCTGCTCGCTTTTCTTGACCATCTTGCGCATGTTGCCCATCTGCTGGTAGGCGGTGGTCTTGGAACTGTAGACGTGGTAGCTGCCGACCAGCAGGCCTGCTTTCTTGGCCTTGGTGAGGTTGGTCTTGTAGTAGGCGTCCTGGATGGAGGTGCCTTCGGTGGCGCGGATGTAGACGAACTTGATGGTGGAGTCTTTGGCCACCTTGGGCCAGTTGACGGTGCCCTGGAACTTGGAGACATCGATACCGCGGGTGCGCACCTGGGCCTGCGCGCCGAGGGCGCACAGGCTCAGCAGCAGCACCAGAAGACTACATCTGAATTTCATCGCCATTGCTATGGAAGAATTTGAATTCCAGAAGGCCGTATTTCTCGGAGCTTTCCATCTTGAGGCGCACATGGTGGCGGCGCATCCACTGGTGGCGGAGGCTGCGCAGGCCTCCACGGGTGAGGTAGGCGTGGATGTAGGGGTGAAGGACGATGGTGAGGCGCCGTTCGCCCTGGGCAGTGGCCAGATGGCGTATGTTGGCCTCGATTTCGTCGACCACGACGAGGCTTTGCTTGATGTGGCCGGTGCCATCGCACATGGGGCATTTCTCCTGCACGTCGACCTCCATAGCCGGGCGCACACGCTGACGGGTGATCTGCATCAAGCCGAACTTGCTGAGCGGGAGGATGGTGTGGCGCGCTTTGTCGCGTTTCATCTCCTCGGTCATCACGTCGAAGAGTTTCTTGCGGTTCTCCGCCTTGTCCATATCGACGAAGTCGACGATGACGATGCCGCCCATATCGCGCAGTCGCAGCTGGCGGGCTATCTCCTTGCCGCTCTCGATGTTCACCTGCAGGGCGGTGTCCTCCTGGCCGGTGCCGGCCTTGATGTGGTTGCCGCTGTTGACGTCGATGACATGCATGGCTTCGGTGTGCTCGATGTAGAGGTAGACGCCCGAGCGGATGGTGACGATGCGTCCGAAGGCGCGCCGTATGTCGCGCTGCACACCGAACTGCTCGAAGATGGGGGTATCCAGTTTGTAGTGCTTGACGAGGTCTTCCTTGCCCGGCATCATCACCTTGACGGCGTTGCGCACCACTTCGCAGAGCTGTGCGTTGTCGACATAGATGCTGGAGAAGTCGTCGGAGAGCACGTCGCGCAGCAGGGCGCTGGTGGTGTCGAGTTCGGCATGCACCTTGGCGGGTGCGCTGACGCGCTTGAGTTTCTCGGTCATATCGCGCCAGCAATCCATCAAGTGGCGCAAGTCGGCGTCGAGTTCGGCCACACTCTTGCCTTCGGCTACGGTGCGCACGATGACGCCGAAGTTCTGGGGCCGGATGCTCTGCATCAGGCGGCGCAGGCGGTTGCGTTCTTCCGACCCTTTGATTTTCTGCGAGATGGAGACTTTGTTGTTGAACGGGGTGAGCACCAGGTAGTGGCCGGCGATGCTGATGTCGCCCGACACCTTGGGGCCTTTGGTCGAGATGGGTTCCTTTGTGACCTGCACGAGGATGGGTTGTCCCACCTTGAGGACGTTGTCGAAGTTGCCCACCTTGCCGAGGATAGGTTCTATCTTGAAGTTGGCCAGCGTGGCGGCACCTTTGTCGCCGTTCATGGCCAGCCGGAGGTATTTGTCGACGGAGTTGTAGTCGGGACCCAGGTCGAGGTAGTGCATGAAGCCCTCTTTGTCACCCCCCAGGTCGATAAAAGCGGCATTGAGGCCCGTCATAATCTTCCTCACCTTGCCGAAATATATGTCGCCCACAGCAAACTGACCACCTGGCTGCTCCTTGTGAAGCTCGACAAGCTTCTTGTCCTCGGTGAGGGCAATCTGCACACCGTCAGGCTGCTGTGAAATAATCAGTTCTTTTTCCACTTATTAATATAGCGAGAGTATTAAGTACAGTTGAATACAATAAAACAAATTACATACCACCCCTTGCGGGCGGTGTGTAATTTGTTTTAGTCTTTTCAGAGAAGGTAGTGAGGCTACCCTTTTTTACGCCTTACTTCTTCTTATGTCTGTTCTTGCGCAGGCGTTTTTTACGCTTGTGCGTCGACATTTTGTGGCGTTTGTGTTTCTTTCCGTTAGGCATTGTTGTAGTGTTGTTTTACTTTATTTCACTTTCTTTTTCACTTCCTGCATGAAAGTCTTGGCGGGCTTGAAAGCGGGAATATTGTGAGCCGGGATGATGATGGTGGTGTTGCGGCTGATGTTGCGGCCGGTCTTCTCGGCGCGTTTCTTCACGATGAAGCTGCCAAAACCACGCAGGTAGACGTTCTCTCCCTCGGACAGGCTCTCTTTGATAACGGACATGAACTCCTCGACGGTGGCCTGGATGGCGACCTTCTCGATACCGGTTTTCTGAGCTATTTCAGCTACGATTTCTGCCTTTGTCATTTTACTTTTATTTTAATGTTATTAATTGTCTTTCATTCAAAACGGACTGCAAAAATACTACTTTTTTTCAACATGGTGAAATTTTTTTTCGATTTTTTCACACCAACCTCCCTCAAATTAATTCCATAATGCTGTAAAACAACAGCATAGCAAGCTACAATATTTTTTATTTTAACGTCTTCGCGTAGTGGACACAATCGAAAAAACGGTAGTTTAACGGCTTATTTTTAGTCTTTTATTGCAAAGATTGCTCGTTGCGGCGACGGAGGAAGGTTACACCGAAGAGGGCGACGGCGGCGGCGGTGCAGCATACCGTCAGTTCGAGGCCGACACGGAGGGGTGCCTCGGGGTCGATGTCGAGCACGCCGCGTGCCACGAGCCAGTAGAGCACCACCACGAGGGCGTTGTTGACGAAGTGGGCCAACATGTTGGGCAGCAGCGAGCCGCCATAGACATAGAGATAACCCAGCGTGGCCCCCATCACCAGACGTGGCATGAAGGCGAAGATTTCGCCGTGACCGAGGCTGAAGATGACGGCTGTCAACCAGATGGCCACATGCACACCCCAAGGCTTGCGGCCGTCGGCCGATATCCAGCGTTGCAGCAGGTTCTGTATGCCGGTGCGGAAGAACACTTCCTCGCAGACGGCGGGGACGAGCGCCACCACCAGCAGGTTGGCCAACAGGCCACCCACGGTATCGGCAGCAACTATCTGCTTGAGGATGGCTTCGGTCTGTTCCTGAAGGCTGCGCAGCAGTTCGCCCAGCCGGCCCAGATTCCACGAGTCGTTCCACTCGGTGAGCCAGTCGTTCAGGGGGATGAGGAGCAGCATAATCACCACACCTGCAAGACCGTAGAGCCATTTCTGCCCGCCGAAGTCGAGGCGGTAGAACGCGCGCTGCTCCTTACGATAATAGATGACCGTCATCAGCACCACGGGCAGCAGGAAGGTGAGCAGCTGGGTGACTGCCTGCGTCACCAGCAGGGCGGTGGTCGACATCGAGCCTCCGGAAAGGATCAGGAAAGGAGCTGTGACCAGCGTGGCAATCAGCATCAAGCCTAACGCCATCGCCAGCATCACAAGGAGTTGCAGCAAAGGGTGGGTGGATTTCTTCATTGCTTGATTGTTTGAGCGCTTGATTGTTTGAGTGGCTTACGCAGGCAAAAATAATCAAGCATTTACGCATTCAAGCATTCAAGCATTTGTTTTTTGTGACCCCGGCGGGATTCAAACCCACGACTTTCGGAACCGGAATCCGACGTTCTATTCAGCTGAACTACGGGGCCAAGTCGGATAGATTAACTATGATTCGAAAATAATATTGTGCACTGACAAAAAAAAATTGTCTGTCTTAGCAAATCGACCGAAGAAATGAGGGCGGATACAATAATTAATGCAAACACGCGTTATGAGGGAGGTTTGATGAAAAGGATACTATTATACATAATAATAATGGCGTCGTTCCTGCCCACCGTCAAGGCCCAGGGGTCGGCGCTGGGCAGCGGCCGCTGGTGGCGGCTGACGGTCGAGCAGGATGGTTTGTACCGCCTGACGACGGCCGAGGTGCCAGGTTTGGCGGGTGCCAACGTCGACAGCATCGGCGTGTACGGTGCCGGCGGCGGTATGTTGTCGTTGCTCAACAGCGAGGTGTCCACCGACGGACTGCAGCCCCTGGCCATCGACGTGGTCGATGCCGACGGCAACGGGGTGTTCGGCGACGGCGACGCGGTGCTCTTCTTCGGCGAAGGGGCCGGGCAATGGTACTGGTCGCAGACCGACAGCCGCTGGGAATACGAGCAACACGCCTACGCCACAACCAACCACTATTTCCTCACCACCAGCTGCCGCGAGCGGCTCCGCATCGCCACAGCGGCGACCGTAGCGGCGACAGAAGAGGAGAGCAGCTACACAAGCGTGGCGCATGTCGACAACGATCTTGTAAACATATTCCAAACGGGCCAGAAATGGATGGGCGAACGGTTCAACACGAGCCTGACAAGCCGCACCTTCACCCTGCAAACCGCCGGCAACAGCGGCGGGACGGTGAAGCTGCGCTATGCTTTGGCCAACCAGGCGTCGGTGACCAGCCAGTTTGTGGTGAGCACCACGGGCTACACCAACCATGTGGGCATCACCAGCCGCCTCGTCTACAACACCGTCGTCGACGCATTCACGTCGACGGCCAGCACCTTCACCTTCAACGTCACCTTCAATGCGGGCGAGAGCTCCGCCTCTGGCTATCTGGACTTTATCGAACTGAACACCCAGGCGCCGCTGACCTTTGGCGGCGGACAGCTGGTGGTGCGCCACAACCCCGGGACGGGCAGCACAGCACGCTTCCTCATGGGCGGCCAGACAGGCGGCGTGCGCGTGTGGGAGGTGACGCAGGCAGGTCACGAGCGCGAGATGGGCGTAGCCGACGGCCAATGGAGCGACAGCACGCTTACCGCACGGCGATATATCGTCTTCGACGGCAGCAGCTACCGCACGCCTACAGCCATCGCCACACAGGCCAACCAGAACCTGCACGGCTGCGGGGCTGCCGAGCTGGTGGTGGTGTCGCATCCAGCCTTGCTGAGCGAGGCGCAACGGGTGGCGACGCTGCACGAGCTGTTCGACGGCATCAGCACGCTCACCGTCACCGACCAAGAGGTGTACAACGAATATTCGTCGGGCAAACAAGACCCGCTGGCGCTGCGAACCCTGCTGCGCGACCTGAAGTCGCGGCATGCGTCGGAGCCGCCGCGCTGGCTGCTCATCATGGGCAGCGGCACCTACGACGCGCGGCATCTGCTGGGCGGCGCCGACGTGCCGTCGGTGGCGGTATACGAGACCCCCTACTCGTTCGACGAGGACGGCGTATCGTACTGCAGCGACGACATACTGGGCTACCTCTCCCCTACCGGTCGCGGAGCCACCAGCGAGACGATGGAGGTGAGCGTGGGCCGTCTGCCGGCCAAAAGTCTGGCGGAAGCACGCCACATGGTGGACAAGATTGAGGGCTACATGACCCGGCGCGACCTGCTAACCGACGGCGAACGCGGCGACTGGCGCAACTACGTGGCCCTGCTGGCCGACGATGCCGACCCGGGCCATCCGGGCGACAGTGCCTTTGCCCATTCGAGCGAGGTGGTGGCAGGCAACATCGGATATCGCTTCCCGCAACTGAACATCGACAAGCTGTATGCCGACTCGTACCACCAGAGTTCGGGCGCCATCGGCTCGTACTATCCCGACCTGAACAACGCCCTGCGGCAGCGGATGAACAAAGGATGCCTGCTGCTGAACTACATAGGTCACGGCTCGAACAGCTATATCGGCACCGAACGCTACATAGAGCTGAGTGACGTAGAGTCCTACAGCAATGTGGACCGCCTGCCGCTGTTTGTGACGAGCACCTGCTCCTACGGCCGCTTCGACAAGCCCGACGTCACAAGCGGCGCCGAGGCGTTCCTGCTGGCGCCGGCCGCTTCGGTGGCGGTCATCAGCGCCTCGCGTCCCATCAGCCATATAGAACGCTTCAACAACGACGTGGTGTGCTACTCGCTCAATCCGCACAACACCATCGGCGACGCCCTGCGGATGGCGAAGAACCGCACGATGGTGGCCCAATGCATCGGCCTGACAGGCGACCCGGCCCTGCGGCTGAGCCAGCCGGAGAACCGCGTGGTGGTGACGCACATCAATGCACGCCCCGTCAGCGAAGGTGTCGACGACACCGCCACCGTGCTGTCGAATGTCACCGTTGCCGGCGAGATACAAGACTCGAACGGGACATTACTCACCGACTTCGACGGCACGCTCTACCCCATCGTCTTCGACCGCACCATGCGTAGCCGCACGCTGGCCAACGATAATCCCGGCACAGAGGTGAGCTTCGACCAGCAGAAGAACGTGCTCTATCGCGGCAGTGTGGCTGTCAGCGGTGGCCGCTTCGAATACTCGTTCATTGTGCCGCAAGACGTGGCCTACCAGTACGGCTATGCCAAACTGAGCCACTATGCCAAGTCGGCCAGCGACCATGCCTCGGGCTGCTACATGCAGTTGCTGCTGGGCGGCCTGAACGACACTGTAGCGGTGAGCTCGCTGGCTCCCGAGATACGCCTGTTCATCGGCGACACCCATTTCCTGGACGGCGGCATCGTCGATGCTGACCCTACGCTGGTGGCGCTGCTGCGCGACTCGGCGGGCATCAATGCCGGCTCCGGCTTGGGGCACGACATCACAGCCATCCTCGACGGCAACCCCAGCAGCCTGGTGGTGCTGAACGACCTGTATGAGCCCGACGTGGAGCATGCCGGCAGCGGAAGCGTCAGCTACCAGTTCACCGGCCTCACGCCCGGACACCACACCCTGACGCTGAAAGCATGGAACATCTTCAACCGCTCGGCCGAGGCCACGGTGAGCTTCAACGTGTGCAGCCGCGACACCCTGACCCTCTCAGAGCTGCGCTGCTATCCTAACCCCGCGAGCGAGCAGGCTCATTTCCTTCTAGAGGCGAACAACACCGCCAAGATAGCCACTGCCGAGCTGCAGATATACAATCCCCACGGGCAATGCATCCACACGCACACCCCGTCGGTGTCGGCCGACGGCTATGTGGTGGGGCCTGTGGTGTGGGACCTTGCGTCGGTGCCGGCGGGCCTGTACCTGGCGCGCATCATTGTCACCGACACCGACGGACACAGCTACCAACAGACGACAAAATGTGTCGTACGCTGATACAATAAAAGTAAACCAACCGCGTTATTTAAGCCAAACAACACTGCAAAAGAATGAAGAAACTCACCTTTCTGACCCTACTTCTGGTCCTAGGCGGAAGCCTGTGGGCACAGACGACCTGGCTGGGACAGAGCAACAACCAGAATTATATTTCGACGGGCATGCCCATACTCCTCATCGCCCCCGACGCCATCAGCAGCGGCATGGGCGACGTAGGTGCTGCCACACTGCCCGACGCCTATTCGGCACATTGGAACAACGCCAAGTTCGCCTTCATCGAAGGCGACATGGGTGTCAGCACCACCTTCACCCCCTGGCTGCGCAACCTCAAAGTGGGCGACATGAACCTGCTCTATCTCGGCGGCTATTATCGTATCGGCCGACGCGGTACGGCAGCGGCTTCGCTGACCTACTTCTCGCTAGGCGACATCGAGATGACCGACATTATGGGCGAGAAGGTCACCGACCTGCACCCCAACGAGTTTGCCTTCGACGTCACCTACGCGCTAATGCTTACCGACAACCTGTCGCTCGGTGCCACCGGCCGTTTCATGCGCAGCGACCTCACCAACGGACAAACCATCAACGACGGTAGCGGCAACAGCGAAACCCACGCAGCCAACTCGCTGGCAGCCGACATCGGCCTCTACTACCAGAAGTCAGTCACCAAGACCGAAGAGATTGCCCTCGGTGCCTTCATCAGCAACCTGGGCGCCAAACTGCGCTACAGCGAGGACAACAACAACCAGGAGTTCCTCCCCGCCAACCTGCGCATCGGTGGCCGCTACACCAACCGCATCGACGACTACAACAAGATTTCCGTGATGGTCGATGTCAACAAGCTGTTGGTGCCCACACCCCGCTGGCGCAGCGACTCCACACAGAACCTCACCTCCTATAACAATATAGGCGTCATCGCCGGTGCTCTGCAGAGCTTTGGCGACGCCCCGGGCGGCATGGGCGAGGAGCTGCAGGAGATGCAGCTGTCGGCGGGTGCCGAATATTGGTATGCCGAGACCTTTGCTGTACGCGCAGGTTACTTCTTCGAGCACAAGAACAAAGGAGGCCGCCAGTATGCCACCGTGGGCTTCGGCCTGCGCTACACCGTTTTCACTTTCGACTTCTCCTACCTTGTCCCCACGGCCAAACTCAGCACCAATCCTCTGTCGAACACCATCCGCATCACCCTGTCGGTGGATTTAAAGCCTGAGAAATGAGAATCGGCACCGGATACGACGTACATGTTCTCGGAGAAGGGCTGCCATTGTGGCTGGGCGGCGTGCAGGTGCCCCACACTCACGGCCTGATAGGCCACAGTGATGCCGACGTGCTGCTGCACGCCATCTGCGACGCCCTGTTGGGAGCCGCCGCGCTGGGCGATATCGGCAAGCATTTCCCCGACACCGACCCGCAGTACAAAGGCATCAGCAGCTTGCGTCTGCTGGCACACGTGGGGGCTCTGCTGCAGAAGCACGGCTACCGCATCGGCAACATAGACAGCACTGTGGCGGCCCAACGGCCCAAGTTGGCCCCCCATATCGAGCAGATGCGCCGCAATATTGCCGACACCCTAGGCATCGACATCGACCAAGTGTCGGTCAAAGCCACCACCACCGAGCACCTCGGCTTCGAGGGTCGCGAAGAAGGAATCTCGGCGCAGGCAGTGGCCTTGATAGAACAGATATGACTATGGCACAGGAAGAGAAACCATACGTAAGTCCGGAAGCCGACGAAGAGGTGGACACCCTTGAAGATAGCGGCTGCAGCCTGATACTCTACAACGACGACGTGCACACCTTCGACTATGTCATCAAGGCGCTGGTCGACATCTGCCGCCATACCGAAGAGCAGGCCGAGCAATGTGCCGTATTGGTTCACTGTCACGGGTCTTGCGTTGTCAAACAGGGTTCCTACACCGACCTGTTGCCCATGCATCAGGCCTTGCTAGACAAAGAGCTCACGTCCGAAGTCAAAGAGTAAAAAAGAATTCATCTAATATATGTTCAAACGCACGAAAACCAACCTCATCCTGCACGGCATCATCATGTTGGCCGTGGGCCTCATCTGCTTCCTAACCCCTCAGGGAACCCTCAACACCCTGGCATGGGTGCTCGGTGTGCTCTTCATTCTGGGCGGCGTGCTCACCTTCTTCCTCGGCCGGCGCGGCAACGAAGGCATCAGCCCGTTGCACCTCATCGCCGCCATACTGATGGCCGCCGTAGGCATCATCATCATCGTGCGCCCCAATATCATCGCCATCCTCGTGGGACTGGTCATACTGCTCGAAGGCATCGACTTCACACTGCTGGCGGTGCGTTTCCGCCGTGCCGACGTCAAATATTGGGGACTACTGCTCGGATTGGGCATTCTGGTCACACTGCTGGGGCTATGGGCCGTGTTGAGTCCTTGGGTGGGTGCCACCGTGCTGAGCATCATCATCGGCATCGGATGCCTCTGCGTCAGCATCGATTGCTTCGCAGCACTTATAAGCATCGGCCGCGTGGAGAATTTCTTACACGGGGTCAAACATACCGTCACCACCTCTTCTGAATTCCAGGAGGCCGAAGTGGTGGAAACGAAATAAAAAGTAACGTTTCTTTAGTACTGTTCCTTCTCGTTGGGGAAGTCGCCGCTCTTCACGTCGCTGATGTAGTGGCGGATGGCGTTGGCTATGTCTTCGCCGAAGGTGCCATAGGTGCGCAGGTAACGCGGCATGAACTGACGGGTGATGCCCAACATATCCTGCAACACCAGCACCTGTCCGTCGGTGGCCTGACCGGCACCTATGCCGATGGTGGGTATCTTGAGTTCAGCCGTCACTTCGGCAGCCAATGCCGCCGGAATTTTCTCCAGCACGATGGCAAAACAACCGGCCTCCTGCAGGATGAGGGCGTCTCTCTTCAGCCGGTCGGCTTCCTCTTGTTCGGTGGCGCGCACGGCATAGGTACCAAACTTATTGATACTCTGTGGCGTGAGCCCAAGATGCCCCATCACAGGAATGCCCGCCGAGAGGATGCGCTGCACACTCTCGAGCACTTCTTCACCACCTTCCAACTTGATGGCGTCGGCACCCGTTTCTTTCATAATGCGGATGGCGCTGGCGAGGGCCTGCTTGGAGTTGCCCTGATAGGTACCGAAGGGCATATCGACCACCACGAGGGCGCGGTTGATTGCGCGCACCACCGAGGTGGCGTAGACAATCATCTCGTCGAGGGTGATGGGCAGCGTGGTCTTGTGGCCTTCCATCACATTGGCGGCCGAGTCGCCGACCAGCACCACATCGATTTTGGTGCTTTCCAGCAAAGCAGCCATAGAGAAGTCGTATGCCGTCAGCATAGCGATTTTCTCGCCATGAAGCTTCATATTCTGTAGTACACGAGTTGTGACCTTGGTCACATCAGTCTGTAAATAAGCCATTATTCTTCAATGATTTCTTCGCCCTTGGGCGTTTTGGTTTTCTCGGGGGTGAGGTCCTCCTCTTGGTCGGGGATGATGCGGAAAAGCTGTCGCAACAGTTTCTTCATCTCCGGACGGCCGTCCTTGCCAGGCCGCGAAGCAACATAGAATCGGTTGCCCACAGCAAACGACGACGCCTCGGTGGGGCTGTCGACCTCATAGAAATACTTGGATACCTCCTTGTCCTGTATCCGCTTGCCGACATAGATGGTGTCGAGCTGCGTCACGTTGACTGGGGCCTGCAGGGCCAGGATACCCTTGCCGGGCACCTTGCGCGTAGGCAGCTGCTTGTATTCCATGCCTCGAGACGTCTTCACCTTGGCAAAGAACTTCAACTTGGCGTCCAGTTGTTCCTGAGTGGCAGGGATACGGACAAAGATGCTGTCCTTCTGCGCCTCAGTGCAGGAATCCAGCGCCACCGGCAACTGGCAGCGCACCACAATATAACCTGCCTGCACAAGAATCTGCTTGCGATGCGGAATCAGGTGGTAGCGATCAAGTATATACCCGTAATCCAAGTAGTCGTCAATCTTTATCTGCAAGCCACCGGGACAGGTGTCTTTGGTGTTCTCGACCGAATAGACAGAACCTTTGCTCAACAAAAGCGAGGCATAGTAGCCATACACCGTGCTGTCCTCTCTCGGCACATAGCAGCCACGGGCGCTACCCACACACTCTTCGGGATTGTTGCGGAAAGTGATAAGCACCGAATTCTTCAGGTCGACACTCTTGTTGAGCACCCGACGCGACTCCGGCAACTCCGCATAGCGGTATATCGCTGTCTTGACCGGAACCTCGAAACGCAGCACCTCGGCAGTATCGCCGTTACATGAGCAGTGAATCGGATTCTTGGCATAGCGAATAGGGAACTGAGCATGACAGCGCATAGCAAAATAGCGGTAGACAGCATCAACCAGCTGCCGCGTGACTTCCTCATCACTTCCGCCATAGCCCTCAATGGTCATCGTGTAGAGCATCGGATTGTCGACTCCGAAGGCAATGGCATAGGCCGAGTCAAGCAGGTCAAGGTCTGCCTCCGAACACGAGACAGCGCCTTCCGGACCACTGAGCAACAGGTGGAATGCCTCGGGATTGGCCAACGCCTTCTGCATGTCACGCACCGGTTTGGCGGTAGGCAAATAGAAGCCCGACTGTGCTTCCACAGACAGAGCACAGCACATGGAAACAGCCACAAGCAGTATTCTTTTCGCACTCAACCCCAACATATTACATCTATTCTTATACATTATATCACGCCATCTTGAAAATGCAAAAGTAAACAAAAAAAACGACACCACCAAAAAAGTTAATAAAGAACGCACCTCAAGTTTACATCTATTAAGCTGATCCTTTGAACATTCAATGGTATTTCTTCGGTAAAACCCGAGGAAATACCGAGGAAATACCAAAGAAACACCGAAGAAATGACGAAAAAAACATCGTTTGAACCATTACAAAATAAATTTGTATCTTTGCACTTTATAAAATAATTCATCATTATGAAAAGATATGGTTTAATCATCTGTGCGGCAATAGCCTGCGCTTTCACCTGCAGCTGTGGCACCAAACATCAATTCACCATCAACGGTACCGTCAACGATACCGAACTAAACGGAAAGATGCTATACATACATGACTTGTACAACGACCCTGATACGCCGTTGGACAGCGCTGTGGTAACTGATGGGAAATACACCTTCAAGGGCACCGTCGACGAGGCCAAGAATGTCATCATCGAATCTCCAGATGTTTCATATCTGGTCAGAATCATCCTGGAGCCCGGCACCATCACAATCAACAACGACAGCATCGGCGGTACTCCCCTCAACGACAAACTTCTGGCATACAATAAGAGCCATAACATAGACGACATTATTGCCGCTATGGATGAGTATCTCCCCCTGTATTACAGTGCACCTAACGCAGCCGCCCGTGCCGAAGCCGAGCATATACTTGACAGCATCGACTCCATTGGCGCTGCCCGTATACTCGAGGCCGATTGGAAACTCTACAATGAGAACAAAGACAACATCCTCGCGCTCATCGCGATGGAGGAAATCGTTCACTTAGAGAACTTTTCCTACAGCGTACTTGACAGTGTTGCCAAAGCAGCCTCACCCCGCGTGGCCAACAGCGAGTTTGTTCAGAAAACGCTTGTCCAACTGCGCGCCAGGGAAGCTACCTCGGCCGGCAAACACTATACTGACATCCAGGGTGTCGACGGCAAATTGAGCGACCTTATCGACGGCAAGCTGGCGCTGGTCGACTTCTACGCCAGCTGGTGCGGTCCCTGCCGCATCGAGATTAAGGACAACCTCGTGCCGCTATGGAAGAAATACCAGAAGAAAGGCCTCGTCGTCGTAGGCCTCAACGTGTGGGAGCGCGGCAGCCGCGAGGAGCGCGAAGCCGCCCACGCCAAAGTGATGGCCGACCTCGGCATCACCTATCCCCAGCTGGTCGACAGCACCCGCACGGCCACCGACACCTACGGTGTCAACGGCATCCCGCAGATTATGCTTATCGACAAGGACGGAACCATCCTGGCCCGCGACCTGCGCGGTCCCGCCGTCGAGGAGGCTGTCATCAACGCACTGGGTAAATGAGGCGATTGCTGGGAATAATAGGATTAATGGTTCTAATGGGTTTGATGGGCAATGCCCATGCCAAACCCATTCAATCCATTGACCCCATCCAACCCATTGCAGCAACAGCCACTACTCCACCCTACGCACCCGACCACGCAGACAGCACCGGATTCAGTTGGCTTTCGCTCGACATTGACGGACAGGTGTTCTTCATTGACAACGAATACTTCGGCAACCGCATCAGCGGCTACACCCTGCCGGGCTTCGTTCTGAGGCCGCGACTGGTGCTGTGGAAGAATCATGAACTGTTGTGGGGAAAAGGTTTTACGCTCGAGGGGGGCTTCCATTGGCTGCACCTATGGGGAGCACGCAACTACCCCACCCTGCTGAGCAACAATCCCTGGCCGGCGAACACCGACAGCATCAACCGCCTCCACCTGCTGCCCTGGCTACAGGCGAAGATAACTTTCAACGAACATCTGCAACTCACCCTCGGAAGCTTGGGCAACAGCACACACAAGCTGCCACTGCCGCTCTACAACCCCGACCTGCTCTATGTGGCCGACCCCGAAGCGGGTGTGGAGCTGACCTACGAAGGTAGTCATGCCGAGGCCGACCTTTGGGTCGACTGGCGCGAATACATCTGGAACCAAAGCATAGTACCCGAGCGCTTCACGGCTGGTTTGTCGGGCAGATTGCAAACATATCTGGGCGACGTGCAACTATACCTTCCATTCCACGCCATCGGCCAGCACGAAGGCGGTCAAAACATGGCGGTCAGCCACCGGATTAACAACAACTTCAACGTTTCCACAGGATTAGGTGCATTCTACGATGCAGGTAACGTCTACTTCGACCTCAGCTGCCGCATGATGTGGTACAACCAGCGCGGCAACACCGCGATTCCGTTCACATCGGGCTGGGGTGTCTATCCAGAGCTGAACATGCGCTTTCCACGAGAAAGGTCGGAAACACAAGTAACATTGAGCTACTGGTACGGCAAGGACTTCGTACCGCTGATGGGCAGCTGGCTTTTCAGCAACCTCTCGGCGCTTACCCCTACCCTAACCTTCGACCGCACACAGGTGCTAATCGCCAAAGCCTCGCACATCTGGACTTCGGGGCACCAACCCTGCATGCTCCGGCTCGAGGTGTCGGGCTACTATTACCCCGACGAGCACCGCATGCAGTATTCTTTCGGCTGCTCGATCCTCTTCAAACCTTCCTTCCGCCTGAAATGACCTTCCAGCTCTACGATATAAACGGCCCCATAGATGCCATCCGCGAAGATACCGCCGTCACCGTCGGCGTCTTCGACGGAGTGCATCGCGGCCACCGGCATCTGCTCGAACAACTTTCCACACTCGAACCTCACCTCGCGCCCTTGGCGGTGACGCTGACGTCGCATCCCTCTTTCGTCCTCGGTCGCCGCGACAGTGAGTATTGGCTCGACGACCCCGACGAACACCTGAGCCTGCTCTTCGACGCCGGCGTGAAGTATGTCGCCGTGCTGCCATTCACCCGCGAGGTCGCCCAGCTGTCGGCCTGCGAGATGGCAAGCCTGCTGCACAAAGATCTGAATATGCGGAGCCTGCTGCTGGGATACGATTCACGCTTTGGTTCAAAGCACAACGACGACTTCGACCACCTGCCCCAACTGGCCGGCGAGTTGGGTTTCACGCTCCACCGCGGAGAACCCTATCTCGTCGACGGAGAACCCATCAGCTCGTCGCGTATAAGGCAGGCACTGTTGGCGGGCGACGTTGTGGCCACAGAGAATCTGCTCGGCCACCCCTACCGAATCGAGGGGCGCGTGGTGCATGGCCGCGGTGTGGGCCACAAACTGGGATTCCCCACCGCCAACGTGTCGTTGGAGAACACCCGCAAGATGCTGCCCAAAGAAGGCGTCTACTCCGTAAGCGTGACGGCCGATTTCTGCGAGCCCATGATATGCTACGGTATGGCCAATCTCGGCTCCGCACCCACTTTCGGAATAGAGAAACCGCTGCTCGAAGTGCACTTGAGAGACTTCAACGGCGACCTCTACGGCCACGATATCGAAGTGGAACTGCGATACCGCATGCGCGACATCGTGCATTTCGACTCCCCCGAAGCTTTGCACGCCCAGCTACAGAAAGACCTTGAATCCTGCATCAACCCATGAACGAGCTGAACATAACCTTCTACCAGCAGAATATCGTCTGGGGCGACGCCGAAGCCAACCGCAGCCGCGTTGAGGAGGTGCTCGCTTCAGCACCCAAGAACGACATCTTCGTCGTCCCTGAGACATTCACCACCGGCTTCGGCGACCACATGGCCTCGCTGGCCGAAGAGCAGGAAGGACCCACCCTGCAATGGGCTCGCCAGATGGCTTCGAAGCACAATTTTCTCTTCGTCGGCACATGGATTATCCGCGAGGGCGACCGCTGCTACAACCGCCTGCATTGGGTCTATCCCGATGGCAGCGTTGGCCACTACGACAAAGCCCACACTTTCCGCGTCAGCGGCGAATACAATATCATCAGCCGCGGTACACAACGCGAGGTGTTCGAATACAAAGGATGGCGCATCAAACCCGCCGTCTGCTACGACCTCCGCTTCCCCAAGTGGCTCCGCAACAATGTTGAATTTCGAAAGTCGAATTCTGAAGTGGCAGCAACATGTTCAAAATTCAAAATTCAAAATTCAAAACTACAGTATGACCTGCTGCTCGTCTGCGCCAACTGGCCGGGCAGCCGCCACGAGGCTTGGACAACATTGCTGAAAGCCCGCGCCATCGAAAACCTCAGCTATGTGCTTGGATGCAACCGCAGCGGGGTGGATGGCGTAGGGGGCAATTATACAGGCAACAGCGCCCTCATCGACTACAAAGGCTTTCCTCTGGCTGAAGCCGTAGCCGGAAGTGACCAACTCGTCACAGTCACCCTCGACAAGGAAAAGCTCGACACCTTCCGCCAGAAATGGCCCCTATATCTCGACTTCGACAAATAAAAAATAGAATATAATTTCCAGACTCCTGTCTCCTTAACTCCTGTCTCCTTGACTCCTTAATGAAAAATATAGAACAGAAACTGGGTTTCGACCGCATCCGCCAGATGGTGACGGAGCAATGCACCAACGCCCTTGCCGCCCGCATGGCCGACGAGATGCGTTTCTCTTCCGACTTCGAGAAGGTGCAATATGAGCTGCAACTCACCGAGGAGATGCGCCAGATAGTACTTATGGAGAGCGAGTTTCCCCAGCAAGACTTCATCGACCTCACCCCTATCCTCACCCACCTCCGGGTCGGCAACACGGTCATTCCTCTGGAGAGCTTGTTCGACCTGAAACTCTCGCTCCGCACCATCCGCGAGTGCTACTATTTCCTCACAGCCGAAGAGCATCAACAATACACCGCCCTGCGCAACCTCGCCATCGAGGTGGAACTAGGCTATGGCGGAAAAAGCTCGCAACTCAACGTCATCAACTCCCTTTTAGGGAAACTCATCGACGACCACGGCGAGCTCTACGACAACGCCTCCCCCGCCCTAGCCGAGATACGGCGCACCAAAGCCCGCAAAGCAGCGGAGGTAGAGGCTCAAGTCAACAGTACCCTTTCGCGAGCCAAGCGCGAAGGTTGGGCTCCCGAGGGGGCCGAAGTGACCATCCGCGACGGCCGTCCCGTCATTCCCCTGCTCACCACCCACCGACGCAAGATAAAAGGCCTCATACAAGACGAGTCCGCCACACGCCTCACCGCTTTCGTGGAACCTGCCGAAGTCGTCGAACTCGGCAACGACCTACGCGAACTCGACTTCGACGAACGGCACGAGATACAACGCATCCTGCTCACCTTCAGCGACCGGCTGCGTCCCTTGCTGCCACAACTCGACGAAGCCTATCACTTCCTCGCACGCATCGACTTCCTGCGTGCCAAAGCCCGTGTTGCCATAGAACTCAACGCCTGCGTCCCCATCCTCCACCGAGAACCCCGCGTCGACTGGATGGACGCCCGCCACCCGATACTATACCTGCAGAAGAAAAGGCAGCCTCACCCCCAACCCCTCTCCCTAAAGGCGAGGGGAGTAGACTCCTTCGAAGGAGTAATTCCTTTCGACTTAAATCTACATTCCACTCCCCTCTCCTCTGGGAGAGGGGGCGGGGGTGAGGCCAGAATATTGATCATCTCCGGCCCCAACGCCGGCGGCAAGTCGGTGCTGCTCAAAGCCGTAGGCTTGATACAATACATGCTGCAATGCGGAATGCCGGTACCGTTGCGGCCCACCTCGGAGTGCGGCCTCTTCGGTTCCATCTTCATCGACATCGGCGACCAGCAGAGCATCGACAACGACCTCTCAACCTACACCTCGCACCTGCAGAACATGAAAGCGCTCGTCGGCTCAGCCGATGAAAAGACGCTCTTCCTCCTCGACGAGTTGGGTGGCGGCACCGAGCCTCGCTCGGGTTGCGCCATCGCCGAAGCTGTGCTGGAGGTGCTCTACGACAAAGGGGCCTTCGGCGTCGTCACCACCCACTTCGCCGACCTCAAGCTGCTGGCCGACCGCATGCCGGGCATCGTCAACGGCGCCATGCTCTTCGACACCAACGCCATGCGGCCGCTCTACCGCCTCAGCGTGGGGCATCCCGGATCCAGCTTTGCCTTCGAGATTGCCGAGAGCATCGGCTTCCCCAAGGACATCCTCGACCGAGCCGGCGAGATGGTAGGTCGCGAACAGCTCAACTTCGAGCACCAGCTGCAGCAGTTGGAGCTTGACAAGAAAGAGATTGAAAAGAAGAAAGAGGAGCTGCGCGTAGCCGACGAATTCCTGGCCGAGGTGACCGAGAAATACCAACGGATGAGCGACAACCTGCAGGCCCGTCGCCACGAGATAGTCGGCGCCGCCCGCCGCGAGGCGCAACAGATACTCACCGACGCCAACCGCACCGTCGAGCGCACCATCAGCGACATCAAGAGCGCCAAAGCCGAGAAAGAAGCCACGCAACAAGCCCGCGCCCGCCTGGCCGAAGCCACCGAACAAAACACCAAAGCTCTAACCGAACAATCCGAAAGAAACCGAAAAAGCCAAGTTCGGATTAATTCGGATAATTCGGTTAGAGATAAAGAAATGCCAATTCTGGTTGGGAGTATCGTCCGCATCGACGGCGAAGAAACCTACGGGCAGGTAGTGGAAATCAAGGGCAAGAAAGCCGTAGTGGAGAGCAACAGCATCCGCATGACCATCCCCCTCAGCCGCCTGCAAGGCACCGCCAAGCAGAAGATACCCACCGCCAAATCTGCGGTGAGCGTCAGTCGCGGCATCTACGACGACATCAACGAGAAGCGCGCCCGATTCAACCCCACTCTCGACCTGCGCGGCCACCGAGCCGAAGAGGCCATCGCCGAACTGCACCAGTTCCTCGACACAGCACTACTCCTTTCCGAGAAGGAAGTGCGCATCTTGCACGGCAAGGGTTACGGCATATTGATGCAGATAATCCGCGACGAACTGCGTGCCAACCGAGATGTCCGCACCTTCCACCCCGAGAAGCTGGAACTAGGCGGCGAAGGCATCACCGTTGTGGAGCTGCGCTGAACTTACGCTTGCCTTTGATTTTGAACCACAAGGGGGCACCGAAGTCGGTGGCCACCCATAGGGCATCGTCGCGTCCGGTGACATACAACGGATTGCGCTTGCTGCCGTCGCCCGTACTCCAGACGGCTGTGGTCAGCATCTGGTAGCGCCACCACATGATACCCGCCCGGCGCGAGGCCATCCCGAACCGCAAGACGGCGGCATCGAGTGCCTTGTGGGAAGCGGTGAGCATATTGGCCGCCCCGCCATAATATAGGCAACGCAAGTCGTCGACCGTGAGCGTGGTGTCGCAACGGGAGAATCGCTCCTCAAGCGAATCAAGATAATAGGGGCTCGACGGCGATTTCACCACACGCGCAATCTTGCGGTAGTTGGGTTTCAACGTGCGTCCGTTGTCCTGTGCCATAATTGTACAAGACATTATCAACAACCCTATTATGACTATCAGCTTTCGCATACAACAGAGCGATACCATTAGAAAACGCCAACAATAAACATTTATTGCACACAACATCTATTCTTTGCCGAACATCACACAAACAACATCGACTCATCATCTGCAACCTACCAACTCCCTGCTTTCTTCGTGGGCGCCAAGGAGAGGTAGGGAGAAGGTAGGGAGAAGGTAGGGAGAATGCACGGAGCGGAGAAAATCATTTTTTGGCGAAATCAGCATATAGTGGGTGAAATGAGCATGGGGAAAAGCAAGGTTGATAACTTTCTTCACGCATGTGCGATTTATTTAGTACTTTTGCAGCATGAATAAAGGAAATGAACTGAAGCCGCGCATTGGTTTCTTCGGCCGTCGGAACGTGGGCAAGAGCACGATGATTAACTTCCTGACTGGTCAGCAGATAGCCATCGTGAGCGACACCGCCGGCACCACCACCGACCCCGTGCGCAAGAGCATGGAGATTGGCGGCATAGGGCCTGTGGTGCTCATCGACACCGCCGGCATCGACGACGAGGGCGAGCTGGGCAGGATGCGAGTGGAGAAAAGCATGGCCGCTTTGGCCGAAGTCGACCTGGCGCTGCTGCTCTACACCGAAGGCAATTATGGCGAACCCGAAGAGATGGTGGAGCGTTGGTGCGCGGAGCACGGCACACCGATGCTCAAGGTGCTGACAAAGAAAGCCCCCATCGACAAAGATGCGCTGATAGCACAGATAAAAGAAGCCCTGCCCGAGAGCGCCTACCGCAGTCGGTCGCTGCTGGGAGATGTTGTCTCGCTAGGTGATACTGTGGTGTTGGTGACACCCATCGACTCGTCGGCTCCCGAAGGACGCATGATACTTCCGCAGGTGCAGGTGCTGCGCGACCTGATGGACATCCACGCGCAGGCATTCTTCTGCCAACCCGAGGAACTGCCTTCGACGCTGGCGGCGCTGAAGGAGCCGCCGGCGCTGGTGGTCACCGACAGCCAGGCATTCAAACAGGTGGCCACAATAGTACCCGACGAGGTGCCGCTCACCAGCTTCAGCGTCGTGTTGGCCCGACAGAAAGGACTTTTCACCGAATACCTTGAAGGAACCCGCAAGATTGGCAACCTGAAAGACGGCGACCGCGTGCTGCTGCTGGAGAGCTGCACGCACAACGTCACCTGCGAAGACATCGGCCGCGTGAAGCTGCCCGCCGCCCTCCGCAAAGCCACCGGCAAAGAACTCCAGTTCGACATCCTCGGCGGTTCCGATTCTCTTTCCACTTTCCATTTTCCACTTTCCACTTATTCCTTAGTCATTCAATGCGGCGGCTGCGTCATCACCGCCCAGCAAGTGAAAGCCCGTCTGCTGCCCGCGCTGGAAGCCGGCGTGCCGGTGAGCAACTACGGCCTTGCGCTTGCCTGGTGCGGCGGCATCTTCGAACGTGCGACAAGAGTTTTTACTGGAAAATAAATTATGGTAGTTAAAGAAGTTAGAGAAGTTAAAGAAGTTAAAGACAAATGTACATATCGCACCTTTTACCTGCAGAGGGTATTGTCTTTAACTTCTAGCGCGAAGCGCGATAACTTCCTTTAACTTCTATAACTTCCAAAAGTAAAGTATTGATAGTTCTTTTCGTTCTGATTGAGAATAAAACAAAGATATGATTGACATTAACAAGAAACCAAATCTGAGCATCATAGTGGCGCAGGCCGAGAACCGCGCCATAGGCCTCAACGGCGACATGCCCTGGCACCTCAGCGGCGACCTCAAGCGCTTCAAGGCACTAACCATGGGACACCCTGTGGTGATGGGCCGCCGCACATGGGAGAGCCTGCCCAAACGCCCGCTAGCAGGACGCCAAAACATAGTGTTCTCTCAAAACGAGGACTTCCATCCCGAGGGTGCAGAAGTGGTGCACAGCATCAATGACCTGCTGCATTTCAATTTTCAATTTTCAACTTTCAATTCGGACGAGGTGTTCATCATCGGCGGCGGACGTATCTACAACATGTTGATGCCGTGGACAAACCGCCTTTACATCACCTGGGTGCATAAGGATTTCCCCGAAGCCGACACCTACTTCCCCGTCATCGACCTCTCGGAGTTCACCAAGGTCAACGAGACCGAACGCATGGTGGACGAGAAGAGCGGCCTGGAATTCTCCTACGCCGAATACGACAGGAAACCAACAATGGGCAAACAGTAGCCGAGACGGTGGCCATACCTGCGGTATTGCCTTAACTACTGTTTACTTAACTACTGTCTACTTAACTACTGTCTACTTAACTACTAAAGATAATATGAATGTAACCATCATCAACATAGGCGACGAGCTGCTCATAGGGCAGGTCGTCAACACCAACGCCTCGACGATGAGCCGACTGCTCACCGCAGCGGGTATGGATGTCTGCAAGACCCTTGTGGTAGGCGACGTATACAAAGACATCTGGGTGGCCGTCGACGAGGCCCTGCGTGACAGCGACGCCGTGCTGGTCACCGGCGGCCTCGGTCCCACCAAAGACGACATCACCAAGAAACTGCTGTGCGAATACTTCGACAGCGAGCTGGTGGAGAACCAGATGGCGCTGGACAATGTGAGACGCATCTTCGAGAGCCGCGGCTACGAACTGACGCCCGTCAACCGCGCACAGGCGTTGGTACCCAAGTGCTGCGAGGTATTGAACAACGACCTCGGCACCGCCCCCTGCATGTGGTTCCAATCCAAGCTGGAAGTCAGAAGTCGGAAGTCGGAAACCGTCCCACAGTTCCGACCTCCAACCTCCAACCTCCAACCTGTTTTAGTCTCATTGCCCGGCGTGCCATTCGAGATGGAATGGCTCATGCGCAACCGCGTGATACCGAAATTGCAAGAGACCTTCAAAACCGACATCATCATCACCAAGAACATCCTGACGCAAGGTATCGGCGAGAGTTTCCTCAGCGACCTCATCGAGCCGTGGGAGCTGTCGCTGCCGGAGAACATCAAGCTGGCATATCTGCCTGTCGCCGGTCTCACCAAGCTGCGCCTGACGGCACATCTACCGAAAGACTTTCCTCTTTCCACTTTCCACTTTCCACTTGAAGGGCTGTACGACCTTGCCGGACAGTACATCGTCGGCGAAGATTGCGAGACGCTCGACGAGCTGGTGCACAAGACCCTCACGGAGCGCGGCCTGACGCTGGCCACCGCCGAGAGCTGCACGGGCGGCAACATCGCCCGTCTGCTCACCGCCCAAGCCGGCGCCTCGGCATACTTCAAAGGCGGCATCATCGCCTACAGCAACGAGGTGAAAGAAAGCGCCCTCGGCGTGAAGCACAGCACCCTCGAGGCACACGGCGCCGTGAGCGAAGAAACTGTACGCGAGATGGTGGAAGGCGTGCGCCAGCGAATGGGCACCGACCTAGCCATCGCCACCACCGGCATCGCAGGCCCTGACGGCGGCACTCCGGAGAAGCCCGTGGGCACCGTGTGGATTGCCGTCGCCGACGCCACACACACTGAAGCCAAACTGCTGCAGTTCGGTGCAAACAGAAGACAGCAGAACATCGATCGCAGCACCAACCAAGCCTATGCAATGTTAATGCGTTTAGTAGTTAAGTAGTCAGTAGTTAAGTAGTTAAGACAATGCCTAAGGGATTAATCACGATATTGCTGCTCATCGTCAGCAATGTCTTCATGACCTTCGCCTGGTACGGCAACCTCAAGCTCACCGAGCTGAAAATCAACACCAGCTGGCCGCTGATACTCATCATCCTCACCTCGTGGGGCGTGGCCTTCTTCGAGTATTCGTTCATGATACCCGCCAACCGCATCGGCAGCCAGATCAACGGCGGGCCATTCTCGCTGATGCAGCTCAAGATACTGGCTGAGTGCATCTCACTGACGGTCTTCACCGTCATCGTGGCCACCGTTTTCAAAAGCGAGCCCATCCGCTGGAACCACCTTGTCAGCTTCGTTTTCATCCTGCTGGCCGTCGTCTTCGCCTTCTGGAAAACGAAATAAAACGATATATTATGACTAAAGCATTATTTATCAATGGGAGTCCTCGTAAGAACTTCAATACGGCACAGCTACTGCAGCGCGCCATGGAGGGTGCCAGCGAGGCTGGCGCCGAGGTGGAGATGGTCAACCTCTACGACCGCAATCTGAACTACAAAGGCTGCATGAGCTGCTTCGCCTGCAAGGTGAAGGGTGGCAGGAAGGGCGTATGCTCTTTCCCCGACGACCTGAAGCCCATTATGGAGAAGGCCGTCGAGGCCGACGTGCTGGTGTGCGGCTCGCCGGTCTATTGCGGCTACCCCACGGCGGGTTTGCGCGCCTTCATGGAGAGGCTCATCTTTCCTGGGGTGAACTACTCCGACTTCCGCAGACCTGTGGTGGTCAAGCCCAAGCGCTCGGCGACCATCTTCACCATGAACTGTCCTGACGAGGAGGTGTACCGCGCCAACAACTACCACATCCTGATGGACGCCAGCGCCCACCAGCTGGGTATGTTCGGTCCCACGGAAATCCTCTACAGCTTCGACACCTACCAGTTCAACGACTACAGCCGCTACGATGCCGCCATGCTCCCCGAGGAGCGTAAAGCCCGCGTGCGTGAGACGCAGTTCCCGCAGGACCTGCAGAAGGCCTACGAGCTCGGCAAGCGGTTGGCGACGGAGGTAAAACAAGGATGATATGTACAACTTGAAGTATAACGTGACCACGAGCTGCTGCGACAGCGAGGGAAGGCTGAAGCTCTACTCGGCCCTTCAGATGATGCAGGACTGCTCGGAGATGTGGATTGACTCAGTGCCGATGGTGAAGCAGTATTTCGCCGAGCAGAATATGGCGCAGCTGCTGGCCACCCGCCAGGTGGAGGTCGTCCGTGTGCCGGAATACAAGGAGGAGCTGACGGTGACGACCTCTGTCTATGAGGTTAAGCCTATGTTCGGTTTCCGCAACACCTTCATCTACGATGCCGAGGGGAACCCTTGCTATAAGACGTGGAGTATGGGGGCTTTCGTCGACAAGGCTGCAGGCAAGCTGAAGCGCGTCGACAACGCCACCATCGCCTCGATGGCGTTGGAATCACGGCTTGAGATGAACTACAAAGACCGCCGCATCATCCTGCCCAAAGAGGGTGGCGAAGTGCTGGAACCGGTACGTGTGCTGCGCGCCGACATCGACTACAACCGTCACATGAACAACGCCAACTATGTGCGTGTGGCGATGGAACTCCTGCCTGAAGGCTTCGAGGTCAGAGGCCTGAGGGTTGAATACCGTGTCGCCGCCAAGCTGGGCGACGTGCTTGTTCCTACGCTTTACCGTATTGACGGAGGCCTTATCGTCGCGCTGTCCGTCGGCAACGAGACGAGTGCGATCATAGAATTCACATAAGGTTACGCCTGCCGGCAGTGTCACCCCCCGTGGCTGGAGGCTGCAGCGGTAGTCGCTGGGCGACTGGCCGAAGTTGGGCTTATGAGAGAAGAATCTATCTTGCCATTCGGCTGGGGCTGGTGCCGGTGTGGCGCTTGAACCAGGTGCCGAAGGTCGACTGGTTGGGAAAGCCGAGTTGGAAGGCAATTTCTTTAACTGTGAGTTTGCCGCTGCGGAGCAGTCTCAAGGCTTCGTGCAGACGGTGACGCTCTATCCAATCGGCAGCGGTACACCCCGAGGTCTGTTTGACGCAGATACTGAGTCTTTTTGCGGTGATGTTCATTTGGGAGGCATACCAGTTGAGCGAGTGTTGCTGGCGGAAGTTCTGTTCCACCAATCGCAAGAACTGCTCGGTGTGCTGTTCTGCCGCTGTGGCTATCCGTTGGCTCTCTGTGCTGTGCAGGTAGGGACCGAAGCCGAAAAACCACGATTCGAAGAGCAGATGCAACACGCGGTCGAGGTGGGGATGTGACGGCTGTGACAGAAGTCCTCGCACCATACCGACAAAGTTGGCCATTGCTTCTTCCATTCCAGCCATAAGGGTTAATATCGGTTGCCGCTGGATGGAAAGCAGGGTACGGTAAGGGCTTCCAAGATTAAGGCTGTCGGTGAACCTTTCGGAGAGGAGCATCGTGGTGGCGCGGAAGTCAGGGCTTACCTCTCGCGTGTCGATAATCATTCCGGGGAGAGCGATGAAGATTTGCCCTGCCGAGAGCGACAACTTGTGGTAGTTGAGAAGCAGGTGCATCGCACCAGAACGACACATAAGGAAGACAATCTTGTCGGTCATTATCTCACGTCCCGCCACAATAGGCATCAGATTGTCCGTCTGTTGTTCTTCGTCAATCAGGTATATGTCGTCGACGTAGTGGAGCAACGCCACCGATTGTTCAAACTGTTCGTGGATGTTTTCCATGTTAAGATAACGCCGAATTGTTCAATTTAGTATATTTATTGTTGTTTTATGCTATATTAATGGCTATTGTCTGTTGAATAGTGTATTTTTGCATCAAAATTCAAGAACTCCAAAAATGAAACGTAACATCAAGTCATTAATCCTGCTCCTTGCTGCCACCACAATGTGCGGTGTAGCTGGAGCGCAAAACGCAACGAAAATGGAAGAGAACAAAATGCAGCGTGTGGCCGACACGGAGAAAAACGGCTATCAGAAGATTGAGGATGGTGTAGTAAAAGGTTACAAGGCCATCGAGAACGGCGTGGTAAGCGGCTATACTGCCATTCAGGACGGCGTGGTTGAGGGTTTTACCAAAATCAGCGACGCCTTTGTCAAGAAATTCCTTATGCGCGACGGCGAGACCCTCGAAGAAGCGAAAGCCCGCATAGCCCGCGAAGAGGAGGAACTGCACCGGCAAAACCAAGAACGCACAGTCGCCAGCCGTCAGCGTAACGCTTCAAACTGAGAAAATCATAAAATGCAGTGAGGCCCGCGACGGAACGTCGCGGGCCTCACTGCCTGTATCTTGTCCACAATCTGACAATCTTCATTCATCCTCGTGGTTGTAGGCTGCGGCGGTAGTCGCTGGGCGACTGGCCGAGGTGCTTGGTGCAGTAGCGGCTGAAATAGGAGAGGGATGTGAAGTTCATGCGGTCGGCGATCTGCGTGAGCGACAGGCGTTCGTCGTTGAGGTATTTCTTCAGGATGGGCACCGTGGCGCGGTCGATGAAGCTGCTGACGCTGTGACTGCGAGGTGAACACCCACCACACCTCGTCGCTCCACCTCACTGGCCCCTTCCTCCCGCGCAAGCAGCATATACTCGACGCCCTGCAGGATGCCATCGACCACGCCGACATCGACGCTATGGCCCTCCGCCGCCAGCAGAAGCAGGGCTTGTGAGGACGGGTTTCTGAAAAATGCGGACGGGTTCCTGTTTCAAGAATGAATGTGATGAAACAGGAACCCGTCCGCGTGTTCTTCCATTTCTCTTTTACCCCTCCTGTGATGTGCCCTTACATCAGGGTGCCACGTAAAGGCACATCAGCCGCGGTGTACAGGTAGATTGTTAATCCTGATATTTTTTGTAGTGGAACACATATTTGCCACAACGGCGAAAGCTTTCGATTTGCATAATTCTTTATTTCGTTAAGTGAATAAGACCTGCTGCCGACGGGC
>CAMJJD010000007.1 GCA_946406015.1 uncultured Bacteroidales bacterium | reverse complement strand
CGAGCACGTAGTCGGCATGGGTGGGGAAGCCGAGGATGTTGGCGCGCTCGAGGCGCAGGTTGACGAGGGTGTCGATGATCTTGGTGTTGTCGAACTCCCCATCCTTACATCTGTCCGTGAAGGCGTGCCACACCTCCTCGCGGAGGGCGCGGTCGGGGCAAGTCTGCATGAAGGGCTCCCAGGTGGGCATGTCGAGGGTCACCTTGGTGCCGTCGGGGAGCTCTTTACTGTAAGCGTTGGTTGCTTTCAGCACATTCTGTGCGAAGCGCATGGTGAGGTCGGCGATGCGGGTGTTGAGTTCGCGGAAGCGTTCCTGCTGGTCGGCGGGCACGTTGGCGCCGCCGCGCACGAAGTCCTTGTAGTGCTTCTCGAGCAGGCGCATCTGCTCAGGGTTGAGGCCAAGGCTCTCGCGCTGGTCGTAGACGGCCTTGATGCGGGCGAAGAGGGCTGCGTTGAGGGCTATGTCGTCGCCATGCTTCGACAGCAGGGGCGTCACTTCTTCCTCGATGGCTTCCATCTCGGGGCTGTTCTCGCACTCGCTGAGGTTGAAGAAGACGGCGCTGACTTCGTTGAGCAGCTGGCCGCTGTACTCGAAGGCGAGGATGGTGTTTTCGAAGGTGGGTGCCTCGGGGTTATTGACGATGGCGTCGATTTCGGCCTGCTGTTGTTTCATGCCTTCGCGGAAGGCAGGCATGTAGTGTTCGGTCTTGATGCGGCCGAAGTCGGGGATTTCGTAAGGAGTGTTCCACTCGCTGAAGAAGGGGTTGTCCATGTCTTTCTTGTTTTTGCAGCCTGCCAGCAGCACGATTGCCGCGGCGGCAAGGATAAGGGTGCGTTTCATAATATAATATGTGTTTCGTTAATTCGGTAATTTTGACTATGACAATGACTATGACTTATGACAATGACTATGACTTATGACTATGAATGTGTGAATGTGTGAATGTGTAAATGTGTGAGTGAATTATCCATAAATTGTCATGAGTATCACACTTTACTACTTTTCTCCTTTACTACATTACTCCTTTTTATTTTTAACATGAATTGCCATGAATTATCCATAAATTGTCTGTTGCTTTCTTAAACGTGAATTGTCGTGAATTATCCGTTAATTGTCGTAAATTCTATATTCTTCACTCTTCATTCTTCACTCTTCATTCTTCATTCTTCACTCTTCATTCTTAATTCTTAATTTTCACCTTCTCCCGCTGCGCGCAATCCTGGAAATCCTGTAAATTCTCTTTCTTCATTTCTGTCGGGTCGGCTTCATCCTGGAAATCCCTGCGCTTCGCGTAATCCGAGAGAACTTTCAACTTTCAACTTTCAACTTTCCCCTCCCGCTGCGCGCAATCCTAGAAATCCTGTAAATCCTCTTTCTCTCATTTCTGTCGGGTCGGCTTCATCCTGGAAATCCCTGCGCTTCGCGTAATCCGAGAGATATTTCAACTTTCAACTTTCAATTTTCCACTTTCAGATTCTACATTCTTCATTCTTAATTCTTAATTCTTAATTCTTAATTTATTACAGCCGTTTGCATATCAGTTCGAGGAGGTCGGCGCTGAGTTTCTTGGCGAGGAACTTGTGGGTCGAGTTGTCGATGAGGTAGATCTGGGGCGTGGTCTGCACGTCGTAGACCTCGCGCCAGTCGATATTGGCCTCGCCACCGTTGAGGTTGACCCAGCGGGGGTTGGTCATGTGGTGGTCGGCGAGGAAGGTCTTCCATTTTTCGACGGTATGCTCTTCGGGTTCGGAGAGGATGGCGAAGGCAGTCATGTCGAGGCTGTCGGCCACGCGGTCGAAGACCTGGTAGATTTCCGGGATGATGGTGCGGCAGTGGCCGCAGGTGGGGCTCCAGAAGAGGAGGAGCGTGTAGCGGCCGGGCATGTGGTGGAGAGACCAGACGCGGCGGGTGGTATCGAAGAGGATGAGTTCGGGGGCTTCACGTCCGACGAGGAGGTGTTCCCATTTGGAGGCACGAGTCACCTGCTCGTCGACGGTCGACGGCGGGAGGAAGGTCACCTTGCCGGTGGCGAAGTAGCGCTGGACGAGGTGGACGTAGACTTCGTCGTAGACCATGATATTGCTCTGGAGGTAGCGTTCGGTGAGGGTGAGGACGAGCCACTTGAAGACCTCGGGAGCGGGCTCAGAGCGGTCGATGAGGGTGTCGAGCAAGGGGATGATGAGTTCGGGGGGGAGACCTTGCATGCGCTTGTCGACATACTCGTCGATGCGATTGTAGAAGACTGACCGCGGGGTGCGGATGATGAAGTTGTCGTCGAGGGGCATGTTGTCGAAGAAGTGGTGCATGATGTAGAAGTAGCGGTCGTTGCCGGTGACGCTGTCGGGTGGCGGGAGCGGGTCTTTGGAGGCCATCATCATGCGGGCGAGCATCGACTCGGGATGGCGTGCGATGAAGTCGAGGCGGAGTGTGTCGACATGGAGGAACTGCTGCCGACGGAATTCGATGAAGGCAGCGGAGTCCATCTCGTCGCGTGCTTCGCGGACGGCGTCATAGTAGTGCTCGGTGGAGCGGTTGAAGTTGAAGAAGAGTGTGTTCTGGCGGGAGCCGCTGACGCTCATGTTGCGCAACCAGTCGCGCTGGTCGGTGTGGAACTTGAAGACGGGTTTCTCGTGGTAGACGACGAAGTCGACCTTGCGTCCTTTCTCGTTGGAGAAGAAGTAGAGGCCGGGTTCGAGGGTGCGCGTGCCTTGGAAGAGGAAGCGGCCGCGGCCGTTGTTGAAGGCGGTGTCGAGGATGCGCTCGGTCTGTGCGTGGTAGTAGCAAAGGAGCACCATGGAGTCGGTGCAGCCGTCGATTTGGAGGGTAAACTTGTAGCCGTCGGATTTAGCCGCCGCGAGCGACGGCAGGAGGAGGAAGGCGATGGCTGTGACAAGCAAGCGTTTCATCATAACGGAGTTTTTCTTCATAACGCGAGGGACGATAGGTTTATTACATATAGACAGAGAAGGGGTCTGGTTTGGCTCACGGGTTAACATAGTTTAACTATTTTCCGATGCAGAAGCGGCTGAAGATATTGGAAAGGATTTCGTCGTTGGCGACGTCGCCGGTGATGGTGCCGAGGTGGTAGAGGGCGTCGCGGAGGTCGACGGCGACGAGGTCGGCGGGGACGCCTTGGGTGAGCGCGTCGGCCACCTGCCGCAGGGCGGCGTCGGCACGGCCGAGGGCGTCATAGTGGCGGGCGTTGGTGAGGAGGATGTCGCTGGACGCGGCCTTGTCGCGCCTGACGGCGTCGACCATCACCTGCCGGAGGTTGTCGAGGCCGGTGCCTTGGGTGGACGAGACGGCGATGCCGACGCCGGGTGTGGGGTTGACCGCATCCGGGAGATCCATCTTGTTATTGACAATCCAAAGGTGCTTGCCTTCGAGGCTGACGCCGGCATCCTGCAGCGACTGCATGTCGGCGAGGGCATCGGCGAACGAGCGTGTGGCGTCGTGGACATAGAGAATGATGTCGGCCTGGACCGCGGCGGCGATGGATCGTTTTATGCCCAAATTCTCGAGTGGGTCGTCGGTCGGGTGCAGGCCGGCTGTGTCGATGAGGCGGAAGGTGAAGCCGTCGATGGAGAATGTCTCCTCGACGGTGTCGCGGGTGGTGCCGGCGATGGGGCTCACGATGGCCCGGTCGTCGGCCAGCAGGGCGTTGAGCAGGGACGACTTGCCGGCGTTGGGACGCCCGATGATGGCCGTGGGGATGCCACGTTTGAGGGCGTTGCCGAGGCGGAACGAGTTGCGCAAGCTGTTGATGCGCAAGCTGAGGCTTCCGACCAGATGTATGAGCTGCGAGCGGTCGGCGAATTCGACGTCCTCCTGGCTGAAGTCGAGTTCCAACTCGAGGAGCGAGGTGAGGTCGAGGAGTTGCTGCCGGAGGGCTTTCAGTTCGTCGGCATAGCCGCCGCGGAGCTGGCTGACGGCCAGCTGGTGCTGGGTCGGGGTGACGGCGTCGATGAGGTCGGCCACCGCCTCAGCCTGCGAGAGGTCGAGCCGTCCGTTGAGGAAGGCACGGCGGGTGAACTCGCCGGCTTCGGCCAGCCGCGCACCGTCGTCGACGAGGGTCTGCAGCAGGGCCTGCTGCACGTAGAGCGACCCGTGGCAGGAGAACTCGACGGTGGGCTCGCCGGTGTAGCCCTGCGGATAATAGACGGCGATGCCGTCGTCCAGATCGTCGAAACGGCAATAGACCGCCTGGCGAGGTCGGAGGTCGGAGGTCGGAGGTCGGAGGTTCAGGTGGGAGGTGGCCATAGCGAGGGCGTCGGGGCCGCTGAGGCGCACCACCGCTATTCCTCCAACCCCCTGAGGGGTGGCCACGGCAACTATGGTGTCGTTTCTTTTCATACGAATGTTTACGGTTTACAGTTTACGGTTTAATGGTTAATGGTTTAAGTTTTAGTTTTTTTTCTAGCCTTTCTAGCCGGACTAGCCTTTCTAGGCGGACTAGCCTTTCTAGGCGGGCTAGGAACTTTCAACTTTCAATTTAACTGACGTATTGGTCTCCGAAAAGCGAGCGCATCTCCTCGTCGGTGAGTCCCAGGTCGACCTTGATGCGGTAGATGTTGGGATAGTTGAGGAAGAGCACAAGCACGCTGACGAGGGCCAGCATCAGCAGCACGTTGCGTGCCGAGAAGAGGGTGAAGGCGCAGAGCAGCAGTATGACCACAAGCATGGTGGTATAGAGCGAGCGCACATGGGAGGCGTAGCCGGTGAGTTTGATCTCCAGGTCGTCGGTCTGCCGCAGCTGCGGGATGCGGCGGCGGACGGTGAGGAGTGTCATGCTGACAGCCAACACCGCCAGCACGCTGCCGGCGACGAGCATCCAGCGGGCCGTATGTTCCGACGGATAGAAACGCCACGGGGCGAGGTAGATGAAAGCCACCGTGAGCATCACCACTCCCACCGAGCCCCAGAGGCCGATGGATGCCGAACGTTTGATGGTTTTTTGAGGGGTCATTTTTTTTAGTTTACGGTTTAATGGTTAATGATTAATGGTTAAGGGTTAAAGGTTAAGGATTAAGGGTTAAGGGTTAATGATTAATGGTTACTTTTTTTTGGGGAGTTAGAGAAGTTAAAGAAGTCATCGTTCGCTCCGCTCACTAGAAGTCAAAGACAAATGTGATGTTGGGGTAATGGTTAAGGGTTAATGATTAAAGATTATAGTTTAATAGTCATTGTCATAGTAATGGTCATAGTAATGGTTAAGGGGTACGGTTTATTGCGGGATAACGGGATAACGATTATAGTTTACCAGTGAGGTATTTTGCGGTGTAGGACTCTTTGCAATTGAGCAGGTCTTCGGGGGTGCCGGCGAAGACCACCCGTCCCCCACCCTCGCCCCCTTCGGGGCCGAGGTCGATGACCCAGTCGGCACACTTGATGATGTCGTGGTGATGTTCGATGACGACGATGGAGTGACCCCGTTCGATGAGGCGGTCGAAGGCTGCCAGCAGCTTCTGGATGTCATGGAAATGCAGACCGGTGGAGGGTTCGTCGAAGATGAAGAGCATGGGACGCTCGGCGGCTTCGCCATGCACGAGGTAGGAAGCCAGCTTGATGCGCTGGGCTTCGCCGCCGCTGAGGCTGCTGCTCGACTGGCCCAGCATAAGATAGCCCAGTCCGACGTCCTGCAGGGGCTTGAGACGGGTGTAGATGGAGCGGGTCTCATCGCTGTCGAAGAACTCGCATGCCTGGTCGACCGTCATCTCTAGCACCTGGCTGATATTCTTTTCCTTGTAGTGCACCTCGAGGGCCTCGTCCTTGTAGCGGGAGCCATGGCATTCGTCGCAGAGCAGGTGCACGTCGCTCATAAACTGCATGCTCACCGTCACGTAGCCTTCGCCCTCGCAGGTGTCGCAGCGGCCACCTTCGACGTTGAAAGAGAAGAAGCCGCTCTTGTAGCCACGGGCTTTCGCCAGCGGCTGCTGGGCGTAGAGGGCACGCACCTCGTCGAAGACCTTCATGTAGGTGGCGGGGTTGGAGCGGGAGGAGCGGCCGATGGGGTTCTGGTCCACCATCTCGACCGCAGCGAGACGGCGCACGTCGCCCTCGAGCGAGAGACACGAGCCCACGTAGTCGGCGTTGCCCTCCATGCGGCGCTGCAACACGTCGTAGAGCACCCGACGTATCAGCGTGCTCTTGCCCGAGCCGCTGACACCGGTGACGACGGTGAGCACCCCCAAAGGGATGTCGACATCAATATGTTTCAAGTTGTTGGCATAGGCGCCACGGATGCTGATGCGGTCGCGCCAATGGCGGCGTTCCTTAGGGACGGCTATCGAGCGGCGTCCCAGCAGGTAGTCGGCCGTCAGCGAGCGGTCGGCCTTGGGCAGTTTCGACGGCGGTCCGCTGAAGACCACCTCGCCGCCCAGACGACCGGCGCCGGGTCCGACATCGACCAGCCAGTCGGCCGACCGGATGATGTCCTCGTCGTGTTCCACCACTATCACCGTATTTCCCAGGTCGCGCAGCTGCTTCAGCACCCCGATGAGGCGCTCTGTGTCGCGGCTGTGCAACCCTATCGACGGCTCGTCAAGTATGTACATCGACCCCACGAGCGAACTGCCCAGCGAGGTAGCCAATGTGATGCGCTGGCTCTCGCCGCCACTCAGCGTGTTGCTCATACGGCTCAACGTCAGGTAAGAGAGGCCCACGTCGACCAGATAGCCCAAGCGGCTGCGCAATTCGGCCCGCAGGCGTTCTGTCGTAGCCAGTTCGGTGGGTGTAAGACTCTCTTCGAGCGACAGTACCCAGCGCAGCGCTTCGTCGACCGGCATTGACACCACCTCGCTGATGCTGCGGCCGCCCACCTTCACATAGTCGGCGTCTTTCCGCAGACGCGAGCCGTGGCAATCGGGGCAAACGGTGCGGCCACGGTAGCGGCTGAGCATGACACGGTATTGTATCTTGTAGGCCTGACTTTCGACCCAGCGGAAGAAGCCGTCGATGCCCTCCCAAGTGCCGTCGCCGTGCCACAGAAGGTCTTTCTGCTCCTGCGTCAGTTCATAGTACGGCTTGTGTATGGGGAAGTCCACGACAGCAGCATGGCGTATAAACTCACGTTTCACCTCCTGCATCTTGTCGCCATTCCAGCACACCACTGCGTTCTCATAGATGCTCTTGGTTTTGTTGGGCACCACCAGATTCTCGTCGATGCCAATCACGCTCCCGTACCCTTGGCAGGTGGAGCAGGCACCGTAGGGGTTGTTGAAAGAGAAGAAATTGGGGTTGGGCTTCTCGAAGGTGATGCCGTCGGCCTCGAAACGGTTGGAAAACGTCCTGTTCGGAGCCGGGGAGGCTTCAGCACCACCGGTTTCCAACTTCTTGACCACACAGGAACCCCTTCCTTCGAAGAAAGCAGCCTGCACACTCTCCGCCAGACGTGCCGCCAGCCCGTCGTCGGACAAGTCCACATTCACGCGGTCCACGACCAAGAAAGTGGGGGATTCGGACAAAGCGGCATTGCCGCCTTCCGACAGCAGGTCCTCGATGCGCACCACCGTCCCCTTCACCATCACACGTTGGTAACCTTCCTGACGCAGAATGGACAGCTGCTGGTCCAAGGGACGCTCCTTGCTGTCCTCCAGCGGGGCAAGAATCAACACGGTCTCGTGAGGCTTTGAGGCTTTGAGGCTTTGAGTCTGTGAGTCACTGAGTCTTTGAGTCTTTGAGTCTCCGACCTCCGACTTCCGACTTACGACCTCCGACGTACGACTTCCGACTTCGCTCCGGCCGCCGAACTCCGAGCAGACGTAGTCCACCACGTCGCTCACCGTGTGGCGTTTCACCTCGATGCCGCTCACGGGCGAGAAGGTGCGTCCCACACGGGCGAAGAGCAGCTTCAGGTACTCATACACCTCGGTCTGCGTGCCCACGGTGCTCCTCGGGTTGGATGTATTCACCCGCTGCCCTATGGCCACTGCCGGCGCCAGCCCATGGATAAAGTCCACCTCCGGCTTCGACATGCGACCCAGGAACTGGCGCGCATACGAGCTCAGGCTCTCCACATAGCGCCGTTGTCCTTCAGCAAAAAGGGTGTCGAACGCCAGGCTTGACTTGCCGCTGCCGCTCACTCCCGTCACCACCACCAACTGTCCTTGCGGCAATTGCACGTCGACATTCTTCAGATTGTTCGCCCGCGCACCACGTATTTCGATATACTTGTTTTTCAACCTCTTTTATCCTTTCAGAAAATCTTTGAGTCCTTGAGTCAGTGAGTCATTAAGTCTGTGAGTCTCTAAGTCTGTGAGTCTTTATGTCTGTGAGTCTTTATGTCTTTGAGTCTCTAAGTCTGTGAGTCTCTATGTCTGTGAGTCTCTATGTCTGTGAGTCTCTAAGTCTGTGAGTCTTTATGTCTGTAAATTTTTGAGTGGGAGAGCTGGCTTCCGACCTCCGACTTGGCAACAGCTTCTGAATCCTTGACTTTTTGCCTTGTTATCTCTCAGTCTTTTGTGCTCACATACCTCTCAACTCGGCCAGGCGTGACTTCTTGCCCGTACGGCTCAGGTACACCAATGTGCCGTCGTGCCGCGTCAACGCGCGTACCACGGTCTGTTTCGACTTTGCCTCAAGCAGCAGTTTCTCCACCTGCCCTTCGGCATCGACGGCATACACCACCACGTTGCCTTTGTCACCCTGCTTCATCTGCTTGGCCTCGTTGCTGATGTCATAGATGGACGGCATCTTGGCGTGCTCGGACTTGACCACGCACACCCGATTGCCCACAGCCGCGATGCCCAGCGTCGGACGTTCACCCTCTTCGTTCACGTCGTTGCGACGCAGGTTGCGCACCCAGCACACACGACCCGTGGTGTCCACCGCCGCCATCATCACACCCGTCCCGTAGCCGGTGCGGGTCACGCTGCCGCCATTCGAGCTGCGTTCCACCACCATGTCGCGACCCAGAGCCAGCACCGCCCCGTAGGGTGTCGCCACGCAACCCAGCTGCTTCACATGGTCAAGGGCCTGTGCCTTCTGTATCTTCTTCGTCTTCTCGTTGAGCAGTATATTCAAGTCTTCGTTCTGCAGCGGACGCAACGTCACTCCCGCCAACTGAGCCGAGTCGAGGTGGAACGACAGGGTCAGCACGCCGGCCGTCATTCCCTCGTTCTTCTTGCCCGCCGGACGATAGGTGCCGGCCACCACTGCATAGGGACCTATCACATTGGCCAGATGGACCTCTTGCACCGGGTCGCACTTCACCACCGCGTCAAAGGTCGTGGAGCGCAGCGAGTCCAGCACGTTGAACACGAAGTGCGACTCGTCGCCCTCGCGTTCCTCACCCAGCGTCACCACACGTCCGTCGTCAGTCGCCACCACCTCGTGGAGCGACCCCAGTGCATATTCCCTGCCCCAGATGCGGTACATGCGGCTGTCGAACATAGCCGTGTAGGCGCTATACTGCTGCTCGTCGTTCATCTGTATCACCGCTACCAGGGCCGTGTAGCGTCCCGAAGGCGAGGTGGCAGCCCAGAGCATGCAGACATCTTTGCGGCCGAAGTCGAATGCCACCACCGTGTCGGGACTTTCCACCAGCGCACGGCTGTCGGCATCCATCTCGCCACGCAGCACAACAGCCCGTTTCGACCGCTTGTCGGCCAACAGCACACCCGTACGGTAGTCCGCCGGACTCGCCGCCAGCAGTTCCAAGTCGCCGCTGCCTTCGATGGGGGCCACCACGACAGGTTCCAGGTTCACGTCCGTCAGCACCACCTGCTTCACGTGCTTCCGGCCTTCCATCACCCAGGCGTCCATTCCTTTTTCCACCCCCACATAGCGCGCTGTCGCCAGCTCGTCGGCATCCAAGCGTTTGCCTTCCATGCCTTTCGTCAACGCCGGCTGTCCCAGCGCCACCGCAGCACTCGCCAGCGCCGCCATCATCATAAGCATCTTCTTCATAATCCTGATATTTAATATAATATTTCCAATTCCAAGCCTCAAACACTCATCACACACGCCATTATACAACGGCAATATATTTGTTTTATTGTATAAAATGCAAAATCAACTCTGAGTATTATGTTCAAGCGCCGACACAATATTTTTCCCCTGATGTCGTTAAAGAAGGTATGAATAACGCTACAATCCTTTGGGCTGACGACGAGATTGACCTGTTGCGGCCCCATATCATGTATCTTGAAGAGAAGGGGTACCATGTGGTGCCCGTGACGTCGGGACGCGACGCGTTGGATGTGCTGGAGGGGGTGGACATCGTGTTTCTAGACGAGCAGATGCCGGGTCTGAGCGGCATCGACACGCTGAAGGCCATCAAGGAACGGTGGCCGCAGCTGCCGGTGGTGATGATCACCAAAAGTGAGGAGGAGCACATCATGGACGATGCGCTGGGAGGCAAGATTAACGACTACCTGATCAAACCTGTGAGCCCGAGCCAACTGCTGCTGACGGTGAAGAAGCACACCGAAGGACGGCGACTGCGGAGCGAGCACAGTACGCAGGGCTACCAGCAGCAGTTCCGCGAGATAGGGATGCAGCTGGGCGACTGCCAGACTGCGACGGAGTGGGAAGAGATGTATCGGAGACTGGTGTTCTGGGACCTGGAGCTGGCGTCGACGGACGACGAGAATATCCACGACATCTTCTTGTCGCAACGACGCGAGGCGGGAGCACAGTTCTGCCGCTTCTACGAGGGGATGTACCGCGACTGGCTGTCCGGTCGCGCAGAGAAACCCTTGATGAGTCAAACGGTGGTACGCGAGCGACTGGTGCCTATGCTGAAAGACAAGACACCCGTCTTCCTGATAGTGATTGACAATTTCCGCTACGACCAGTGGAAGTACGTGCAGCCGCTGGTGGAGCCTCTGATGCGGGTCGAACACGACGAGCTGTACTGGACCATTCTGCCGACAACGACACAGTTTGCGCGCAACGCGATGTTCGCGGGACTGATGCCGAGCGAGATTGAACGGAAGTACCCACAGTGGTGGGTAAACGAAGACGAAGAGGGGTATAAGAACCAATATGAGGACGAGCTGCTGGACGAGCAGTTGCGTCGTCACGGACTGAACGTGAAGCATTCATACAACAAAGTGCTGAATGCACAGTATGGCCGACGGCTGGTGGAGCGGGTGGACGATCTGATGAGGTACGACCTGAATGTGGTGATATACAACTTCGTGGACATGCTTTCACACGCAAGCACAGACAGCCATGTGGTGCGCGAACTGGCAGACACGGACCGTGCCTACCGGTCGTTGACACGGTCGTGGATGGAGCATTCGCCACTGATGGAGCTTCTGCGTGAGCTGTCGGAACGCAAGGTGCGGGTTGTGATTACCACCGACCACGGGTCGACGCGGGTAGAACGTCCGGTGCGGGTGAAAGGCGACCGCGAAGTGAGTGTGAACCTGCGCTACAAGCAGGGCCGCCTGCTGGACTACAACCCCAAAGAGGTGTTCGAGGTGAAGGATCCCGCGCAACTGTTCCTGCCTCGCAGACATGTCACGTCGCCCTATATCTTCGCCCGGGCAGGCGATTTCTTCGCCTATCCGAACAACTACAACCAGTATGTGCAGTTGTACACAGGCACATTCCAGCACGGAGGCGTGTCGATGGAAGAGACGCTGGTACCGTGGGTGACGCTGTCGCCGAGAAGATAAGAGGCGTGAGATTGGCAATTAACGAATAGAACCCAGCTGGTGATTCATGACTACAATAATGCAAGACGGAGGGCTGACGGCCTTCTATGAGAAGAGCGCTGTGGTGGAGCGACTTACCGAGTTGCTGTCGGACAGCGAAGTGCGGGTGCATGTGGACGGGATGACGGGAAGTCTGCCGGCGGCTGTGATAGCGGCGATGGCCGGACGCCTGCAGACGTCAAGCCTGCTGGTGATGGCTCCCGACAAAGAGGCGGCCTACTACATGGCCAACGACCTGGAGGCGCTGATGGACGATGGTGTGCTGCTGTTCCCCACTTCGTATCGCAAAGCATACCATTACGACGAGGGTACGGAGAACGCTAATGTGATGCAGCGAACCGAAGTGGTGCAACGCCTGTCGGCCGGCGAGCGGCTGACGGTGGTGACTTGGCCCGAGGCGCTGAGCGAGAAGGTGGTGGGCAACACGACGCTGCGGAGGAATACAGTGCGGGTGGTACGCGGCGAACAGAAAGACATGTGGGAACTGGTGGAGCGGCTGCAGGAGTTGGGATTCGAGCGCGAAGACTTCGTGGTAGAGCCCGGCCAATACGCGGTCAGAGGCGGCATAGTAGATGTGTTCTCATTCAGCTCGGAACTGCCCTACAGGATAGAATTCTTCGACGATCAGGTAGACTCGCTGCGCACCTACGACGCGGTGAGTCAGCTGAGTGTGAAGCAGCTGGACCGCATCGACATAGTGCCCGATTTCGCGACCGGAAACGAGGAGCGGAAAGTAGAGAGCAAAGTGAGCCTGCTGGAGTACTACTCATCGGGTGACGTGGTGTGGGTGCAGAGCCTGATGCTGGCGACAGGACGGATGGAACACGAGTTGGACGAGGTGAAGAAAGCCTATGCCGAGCGGCAGGCCGACACAGCCCATCCTGTGCTGGGCAGACTGCCCGAGCCGGAGGAACTGTGCTGTGCACCGGAAGAGTTCCTGCGCCGCCTGCTGCAGTTGAACATAGTGGAATACGGCAATAGCCACTATTTCTCGCAGGCCGTGCGGGTGGAGGTGACGAGCGAGCCACAGCCGACATTCAACAAGCAATTCGACCTGCTGGAGACCAACCTGCGCGAGTATGCCGACCGAGGCTACCGCCTCATCGTCACCGTGAGCAACGAAAGCCAAGAGAAGCGCCTTCAGAAGATACTCCCCGACAATTTCAACTACCAACTCTCGACTTTCAACTTATCCCACGGCTTCATCGACCATCAGGAGAAGCTGCTCTGCTATACCGACCACGAGATATTCGACCGATACCATAAATATACGGTCAAGGACCTGCGTGCCACCCACGAGGCGATGACGCTGAAAGAGCTCTTCGAGCTGAAGCCTGGCGACTACGTGACCCATATCGACTACGGCGTGGGGCGCTTCAGCGGACTGGAGAAGGTGACGAAGGACGGCAAAAGCCAGGAACTGATACGGCTTATATACAAGAATAACGACGTCCTCTATATCTCTATCCACGGCCTGCACAAGATATCGCGCTATGTGGGACGCGAAGGGGAGGCACCGACACTGAACCGGCTAGGAAGCAACACCTGGCAGGTGCTCAAACAGAAGACCAAGCGGCAGGTGAAGGACATAGCCCGCGACCTGATAGCCCTCTACGCCAAGCGCAAGGCCTCACGCGGATTCGCTTTCAGCGCCGACGGCGAACTGCAACAGCAGCTCGAGGCCTCGTTCCAATACGAGGACACCCCCGACCAGATGAAAGCCAGCGTAGCCGTGAAACACGACATGGAAGAGCAGGCCCCCATGGACCGTCTGGTCTGTGGCGACGTGGGCTTCGGCAAGACCGAGGTCGCCATCCGCGCCGCCTTCAAGGCCTGCTGCGACTCCAAGCAGGTGGCCGTCCTCGTGCCCTCCACCGTGTTGGCATTCCAGCATTACAACACCTTCCGTGAGCGCCTCAAAGACATGCCCGTCCGTATCGACTACCTCAACCGGTTCCGCAGCGCCAAGGAGAAGACACAGATATACAAAGACGTGGAGAGTGGCAAGATAGACATCCTCATCGGCACCCACGCCATCACCAACAAAGACCTCCACTTCAAAGATCTGGGCCTGCTCATTATCGACGAGGAACAGAAATTCGGCGTCAGCGTGAAGGAAAAGCTGAAACAGATGAAGGTGGGCGTCGACTGCCTCACCCTCACCGCCACCCCTATCCCGCGCACCCTGCAGTTCTCCCTCATGGGAGCCCGCGACCTGAGCGTCATCCAGACGCCCCCGCCCAACCGGCAACCTATCGAGACCGAGCTCTCCGACTTCAACGAGGAGCTTATCCGCGACGCCGTCAGCTACGAGATGAGCCGTGGAGGACAGACCTTCTTCATCTCCAACCGAGTGGAGAACCTACCCGAAATGGCCGGTCTCGTGCAGCGGCTGGTGCCCGACGCCCGCGTGGCCATGGCCCACGGACGCATGGAAGGCAAAGATACCGAGGAGACCCTGATGCGCTTCCTCGAGGGCGACCTCGACGTGCTGGTGGCCACCTCCATTGTCGAGAACGGCCTCGACATACCGAACGCCAACACCATGATTATCAACAACGCCCATCAGTTCGGCCTCAGCGACCTGCACCAGATGCGCGGCCGCGTGGGACGTTCGAACCGCAAGGCATTCTGCTACCTCCTCATCCCCTCCTACCTCACCCTCACCGACGACGCACAGCGACGTCTCCGCGCCATCGAGGAATTCTCTGCCATCGGCAGTGGATTCAACATCGCCATGCGCGACCTCGACATCCGTGGTGCCGGCAACATTCTGGGAGCCGAGCAGAGCGGATTCATCAGCGAGGTGGGCTACGACATGTACCACAAGATTCTCAACGAAGCCATCGAGGAGTTAAAAGAGACCGACTTCAAGGAGCTCTTCGCCGTCGAGGCCGAGGAAAAGAAAGAATACGTGCGCGAGTGCACCATAGAAACCGACCTCGAGGTGCTGCTGCCCGACGACTACGTCACCTCGGGCACCGAGCGTCTGGTGCTCTACAAGGAACTGAACGAACTCACCTCCGAGGAGGAACTCGCCGCCTACCGCAGCCGGCTTCAGGACCGCTTCGGGCCCGTGCCACCGTGCGTCGACGAGCTCATCAGCACCATCACCTTGCGCCGCATTGCCAAGGAGTTCGGCATCGAGAAGCTCATCCTCAAGCAGGGTCGCATGGTGTGCCACCTCGTCTCCAATCCCGAGAGTCCCTTCTACAGCAGCACAGGCTTCGCCAAACTCATCCGCTATGCACAGGACAACCCCCAGCGCGTGCACCTCAAGGAGAGCACCGAACGCCTCAGCCTCGGCATTGACCGCATACCCTCCATCACCGCAGCATTGGAACAGATGCATTCACTGACTGCTTGACCCAGATGACGGTATCGGCTTCGAAGTCCCAGTAGCAATAGCTAAACCAGGAACTGTCGGAGGTCGAGACAAAGCGAGCCCGTCCGTCTAAGTCGACGAGTTTATACCCATCATCGTCGGTACATTGTACATACTGGAAGGACACACTGTTATATTTTCTATCTTCAGAATAGACATTTTCTTCCCACTCGCTCGCCGTCAACCAGTCGATCTGCAGGCTGTCGGGCAGACAGCTGTGCTCAGCCCTATAGTCGTCAATCCATGCCGACACATGATGGCTGACCTCGACGAAGCGAGGCATGTAATATTCCGTCGAGCCGAAGTAGCCTGTGCAATGTGTATCCCACCACAGGCCGATGAAAATCATCAAGAAGACAGGAGTAAGCCCTGCCATACTACCAGTAGACAGGGCTTTAAGATGTTTGTGACGCAGTCTGTTGCGAAAGCTTCTCATTGCACGTCCTTCGAGTCGAGCGGCTGGGCCAGAAGGTCCATGAACTGGCCGCTGCTGTTGAACTCCATTCGGATGAACTTATGCTCGCGCGTGCCTTTCACCTTCTGACTGACGACGACGTAGGTGTAGGGCTTGGGTTTCTTGCCCGTGGCGGGGTCACGGTACTTGGAGTTGAACTCGTATACCACCATCTTCTCCACCTTGTACTTCTCGCCAGCGAACTTCTCGGCCAGGTACTTGAGGATAGTGCTGTTGTAGCGGTCTTTGGCCAGCACCTTGCCGGTCATAACGGGGCGGTCGTCAGCAAGGCTGTAGACGGCTTCCATCTTCACCTTCTGTGCGTTGCTGAAGTAGGCCACAGCGTACTCGTCGTTGCGGTTCACCCATTCGGGGCCGGCAGTGATGCGTTTGCCCATCTGCTTTTTGAAGGCTTCAACCACAGCGTCGCTGGGGGTGAAAATCTCCACCTGCGGCTCGTCGACCACGGGGGCGGGACGCTGGCGCTGGCGGCTGGTTTGCGTGCCGCTCTGCTCGCTGACCTTCTCCTCGGTCATGTCGGGGCTGTGACGCGTATAGTAGTCGCGCTTCACGGCGTCGGGGTCGGGGGCGTTGCTCTTCATCAGCTTGCCACGGGTGTCGAATATCATTTCGCAGTCGGCCTCGGCGATGCCTTTCTTGACAATCATCATGCGGTAGTAGTTATCGCCGTTCATCTCCTCGATGAAGTCGATACTCTTGATGCGGTAGCCGGGGTAGTTGTTGACGAAGTAAGTGTTCATCAACGTGGGGCACTCTTCGGCTTTGACGGGGAAAGTGCTGTACTGCCAGTCGCCGCCGGCGGTGAAATAGGCTCGGCCGTTCTGGCCGTCGATGACAACCTCGGCGATATACTGTCCCGGAGCCTGGTACCAGGTGCGCACCTTGTAGCTGTCATAGGTCTTCTCCAAGGCCAGCAGGACGCTCCGCGGAACGGCGGTCTCCTTGATTTTGGTCTGTGCGCCGGCCAGCAGAGGCAGCACCATGAGTGCGAGCAAAACTATCTTCTTCATATCAGTGTGTGTTGTTTTTCTATTAAGTATCTCTTGTTGTCGTTTTATTGCGCCTTGAACAGCACGTCCTTGCGGTCGGGGCTGATGCTCACGGCGGCGATGGGGACACCGGTCTCGCGTTCGATAGCGGCGAGGAACTCCTTCAGCCGTGCAGGCAGGGCGTCGTAGGTGGCAATACCCTGCAGGCTCTGCTTCCATCCCTCATAGGTGGTGAGCACCGGCGTGATGGCGGCGGTGTTATACTCATAGGGGATCTCGTCGGTGCGGTGGCCATCGATGTCGTAGGCGGTGCACATGCAGACGCTGTCGAAGTCGTTCATCACGTCGGGCTTGGTGACATAGAGTTCGGTGACGCCGTTGACCATGCATGCGTAGCGGAGTGCCGTGATATCAATCCAGCCGCAGCGGCGCGGACGCCCGGTGGTGGCGCCGTATTCGTGTCCAAGTTCGCAGAGTTTTCTGCCTGTCTCGTCGTCGAGCTGCGTCGGGAAGGGGCCGGCTCCGACACGGGTGCAGTAGGCCTTGGTGATACCCATCACCTTGCCGATGGTGCTCGGCGCCACACCCAGACCGGTGCATACGCCGGCGGTGATGGTGTTCGAGCTGGTGACGAAAGGATAGGTGCCGAAGTCGATGTCGAGCATCATGGCCTGCGCGCCCTCGGCCAGGATGCGCCTGCCCTCCTTGAGGCACCGGTTGATGAAATACTCGCTGTTGACGAAGGAGAAGCGCTTGAGGGTGGACAGACTCTCCATCCACAGCTGCTCATACTCGCCCAGCGTCATACCGTCGATACGGAAGGCGTCGACATCGAAGCCCATGGCGCGGGCCATCATCAGGTGCTGACGCTTCAGCTGTCCGTAACGCTCGATGAAGTCGGGCGCCAGCGTGTCGCCCACCCGCAGCCCGTTGCGGGCAATCTTGTCGGTGTAGGCCGGGCCGATACCCTTCAGCGTGGAGCCGATCTTGGAGTTGCCCTTGGCCTGCTCGTTGGCAGCATCCATCATGCGGTGACTGGGCAGGATAAGGTGCGCCTTCTTGCTGATGTACAGATTCTTTGTGGCATCGACACCCTTCTCGGCAATACCCTCAATCTCCTGGCGGAAGATGCGGGGCTCGATGAGCACACCGTTGCCGATAAGGTTGATTTTCTCCTGATGGAAGATGCCGCTGGGGATGATGTGCAGCACATGCTTCATGCCGTTGAACTCGAGCGTATGCCCCGCATTGGGACCACCTTGGAAACGGGCCACAACATCGTAATTCGGAGTAAGCACGTCGACAATCTTGCCCTTGCCTTCGTCACCCCACTGGAGTCCTAAAAGAACATCTATCTTGGTCATTTTCTATCTTTTATCAATCACAAACAGTCACTAGCCACTGGCTACCGACCACTTCTTTTGCGGTGCAAAGATACAACTTTTTTTAAGATTGAAAGATAAAAAGTATAAAAGTTTGAACCACCGCACCCCTTTTCCTATCGTCCCGTCCCCTCACCTCCTTCGATTACCCTCGAGCCACTCGCGGTTGAATCGGTAGTACCACAGCTCACAGGCACCAGAGGGGTTCTTCTCGACATAGAAGCCTATGGTGCCGTCGTCGAGGAGGGTCATGGAGGAATAGACCGAAGGGCCGGCACACATCAACACAGGCGAGTGCCATGATTGCCCCTCGTCGTTGGAGGTGAAGACACTCACGTTCTCGCGCTGCATCGAGTTGGGGATGCTGTGCAGCAAGGTAGTGTCGTCCAGCCGCAACATCTCGCCGTTGCAGGCATTGACGGTCATCTCAGGCCACGTACCCTGTGTACCCCAGTTCATGCCGCCGTCGGTGGAACGGTTGTAGCCGCGAGCACCGCTGCGTCGCACACTGATGAGGACCGTACCGTCGGTGAGTTCGATGAGCTTGGCTTCGTCGCCGGCGGCGAAGGCTCGCTGCGAACGTTGCCAGGTGTGGCCATCGTCGTCGCTGAAGATAACATAGTTATCACTGACATTCTGTCCGTTGCGAAGCACGGCAGCCGCAAAGAGAATGCGTCCGGCATGGGGGCCTCGCCGCAGGCGAAGACCGTTGCCCGATGCCACGAAGGCTCCATGATAGCCCGACGTGGCGTCCCACACCACAGATGTCAGGTTGACAGTGTCGCTCCAAGTGCGCCCGCGGTCGGTCGAGCGGCACATGTAGATACAGATGGGGTCGGCGACGGTGGAGGCAAAGTATCCGTTATGTCCGGCAAAGAGACAAAGCACGTCGCCGTTGGCGCACTGCACCAAAGCCGGGTCTCCATAGCCTCTGCCCCTCCCCTGCCCTTCAATAAGGGTCTGTGGCTCGCTCCATGAATCACCATGGTCTGTAGAGCGGCGGTAGACGATGTCGATATCCTCTGGCAGGTCGCTCTCGTTATACTTGCGCTTGTCGTTGACCGCCAGCAGGCTACCGTCGTCGAGACTGAGAATGGCTGGGATGCGCCAGTTAGCCGAGCCGTAGTCGCCTGGACGGTAAAGACAGACACTGTCAATGAAAGGTTCGTCGGACTGCGGTGCCGGTTCTGGTTTGTGGCAGGCGGTCGCCGTCAAAACGGAAAGCAGCAGCAGAACAAAAGTGATTGGTTTCATAATGTCTAACATTTTATCGATTGGCATCAAGGGCACTGGCGAGGAGGGCATAGTTGCTTACTCGTCGCGTTTGGCCTTGAACCACTCGACAAACTTGGGCAGGTCGTCCAGCGGCTGGAAACCCGACTTGAAAGGTTCCTCGGGCACCGGCACGGTCTCCATGTAGCCGATGAGAGTGGCGCAGTCGAACTCACCCATCAGGGCCTCCAGCGTGACATAGACGCCCACCTGGAAGTCTTCGTCCTCGCGCTGGCCATCCTCGACGGCAATGCGCAGACCCAACATCTCGGGTTCCTCCTCGCATTCCAGCTGCTGGAAGTACATCTTCCTGGTCTCGAAGAGCATCTTGTCGAAACGCACCTTGAGGTCGGTACCCAGAGGCTGCTTGAAGGCCACGAACTGCCACCAGTCGAGGTCGGGGGCTGCGTCGACCAGCTCCACCACATAGCGGAAGAGGTCGGTGTCGCCCTCGGCGGTGAAGGTCAGTGAGCGGCCGTCGGCCGTGGGGTCGCCCATCTCATAGGTCAGTCCGTCGCAATACTTGGTGAGCTGATACTGCAACGCCTTCAGCAACTCTTCACGCTCCTTGTCAGCAAGGTCGCCCAGGGCTATCAACTGCTCGTTGTGGTCTTGAAACCACTGCCAAAACTTCTCTGCTTTTTCCATTTGTTGGTATTGTTATATGATTATTGCTTCGGGGTCGAGGGCGACGCCGAACTTGTGTTTCACGTCTTGCCGGATGGCCTTGGCGAGGGCCGCCACCTCGGCACCGGTGCAACCACCGGCATTGTAGAGCACCAAGGCCTGCTTGGGCCACACGCCCGCCCTGCCCATTGTCTTGCCCTTCCAGCCGCACTGGTCTATCAGCCAGCCGGCCGAGAGCTTGTTGCCGGGATAGAGAGGCATATCGGGGTATTCCGCCTTCAAAGCCGCTGCCGTAGCCTCGTCGACCACGGGGTTTTTAAAGAAGCTGCCCGCCGAGCCGTGCTCCTCGGGCCTTGGAAGCTTGCTCCACCGCAACTCGGTGACCACGTCGCGCACCTGCTGCTGCGACGGCTCGTCGATGCCACGCCGTTGCAGCTCGTCAGCCAGCGCCTTATAGGTGAGTACAGGACGAAACTCTTTGGCGAAGCGCAGCTTCACACGCCATATCAGCCAGCGCGGCCGGGAGTTGTAAGTTGAAAGTTGAAAATTGAATGTGTTCTCCGACTCTTTCTCTCTTCGACTCTTCGTCTCTTCGACCTCTTTGAAGAGCGACGTGCGGTAGCCGAAGGTGCACTCCTCGCAGGTGAACTCACGCCACTCGCCGCTCTGTAGGTCGACGGCTTCGACCGTCTCCACCAAGTCTTTCAGTTCCACACCGTAGGCGCCCACATTCTGCACCACTGCGGCGCCGATGGTGCCGGGAATGGCAGAGAGGTTCTCCATGCCGTAATACTTGTAGCCCACGCTGAGACGCACCACCTCGTCGGTGAGCATCCGCGCACCCACGGTTAGATACTTATAGTTGTTATCATCACCCCCGTGGAAGGCTGTTTCGCCCACCTTGATGACGGTGCCTTCATAGTCCTTGGTGAACACCATGTTGCTGCCTTCGCCGATAAGCATATAGGGATGCCGGAGGTAGTCGCCTTTCAGCAACGCCTCCACGTCGCGCCGGAAGCGGAACGGCTCGTCGAGGGTGCTGCCCTGCAGGTACGCCACCCTCCTTGCCTTCACGTCGATACCGAAGGTGTTGAGCCCCTTGAGGGAATAGTTGTCATAAATCTCCATACCTTTTCACAACGCTGCTTTCCTTTTTTTATTGTATAGACAACCATATTTACCGACACAACCAACCTCCTGTTTTCTACGCCATTTCTTCGGCATTTCTTCGGTTGTTCTTCGGAAAAAAGCGAAGAACAACCGAAGAACAGACGGTTATTATCCTGTAAACCAGCGAGATATCTTTCTACAGGACATGCACTTATATCACACTCTTTTTCAAGCGATTAACCTCTGTTCTTTTACTTTTCTAAAAGAACAGTAAAAGAACAGCAGGAGAACAAGGGTCGGAAAGACGGCGGTCACTCCTTGGGGCCAAGCTCCTTCCGAGGCTTGCGCAGAGGTGGCACATAGCCTGGATGGAACACCTTGAGCTGCGTGAGCAGCAACCCTGCCGCCAACAGGGCGCCCAGCACGTCACACACCGTGCAGGTCATCCACAACCCCGTGAGGCCGTCACCTCCCATCGACACGCGGACGGCGGGAATGACGAACATCAGCGGTATGAGGAACAGCACCTGGCGCGAGAGGCTGGTGGCAATGGCTATCCACGGCTTGTCGATGCTCTGGAAGAACTGCGAGTTGGCTATGGTGAAGGCGATGAGCGGCATCATCACGTTGAGGTAGCGCATGGCGGGGATACCGATATCGAGCAAGTCGACGCTGTCGGTGAAGGCGCGGAGGATAAGTCGCGGCAGCAGCATTGCCAGTAGCGCCCCCAGCACTCCGGAGCCGATGGTCCATTTTTGCGTGAGCACAAAGACATCGCGCAGACGGTGGTTGTGGCCGGCGCCATAATTGTAGCCCGCGATGGGTTGCATTCCTTGGCAGATGCCCAGCATAAGCATGACAAGGAACGAGCAATAGGTGTTGACAATGCCGTAGGCACCCACGGCGAGGTCTCCGCCGTAGCGGATGAGCTGCCGGTTGAGCAGCGCCACCACAAACGAGGCGGCGAAGTTCATCAGGAACGGGCTCATGCCGATGAGCAGCACGTTGCGGAAGATGTAGAGCTTGGGAGCCCAAGCGTGACGCTTGAAGCGGATGAAACTATGGGGGTTCACGAAATGGAGCACAGCCACCACGGCAGTAGAGAACATAGAGATGGTGGTGGCAGTGGCGGCCCCAGCGATGCCCCAGCCCAGCACCATGATGAAGAGGGCATCGAGGAAGATGTTCAGGATGGCGCCGCCGGCCATAATCCACATGCTCTTCGTCGGGTAGCCGCTGGCTCGGATGAGGCCTGTGAGATTGAAGGTCATGGTAGTGAAAAACATGCCGGGCAGGACGATACGCATATACTCGCGTGCGTAGCCAATCGTGTCGTGTGATGCACCGAAAAGTTCAAGTATGCGGTCCATGAAGAGATAACCTCCCGTAACGAAGAGCACACCGAAAAAGAAGGTCAGCAGCATACTGTTGCCCAGTATCTTCTCGGCCCACCGCACATCCTTGCGGCCCAACACGATGCTCATGCGGCTCGAGGCCCCCACACCCACCAGCGACCCCAGGGCATGGATGATGTTCATCAGGGGCAGTGTGATGGCCAGCCCCGCAATGGCCAGCGCGCCGACATACTGACCTAGGAACACGCGGTCCACGATATTGTAGACCGACGCCACCACCTGGGTGACGACCGCCGGCAGGGCATACTGCCAGAGTAGTTTGCCTACGGGCTGGGTTTCGAGAGCTTTGGTATTGTCCATTCGATACAGAGGTTAGCGTTTGATGATGATAACGGGCTCGCCGTCGACAGTGAGGAGATAGCCTCCGGAGGCTAGACCCTCGAGCGGCAGGCTGTCGGCATGACAGCGACGCAGCAGCCGCCCGGCGAGGGAATAGAGTACCAGTTCGGCCTGCTCTCCCACATGAACCTTGTCGATGGCGGGGTTGGGGTGGACATGGAGGCCGCAGGTCGGAGGTTCTAGGTCGGCGATGCCCTCCTGATCGACAAAGGAGGTGACGACCACGACGCTGTCGAGACAATGGCGGCTGGCAGTGAAGGTGACGGTGTAGCTCCCGGGGGTGGCATAGGTATGGCAGGCGGACACGTGCTGTCCCCCGACAAATAGCGTGTCGCTGCCGTCGCCCCAGGAGCAGCGGACCGTGTCGCAACGTTCACTCTCCACGGCAAACGCGCACCCCATGTACTGCGGCGTGTCGATCTCCGTCACCTGCAGCGCGGGCCGGCGTCGTTGCCATGCAGACAGGGAATCATAGACCACGGTGCCCACCGCTTGCCGTATCGTCTGCGCCTCTGCCGCTGTCAGCGCATCGGGACGGTAGCTGATGTCCACAGGATTACGGCCGAAAAGCATCGTGTAGAACGAGCAGGCCGCGGCGTACGTGCCGGCCACCGAGGGGTGGCTGCCGTCCGACTGGTATAGTTCGAGGTCGGGATGGTTACGACGCAGGTAGCGCCACACTCGCCCCACGGGGCACACGCTGGCGTCGTTCGCTGCGCCCATCTGCATGTAGCGTGCACAGAGCAGACTGTCCATCCCCTCGTAGCTGGCCAGCGGTGGGAAGAACCGCGCGTTGTAGCTGTCGCCGTCGCGACGGCCCCAGGTCATGTAGAACATAGGCTCGCTGCACCAGCCGTGGGCGTAGATGCTGTCGACCAGCCGTCGCGCGTAGGGCAACACCTCGGCCGCCACCTGACTGTCGGGGAAAGAGGGGTACTGGCTCTGCTCCTGCAGCACCACCGCGTCCCACCCTCCCTGCCGGATGAGCTGCATCGACTCGTTGCTGCAGTGCTGCTGGAAAGTGCATCCTCCCGGCGTGTGGGAACCATAGGTAAGCACGTCGCCCATCGAGGCAGCCACGTCGCCCACCATGCGGGGCAGGTTGTTCACCTCCGTGTAGCTGTTGCCCACGAAAAGCACATGTTTCGACTCCTGGGCACGGAGACTGGTGGCGACCCAAGGGAGGAAAACCAATGCGACCAAAAGTGTTATTTTCTCTTTTCTCATTTTGAATGTAACCGAGGTTGCCGAGTCTCCGAGTTTCCAAGTCTCTGAGTCTCCGAGTCTCTGAGTCTCTGACTCACTTTTCATTCTTCATTCTACATTCTTCATTCTTCATTCTACATTCTTCATTCTTCATTCTACATTCTTCATTCTTCATTCTTCATTCTTGATCCTCTTCTCCAACGCCATCATCGCGTTGTAGGCGATCAGCCCGTTGGCCAGCTCCAGGCTCCGCTCGTCGACAATCAGGTTCGCACGGTGCAGGTTGCTGAACGGCGTGCCCGGCTCGTGGATGCCGATGCGGAAATAGCACGACGGGATCCGCTGCTGGTAGAACGAGAAGTCCTCGGACGTCATGCGCAGGTCGAGCCACTCCACGTTCTCCTCCCCAAGGTAGGCGCAGGCATTGTCGTGCACCTGCTGGGTACAGGCCTCGTCGTTGATCACCGCCGGGTAGCCGTAGTCGATAAACAGGTCGCACTCGGCACCCATGGCTTCGGCCACACCCGTGCTGATCCTCCTTATCCGCTCGTGCGCCTCCAGGCGCCACTCTGGGTCGAACGTGCGGATGATGCCCTCCATCTTCACCGTGTCCGGGATGATGTTCGTGCGCCCACCCTGCTCCTGTATCTTGCCCACCGTCAGCACCGTCGGCATCATCGGCGCCGCGTTGCGGCTCACCACCTGCTGCAGCGCGATGACGATATGGCTCGCCACCACGATGGGGTCCACGCTCAGGTGCGGCGTGGCACCGTGGCCGCCCCTCCCCTTCACCGTCCAGTACAGCTCGTCCGTCGACGCCATATAGCGCCCCTTGCGCATACCCACTCGCCCGCAGTCCATCTCCGGCAGGCAGTGGAAAGCGTAGATCTCGTCCGGCAGCACCTCGTCGAACAGGCCGTCCTCCATCATCATCCGCGCCCCCCCCGGATACTTCTCCTCCGAAGGCTCGAAGATGAACATCACGTCGCCAGCCAGCCGGTCGCGCAGTTGGCAAAGTATCTTGGCGGCGCCCAGCAGCGAGCACGTGTGCATGTCGTGACCGCAGGCATGCATCACCCCCGGATTCTCGGAGGCGAAAGGCAGACCGGTGCACTCCGTGATGGGCAGCGCGTCATAGTCGGCCCTGAGCGCCACCGTGTACCTCCGCCCTCCGGCTTTTTGACTCTTCGACTCTTTGACTTTTTGACTTTTCGACTCTCCCCCCTCCAACATGGCCATACAGCCCGTGCGGCCGATACCGGTGCGAGGTTCGAGGCCGAAGGAGCGCAGCCGTTCGGCCACGAACTCCATCGTGCCATACTCTTCCTGGCTCAACTCGGGGTGGCGGTGCATCCAGCGGCGCCACTCTATCACCTCGTCACGCTGCGCATGCGCCAGCCTCTTTATCTCATCAATAAGATTCATAATGCTTTGGCAAAGTTGCGTCCGTATTCACGGCACTGCTGCAGAACGTCGTTGTCGGGCACCCAGAGGGCACGGATGCCGTCGTCGACCAGTTCAAATCCGGCTCCCTGCAAGGCGGCGCTGATGAGTTTGGTGCCCTCGCCGCTCCAGCCATAGCTGCCGAAAGCCGCGGCTTTCTTCTTGCGGAACTTCAACCCCTTCATCATGCCCAGCAGGCCGTCGATGGCGTAGCTCAGGCCATAGTTGATGGTGGGCGAACCCACAAGCACGGCTTTCGAGCGGAACACCTCGGTGGTGATGTCGTTCTTGTCGGTGAGGGCCGCGTTGAAGAGCTTGACCTCGGTCTCGGGACTGGCCTCGCGGATGCCCTCCGCAATGGCTTCGGCCATCAGACGCGTGGACTGCCACATGGTGTCATAGACGATGGTCACACGGTCTTCCTGGTAGTCCGCCGCCCACTGTAGGTACCTCTCCACAATCTGCCCCGGGTTGTCGCGCCACACCACCCCGTGGCTCGGGCAGATCATCGCCAGCGGCAGATTCATCGCCACCACCTCGTTCACCTTGCGCAGCGCAATGGGGCTGTACGTGTTGAGGATATTGGCATAGTACTTCATCGCCTCGTAGCACAGCTCCGACGCGTCGACACAGTCGTTGTACAGGCTCTCCGTCGCATAATGTTGGCCGAAACCGTCGTTGCTGAACAGCACGCCGCCGTCACCGTCGTAATAGGTGAACATCGTGTCGGGCCAGTGAAGCATCGGCGCCTCGATGAAGGTCAGCGTCGTGCTCCCCAACGAAAGCGTGTCGCCGCTCTTCACGTTGACGAAGTTCCAGTCCTCGTGGTAGTGGCCACGGATGATGGCCTCACCCTTCGCCGTACAATATATCGGCGTGCCCGGAATCTTACGCATCAGCTCCGGCAGCGCTCCGCTGTGGTCAATCTCGTTGTGATTCATCACGATGTAGTCAATCTTGTGCAGGTCGATTTCCTCTGCCAGACGGCTGACGAACTCGCGGTCATACGGCTGCCACACCGTGTCGATGAGCGCCGTCTTCTCGTCGCGCACCAAATACGAATTGTACGACGAACCCCGATGCGTGGACAGCTCGTCTCCGTGGAAATGAGTCAGCTCCCAGTCCACCTTGCCGACCCAAGTCACTCTCTGTGTTATCTTTTTTGCCATAATAAGGTTGTATTTTTCGCGGTGCAAAGATACACCTTTTTTTTCAATATGGAAGCCCCAAGCCGTGAGATAAGTTTGCCCGCCTCCCCCTCCCTCTGATATTCAACATCTTATCTTTAGCCCCTCACGCCTTCCTCACGAATCCGTAAACAACACATAAAGACCAGGTTCGCAAGCATAGAAAAAAAGGGACCCATAATGTCAAAAAAAAGATGTATCTTTGCACTCTGATATGAAAAGTGTATTGACAGCGACAGTCAAGCGTTTATCGCTGATTTACAGAATAGTGATCATGCTGGTCACGGGGGTGCTCATTGTGGTGCTTTTTCCGCACACACGCCACGGCGAGCACTATGACTACAAGATAGGGGCTGTGTGGCGCGGTGCCGACCTGGTGGCTCCGTATGATTTCGCGGTGATGATCTCGAGCGACGACTTGGCCACCGAACAGGAGGCCGAGCGTCAGAAAGCCATCCTCTACTACCGTGTCGACTCCTCGGCCCGTGAGACAGCACTAGGCCGGTTGGAGAGCTGCCACCTCGACCCGACTCAGGCTAGGCTAATGAAGCGTCAGATCGACAGCATCTACCGCATCGGCTACATCGACACCCCACACGACGGTCTCTCGCTTGAAGGACGCGAGGTGGTGGTACTCGGCGGTGCGGTGGGAAGCATGCACCGCAGCCGTGAATTCATCAGTTCCGGCGACTTGGAGCCTGGCCTGCTACGAGACAGTGTGCTGGTGCCCAGCCTGGTGCTGGACGAAGCCCAGACCACCCTCGAACTCGACAGCCGCCTTTCGCAGCTGAGCCACACCAGCCAAATGGTGATGGCCGGCGACCACATCGTCAGCAAGGGTGAGGAAGTGACGCCGGAGAAGGCGCAAGTCATCGCCAGTCTGGAGGCGGAGAACGACCGCCGCTTCTCGTCCAACTACAGCCTGGCTGGCCAGATGCTCGGACAGTTTCTGCTGTCCATAATCGCTTTCCTGGCACTGTACATGTTCCTCAAAAACACACGCCACACGATTCTGGAGGACGACCGCAAGGTCTTCTTTGTCATGCTGCTCATACTCCTGATGTCGGCTGTCGAAGCACTGGTGGTGAGGGTGAATGCGGAATGGGTGCTGTTGGTGCCCCTCTGCATCGTGCCCATTCTGATGCGCGTTTTCTTCGACATGCGGGTGGCGCTCTACATCCACCTCACCACGGTCATCATACTGGCCAACCTGGTGCCCAACTCGTTCGAGTTCATCTTCTACCAGCTGGTGACGGGCATGATGAGCATCATAGCGGTGCGCAACCTGGAACGGAGGAGCCAGTTCTTCACGCTTGCGTTGGTCATCTTCGCCTGCTACTCGTTCATTTACACCGCCGGCGTGCTGAGCCAGGACACGAACCTGCTGGCCCTGAGCCCGGAGAAGTACCTTATGTTCTTCCTCAACGCGCTGCTGACGCTGATGGCCTACCCGCTCATCTACCTCTTCGAGAAGATGTTCGGCATGACGACCAACCTGACGCTGATGGAGCTCTCAAGCACAGGGCACAAGGCGCTGCGCGAACTCTCGCGCCGCGCGCCGGGGACGTTCCAGCATTCGGTACAGGTGGCCAACATCGCTGAAGACCTGGTCAACGAGTTGGGCGGCGACGCGCTGCTGGCCAAGGTGGGCGCCCTCTACCACGACATAGGCAAGGTGTGCAACCCACTCTACTTCACCGAAAACCAGAATGCCGGCTTCAATCCACACGATGAGTTGGACTACGCCGAAAGCGCCCAGATCATCACCCGCCACGTCACCGACGGCCTCGAACTGGCCCGCCGCTACCACCTGCCCGCCGCGGTGCAGGACTTCATACGCACCCACCACGGTACCACCCACACGGGCTACTTCTACGCCAAAGAAATGGAGCGTCACCCCGACGGCGACTTTGACGCCGCCCTCTTCCGCTACCCGGGCCCCCGCCCCTACTCGCGCGAGACGGCCGTGGTGATGATCGTGGACACCGTCGAGGCCGCCTGCCGCAGCCTCAAGCAGCACTCGAAAGAGAACACCGACGTCCTCATCGACCGGCTGGTCGACGGGAAGATTCGCGAAGGACAGCTGGACAACTGCGCACTCTCGCTGGGCGACATTGCGCTTATCCGCCGGTTCCTGAAAGAGAAGATGATGAGCATCTACCATGTGCGGGTCGAGTACCCGACGGTCAAGGGGTAACGATTAATGATTAATGGTTAAAGTTTACTGTTGAAAGTTTACTGTTGAAAGTTGCAATTAAAAATATGAAAAAGAATATCTGGATACATGTGGGAATGGTGGCGGCGATGCTCGTTGTGTCGCTGGCCTATTTTGCTCCCGCCCTCGGCGGCAAAGCCATCTACCAAGGCGACACACAGAAGTTTGAGGCCATGGTGAAGGAGACGAAGGACTACCAGCGGAAGACGGGTGTGTATGTGCACTGGAACAGTGCCATGTTCAGCGGCATGCCGGCCTACCAGGTGGGAGGCAACCCACCCGTGAAGAGTGTGTTCACGCCCTTGCAGAACATCGGCACGCTGAAATTCATGGGACTGGAGCGCAGCGCAGGCGTACTGTTCTTCTACTTGACAGGGTTCTACATCGCCTTGCTGGCGCTGGGGTGTTCGCCCTGGCTGTCGCTGCTGGGCGCGTTGGCCTTCGGATTGGGCAGCTACAACATCATCATCGTGGAGGCGGGCCACATCACGAAGGCGTGGAGTCTCGCAATGGCGGCACCCATTCTGGCCGGCATGGTGCTGTGTCTGAGGAAGGCCAAGGAGGGCACCAAGAAGTGGAAAGACTGGCTGTGGGGAGGACTGCTCTTCACCTTCGCGTTGGGTCTGCAGCTCATCTGCAACCACATACAGATCACCTACTACACCGTCATCGGAGCCGTGGTGCTGGGGGTGGTGTACGGAATACACTCCATCGTGCGCCGCTATTTTCCCCAATTCCTTACGGGGGTGGGGCTGCTGGTGGTCGGAGCCGCGCTGGCCTTTGCCTGCAACGCCCGCACCCTGATGGTCAGCCAGCAGTATGCCAAACAGACCATGCGTGGCGGCAACGCCATCACAGTGACGCCGGAGGACCTTTACCATGACGGCGAACCCGCTTCCATCAGCGGAAAGAAAAGCGGACTGGACATCGACTACGCCTTCTCGTGGAGCTACGGCATAGGCGAGACCTACACGCTGCTGGTGCCGGGAGCCATGGGAGGCGGCAGCGGCGAGCCGGTGGGGAAAGAGAGCGCCTCGTACAAGAACTTCCGTCAGGAGCAGGCTCCCCTCTACTGGGGCAACCAGCCGTTCACCAGCGGCCCCGTCTACTTCGGCGCCATCGTGGTGTTCCTGTTCCTGATGGGACTGATACTGGTGAAGGGTCCCGAACGGTGGTGGCTGCTCGTGGCCACATTGATTGCCATCGTGATGTCGTGGGGTCACAACCTGATGCCGGTCAACGGGTGGCTGTTCGACCACCTGCCGCTGTACAACAAGTTCCGCACGCCCAGCATGAGTCTGGTGTTGGCCAACGTGACCATGGTGCTGCTGGGCATGCTGGCGCTGCGAGAGTTCTTCTCGAAGGAGGTGCCGCTGCGTCGCAAACAGCTGGCGCTGTACATCTCGGGAGGCGTGACAGCCGTGGTGCTGCTGGCCGGCCTCATCGTCAGCGGTTCGCTGTCGTTCAGCGGCGCGGCAGACGCGCAGATGGCTCCGCAGTACGGCAACCAGTGGGCACTGATACAGAGCATCTTCATCGAGGACCGCAAAGCCTTGTTCCAGAGCGACTCATGGCGGTCGCTGCTGCTGGTGGCGCTGGCTGTGGCTGCATTGTGGGTCTACCTGCGTCTGTCGGCCAAGAACAGCAAGGCGGTGCTGCCCACCGTGGTGAGCCTCGTGCTGGCGGTGCTGGTGGCGGTCGACCTCTGGGGCGTCGACCGACGCTACCTCAACGACAAGAACTACGTCAGCGAGCAACAGCTCAAGCTGCGGCCCGACCCGTGGGATGCCGTCATCGACCAGTATGCCCTGCAATTCGGCGACCAAGACTACCGTGTGCTCAACCTGGCCACCAACACCTTCAACGACAGCAAGCCCGCCGCCTTCCACCATCAGGTGGGCGGATACAGCGCGGTGAAGATGCGCCGCTACCAGGACCTCATCGACTTCTACATCTCGCGTCATATCAACATGCAGGTGCTGAACATGCTCAACGCACGCTATGTGGTAGTGCAAGGCGGGCAGGTGCAGCGCAACCCCGAGGCGTTGGGCAATGCATGGTTCGTGGAGAAAGTGAGAGAGGTGCAGAATGCCAACGAGGAGATACTGGCACTGAACAACTTCAACCCAGCCACCACGGCCATTGTCGACACATCGTACTGCCGACTGTCAGCCGTCAACTATCCGTCTGACTCCACCGCCACAATCGCCATGGAGCACCAGACGCCCTACAACCCCGATTATGTGAAGTATACCTCGCACAGCGCCACCGACCGGCTGGCCGTCTTCAGCGAAGTGTACTATGAGCCCGACTGGCGTGCCTACCTCGACGGAAAGCCCGCCCCATACCTCCGCGCCAACTACATCCTCCGCGCCATGGAGATTCCCGCCGGCGACCATGTGATTGAGTTCAGGAACGAGGCTCCCCTGTTCCACCGCATGGACAAGGTAACCCTCGTCGCCTCCATCATCCTCGTGCTGCTGGCCGGGGGCGCCATCTTCCTCGTCTACCGAAAGAAGAAGCAATGAGAATACTGATTATTCGATATAAAAAGACGCTGGGGGTACCCGAAGGCGGCGAACAGGGCAGCGAGAAGAACCTCATCGTGCTGCGACAGATTGCCGGCGAGGAGAATGTAGACACCTACTTCATCCACGACGAAGCCCACCGTCGCACCCCGATGGAGTACCTTCAAGGCATCGTATACATGCCCTTTGGCTACTATTTCGGCCTCACCCCCCGCCGTGTGAACGAGATAGTCGGCAAGGCACAGCGCTACGACGTGGTATTCGTCGACCGCTCGGTGTTCGGCATCGTCGCCAAACGGCTGAAAGAGACCGGCTACAAAGGGCGTGTGGTTTGCTTCTTCCATAACGTCGAAGCAGTCTACTTCTCGGCAAAATACTCCAAACGGCTGAGCCCCATGCGCTGGCTGGTACTCCCCTGTGCCGACCGCAACGACCGCTGGAGCTGCCGTTATGCCGACCGCACCATCGCCCTCAGCACCCGCGACGACGACGAACTATTTCGCCGCTACCGTCGCCGTGCCGACCAGCTGGTGCCCGTGGCTTTCGTCGACCGCTACAAACAAGACTCCTACCCCACCGAGCTCACGGCCAAGAAGCCTTTGTGCATGTTCCTCGGTGCTTACTTTCCCGCCAATGTGGAAGGCATCGAGTGGTTCGTAAAGAACGTGCTGCCGCAAGTCGACATCCGAATGCAGATTGTCGGCAAAGGGATGGAAAAGCTGAAGGAAGCCGACTGGATGAAGCCTGACCACGTCCTCGCGGGGAGGAATATTGAGGTATTGAGCAATGTTCCCAACCTCGACCCGCTATTCGAAGCTGCCGACATCATGGTGCTGCCCATCTTCAAAGGCAGCGGGATGAAAGTGAAGACATGCGAAAGCCTTATGTTTGGGAAGAACATCATCGGCACCCCCGAAGCTTGGAGCGGCTACGAACTCGACTATTCGAAAGCTGGCGCCTGTTGCCTGGAAGCCGACGAGTTCGTTGCCGCCATCCAAGAATTCTGCGACCATCCCCGTCCTCGCTTCAACGAGTACTCCAGACACGTCTACGTCAACCAATACTCCGCCGACCGCATGGTCGACAAGTTCCGCGCGGTGCTGGATGACTGAGATGGAGTCATCTTATACTTGAATGACTAAGCGTTAGGGTCGTTACCCTCTATCAACATTTCTATTGTCTTCATGATATTCTCCGACGGCAGTGCACCATTATAGGGTCCAAGATACTGCTCGAAGAACCGCTCGCGACTTTCCTTCATCGGGTCGTTGCCTGCAAGCACCACATCTTCGATGAAATGCTCTATATCCTCACGGGTTCGTCCGTGGTAATGCTGCTCGAACGACATGATGCCGAAATCGTTGAACACCTCCTGAGGGTTGTTCTTCAGCAGATACATCACGGGCTTGCGCTGATAAAGATACTCGGTAGTGAAACTACAACTGTCATGCATCATCGCATCCGACCCGATAAACAGGTCCTTATAGTCGTCCTCCACCAGCTGGCAATTAGGCATTTCCATCCATTGACGGTAATAGTCCTCGGTTCGTTCCTTGCCCCACATCTCAATCAACTTGAACTTCAAGAACTGATGCGGTTTGAAGGCAAACTGCACCCTGTCGGCATACTTCTTCGTCACCTCTAGCATCGTATCGTATACATCAAGGAATGTCGAAACAGTGAACGTCCCGTCTATAGTGTGATGCGGAGCCCAGATGACGCGTTTCTTCTCCACCTCTTGTTTCCGCCACACTTCCTCGGGCCGATAGTCGTCATGCAAATAGACTTCACACCCCGGATAACCGGTCACATAGCAGTTGCGTCCCTTTGCGTGGCTGTACAGCTCGGCAAAATGCTTGTGTATCGGCGTTTCCAGAAAATATGCGCCGGCCATATTAATGGCCAGCTTGTCGAAATTGTTCTTGAACAACTTCATCGATGTGAAACCGTATGACACATAGCACGTCAGCCTATCTACAAAATGATAGGCATGGTACTTCCTTTCCATATCCTTGTATGGGCAGGTGAAGAATACAATGTCGGGGTTCAACGTCTTCTTAATGTCAATCCATTTCCCCGTCTTCTCATCACGCGGGATTACATATTCAAATCCACGTTCTCTGGCAAACTCCGCTGTGCGGCGGATAGTTTTCTCATTCTCCTCCTCGGAGTAGTTCTTGAACACGGTGTAGGGGATGATAACGATATACGGATGATACTTCTCACTCGCCTGCATAGCCTTGAACACATAATCCAACTTCCACATACCAGGCACAGCCAATATGAAAGCCACCTCCAGCCGTTCCTTGCCTTGCAGTCTTCTGGTGCCACGCAGAGTACGTCTTCTCGTACGTTTTATCCACCAATGGTACAAGAACGGCACATGCGTTCGTATAACGTCGGGATAATGGAACAATATGCGGAACTCGTATATCAACGGCGATTCCACATTCATCTTCTTCAATGTATCCAGCAGCTTCATCCTCTTCCCCAACATTGTTTTAATTCTTCTTCATTTGCTTCCTGATAATGATATTCTGACCATCGAGGCAACGCTCCTCAGGATTCATCAGGTTGCATATCACTTCCGCCACCTCAGCGGGCTGCATAATAGTCGTCGGGTCCTCGTCCGGAGCCAGCCGCTTCCTCAACTTCGTGGCACAACGTCCCGGCGACACACAGTACACCATGATACCATATTCCGACAACTCGGCCGTCAACGTCTCCGACATCGATATCACAGCTGCCTTCGACGAGGCATAGCTCAACCAGCCGGGCCGCGGAGTCATTCCTGCCGTCGAGGCAACATTCAATATCTTGCCACCCCTCTGGCGCATATACTTCACACACTCCCTCATGAACATGAACGGGGCAAAAACATTCACCTTGTACGTCAATTCAAAACTTTCCAGTGTTGTCGTCAGCAACGGCTGCGGGTCTGTATACCCTGCTATGTTCAGCAACGCATCAATTCCTCCCATGTCGGCATCCACAGCCCATACCACTTCGGGAATCTGCTCTGGATTTGAAAGGTCGATATGATACACCTTCGTGCTGCCCTCAGGCAGGCGCTTCTGCATCTCTTCCTGCGTAACGCGCATCTCCGCATCGTTTCTTCCTATCAATGCATAGCGGTCATAATAGCCCCTCTCGGCAAGCATGATGGCCGTAGCCCTGCCAATGCCCGATCCTATTCCTGTAATGATACAAGTCCTCATAAACAATAATCTGTAATCCGTAAACTACTTTCTCCCGCTGAACACCTCTCTGTAAATCTGCTCACCGGCCAACATATCTATTCTGGTGGTCAGCTTCAGGTCATAATCCATACCATCAACAACCTTTATAGGAACCTCGGGATGGTAAAGATAAATCATACCGGCGTCTTCCGTGAACATACGTCCCTCGGCGGCGGCTCTTTCATGGGCTTCTTTCAGGAGTCGCGTCTCAAACTTCTGCGGCAACTGCACATTTATCAGTTCCGACCTTTCTGTCAATCCTTCCACATACTCGTGGCCCTTCAATACCGAGAACGGTATGCTGTATCCCATCGTGGCATTCCTCTCCGGGACAGCAATCAACCGTTCAAAATCCTCAGTCTTGACAAACGGACGTGCCGCTTCATGAACTATCACATCCGCCTCATCCACCAACGCCAATCCATTGCGTACCGATTCCTGTCGTGTGGCGCCGGCAGGGGCGAATCTCACAGGCTTCTTCACACCATACTGGCTCAACATCAACCCTATCGGAGCCTCATACTCCTTGGCGCACACCACCACCACATCTTTTATAGCCTCTATCAAATCCACCCTCTCCAGGATGTGCATAATAACAGGCTTTCCGGCCAACAGCAGGTACTGCTTCGGAGTCGCATTGTGCATTCGGCTCCCCGTACCACCCGAAAGAAACAACATGGTATACATAGCAAACAATATTCTTGATTTCTATATCTTATTTCTCATTTTGTATCCCATCGCGAACAATCCTCCCCACACTATCACGGTTCCCAGCTGAATCCACCACTCAGTGCCCACCAGCGTGGCAGGAGCCAAGATAATAGCTTTCAACGCGTAATAGACCACCTTGCCAGCGACAATGGCCACGAGCACAGCAGGCAACACAGTCCAACGGCGAGACAGCAGATGGAATAATCCCGCCACGGTAGACAACTCAGCTATCATGCAGACCATCTTCGGTACTGTCGGCATCCCAGTCAGCAGACAACTCACCAGCGGCAACAAGACCGCCAGCACAAGAGCATTCCTCCAGTCCTTCCCCAAAAGGACTCCCACCAGCAGCAAAGCCAACATCGGGTTGAGCATATACAATGGCACAGCCAGCAGATGCGAAGCCGCAGGTATCAAACAGGCGAGAGTCAACAACACCGCATCCAAGGCGGTAAGTCGGACCATACAATTTGATTTTAAAGTCATTACCATATTAGTTTTAAGAATAATGGAATTGCAAATATACAATTTAATTTTGAAACACAAAAATCAACGAATCAATGTCACCGTACCGGTCCCGTTCTTGACGTACCCGTAGGCATCCTTCAAGTGCCAATGGTATACATAGGCTCCCTGAGGACAGGGCTCGCCCTCACGGGTACCGTCCCACGTGGCCGAAGAATCAGTGGTGTGGTACACCAACAGCCCCTGTCGATTGTATATGTGCATCTCGAAAGCGACAATCTCGAACGTGACCGTACAGCCAAATCGATTGTTCTGTTCTTCGTCGGGAGTGAAGACGTTGGGCCACCATACCGACCGAATCTTCTTAGGAATACTGAAGGTAGTGTCGGCACAACAATGGTAGCGGTTGCAAGTCTGCAAAGTAACGACAACACTATCGGGCAGTGGATGATGGAACTGTCGGCGCGAGTATGCTCTATTGAGTGTGATGCCGTCGTCGAAGCACCATGTCGAGGAGACGCTACCCTCCGAACAATCGGTAAAGTACACCGTTGGAAAGTCGAAGTCGATAAACGGAAGAGAGAGTTCCACACATAATGTCGGCGGCGGTTCTACACCGACAACGATGCAGTCTATCAGAGTTCCTCCCTCGCTGGAAAACAGACAGTAGGAAGTTGTCTGTTGCGGTCTGACGACAATGGAAGTCTGTCCCTGCTGTGCAGCCAAACTTGTGTCGGGAGGGGTGGCACTCCACCATGCGGCATGGGTGCCCGTGGCGTTAAGTGTCACCGAGTCGCCGGGGCAGATGCCGTTGGCGCTGGACGTGAGGCTGATTTCTTCGTATTCAAGATGGAGCGTAAGCGTCGAGTCGCATCCGTTGGCGGCGGTGAAGTGATAGCTGTAGTCACCCCTCTCAGTCAGTGTGTCGCCGTTGTAGAAGAGCGTATCTCCCATGATAATCAGAATAGTGGTTTCGGACATCGGCACAGGGAGGACAGTCAGCCGCAGGCAATATAGGTGCAGCGAGTCCCCGAAACTGTCATAGTAGTTCGACGTGCCGACAGTCTGCGTGGTCATGACGGTAAAGCCATACCCTGTATAGACACTTCCTTGGCAGACGGTGTCATAATACACTACAGTGTCTATGATATACGACACACTCAGCCTGACCGTTGAGTCACATCCATTTTCACCAGTGAATGTATAGGTATAGATTCCGGCGGTGGCTAACGTGTCGCCGTTGTAGAAGATAGTGTCACCCAACACTATCCAGCCGAATATATTGGTGTCGGCAGCAGGCAGCACGGTGAGCGTCAAGTGATAGTGATGCACTGTATCGCCCGAAGAGGATGTGCGCCATCTCTCCAGTGTACCGGCTGACGACGTCTCAGTACCACTGATGCTGAATCCATAACCGTTGTAGGCTTGGCCTGCACAAACAGTATCTTGGTATGCTAACGTGTCGCGCAGAACGAGACGGGGTTCGTATTGTACCGTATCAAGTCTGAATCCCAACGGGAAAGCGTAAGACTCATAATATCCCAATCCATAAGCATAAGCGATGAAAGGGCCTTCGCTATTCGACAGAGTATGTCCACCCTGTGTGGTGTTGATACGATAGATACGATATCCATTGAATATTTCCGAAGAAGGCGATAGAGTACTTCCATCGAGTGTAAGTCCACTGCAATAGGCCGTATCACAAATGATATATATACGGTGCGATGAAATCTTAGTGGTATTATGCAACACAAAACGGCTCTCACAGACACCACGGTCTAGAGGTGGAATGATAACCATCGACGGGTCCCCAGTACCGGCAGAGGTCTGACTACCCAAACAGAGTGTCACCATGGCGGTCTTGCTAGTACTGATAGCATACGTGGAGTTAGATGTACAAGGATAAGAGATTGTCTGACCAGCATTGAGTGTCCCCAATGACGCGCCGTTGCAAGTAACAATACAATTGCTCTCCGATGCTGTGATTCGGATATGGTTGATACTCTGTTCCACTGTGCTTGCCACAATAAAGTCGAAGCCCCAGTACCTGATAGGCAGAGCTTGTTCATACATATGGTCACGACCACCCACATTCTCGGGAACAGAAGGATTCCATGCCCCTTGGAACATTGCGAAAGGTTTTCCGTTGGAAGTCACCTCCATGCCTGACAGTGAACCCGTACCCAAAAGCAGGTATGCCTCTCCTTCCATCAAAGTAGGACTCAGAGTAGTACCTGCCGTAATACTGGTGCCATTGATATTACAAGGCACTGTCATAGTGAGTACCGTGTTGTCTTCAGTAGCCACAAATCCCACCTCACCGCCATATTGTTGCGAAGGGTAGTCCTGAACGATATAATGCGTGTCGAGTGACGATGTGGGAAGCAATGTAGCCACATCCAGTGTTGCATCAATATAGTTACGCGCATAGGCATAGACAGGCTGTGTTGAAGTGACGTGATAACCTCCGGAAAACGGAGTGGCGATTGTAAGCGTGTTCGTTCCATATTCATGCTGGTCATTGTAGCTTCCTCCTGTAAGGTTGAAGTACTCATCAACACCAGCCGGTCCCGAAACATGGATGCTAGCACTTTGTTCGCCTGCCACAATTAATTGGCGGTGGCTGGTCCATGATCCGCTGTTAATGTTCATATTGTAAAGGAACATCCACCAGAAATCTGTTCCCATGTTGGTCACAGCTGGGCAGGGGGACTCTGTTGGATGTTCCTTGATAAATGATCTACCCAAGGTATTGGCATAGCCTGCGTAACTGCCCAATCCATAGCCGTCAACCACAACAGGACCTAAGGAGCTCTCCAAAAGGTGAACACCCGGTGTCACTGCAATCCAAGCAACACTGTAGGCAGTATCAAACGCAGAGGAGAATTGACTGCTGATGTTATTACCATCAAGAGTGATGCCAGATACAAATGAATGATGGGCCACAATATTGACATAATAGTTACTGAAGCCGGAATAACTATGAATATCAAATCGGATAGCCTGCAGACCCTGATCAACAGGAGGTAGTATTACAGAAGCGGGGTCGCCTGGAGCACCGCCCGACGAGTTACTACGCAGGTATCGGCCAATACATATTTTTCCAGTACTATGGTAGTATTTTGCACCTCCACCAGCTATAACGTCCTCGTACGAGTCTCCTTTTTGAAGCATACAGAGTAGCGTCCCGTTAGCATAGACAGCACAGTCGTTCTCCGATGAGGTTATCCTTACTTGGTCTCCCATACGGCCATAGGTTGACACAACCATATATTCCTTTCCCCAGTAATCTGTAGGTACTGCTTGTTCAAATATAAGGCCTGCGCCGCCAGAGCCGGTCGGAATGTAAGCCACCCGGTTTCCCTGAAAGGCAGCAAAGGGTTTTCCATTGGAAGTGACCTCCATACCGGAGAAAGAACCTGATGAAGAGGCTATGAGTTGATAACTCTCTCCCTGCATTAGATTAACCGTTAGCATAGAACCGCCAACTAATGTATTGTCCAACAAGTTGCACGGGAGCGTCATTGTAAGCACCGTATTATCCTCAGTGGCCACGAAACCCACTTCTGCACCCGTAACCGAAGAATGTGCCGCGTCACCTTGATAGTCCTGCAGTATATAATGAGTGCCTAAGACATGGGTAGGATACACCATCGCAATGTCGTTGCACATGTTCCGATAGTTACTGGCATAGAGTGCTATGGATGTTGTTGAGGTAACATGTATCCCCAAGTTTTTAGTTTGTGCAGTATTTGATTGTGGGGATGTTGATGATGCCAAGGGTATAGTAATTTGAACAGACTGATTGGCAGTCAAACTAGCTGTTGTGCTCCATCCCGTTGAGGGATTCGAGACTGTGATGGTGGCGTTGCTGTCGCCTACCGCAGTCAAAGTGGTCTGATGAGGGCTTCGGTCGCCATTGTTATACAGAAACATCACCCAGAAGTCCGTCCCAATGTTGGTTGTTGTGGAGGACGGGGTGATACTCTGGGCCCGAAGCGAAACCGAAGCCAGCAACGCAAGAAGCAGATATGTCACTTTGCATTTCATAGTGCAAAAATACATCTTTTTTTCGTTTTACCAAAATAAAATATATAAACATGCGTTATTCAGCCAAATAAAACAACGAATAACACAGACAATGAATAAGACTATCTTACTTTTAGCCGCTGCCATGCTGCTCACCACAATGACCGCCACGGCCCAAAACCAAATCGACAAGCAGGGACGCCGACAAGGCCATTGGGTGCGCCTCGACAAAGACGGCACCAAAATCTACGAGGGCGACTTCCTCGACGGCAAGGAGACCGGCACCTTCACCTACTTCTACCCCGACGGCACAGTACGCATGCGCAACGTGTACACCGAACCCGGCGTACGCTGCGAACACGAGGCCTTCGACGAGCAGGGACGTCTGCTGGCCCGTGGCCAATACGACCGCCGCAACCGCGACGGACGCTGGCAGTTCTTCGCCGAGGACGGCCGCCTCGTCAAGGAAGCCGACTACCGCATGGGCGTCAAAGACGGCCTCCACGTCATCTACACCACCAAGGGCGACACCGCCGAAGTGACCCACTGGCGCGACAACCACCGCAACGGACGCTGGTGGAAGCGCATCGGCACCAACGGATACATCACCGGCACATACGTCAACGGTGGCCTCGAGGGACGCCTCGTTGAGTACGACGAGCAGGGGCTCCTCTGCCGCGAAGGCAACTACAAGGACGGCCTCAAGCACGGCAGCTACCGCTACTTCGAAGGGGGCAAACTCACCATCGACGAACGCTGGGAGCACGGCATGATGGCCGACCGCCGTATCCGTCTGCTCACCCCCAACGAGGAATTCGTCTCCATCCACGACATCGCCTGCCTCGCACCCCAGGGTCGCGGCAAGGTGGTCGTGGTTCTCAACAACGGCACCCACAAGACCACCATCGAAGACCCCGAACTGGTGCTCGACCGCATCGGCGACGAACTCTTCGACTGCGCCAACCGCAAGAGCCGCATCATGGTGGCCCGCCACGCCGTACAAGGCATCGGAAAAGACAAGGAAGGTCGCGACATACTGCTCCTCGAGCCACAGCCCGACTTCACCATCTTCCCCGACGAGGACGGCATCAAGATGGTCCGCAGCCGCCACTTCGACGACGAGCCAGCCCTCGACCGCAAGTAATGACCATCGCTGCCCACACACTCGGCTGCAAGCTCAACTACGCTGAGACTTCCGACACCCTGCGGCGCCTCGCCGACGAGGGCAACACCATTGTCGAGTGGGGCTCCGTGGCCGACCTCTACCTCATCAACACCTGCACCGTCACTGCTGTGGCAGAGAAAAAATGCCGCAACGCCATCCGACAGGCCCACCGTCTCAACCCAGACGCTCAGATTGTCGTCATGGGCTGTTTCGCACAAGTGGCTGCCGACGAGATTGCCAAGTTGCCCGGCGTCACACAGGTGCTCGGCAACGACAGCAAACGTCTGTTGTCCTACTCCTCGAACGAGACCTCCTCGGCAGGAAGAGCCTCCCGTACGCGCACCTTCTTCAAGATACAAGACGGCTGCGACTACTTCTGCACCTACTGCGCCATCCCCTTCGCCCGCGGCCGCTCACGGTCGGCCACCATCGAGGAAACCCTATGCGCCGCCCGGCGCATAGCCGACAGCGGCGCCAAAGAGGTGGTACTCACCGGCGTCAACACCGGCACCTTCGGCCAGCAGCAGGGCGAGTCGTTCCTCGATCTGCTCCGCGGACTCGACCAAATCGAGGGCATCCTCCGTTACCGCATCTCCTCCATCGAACCCAACCTGCTCACCGACGACATCATCGATTTCGTCTCCCACAGCCGGGCATTCCTCCCCCACTTCCACATACCCCTGCAGGCCGGCTCCGACCACGTGCTCCGACTCATGCATCGCCGCTACAACACCGCCCTCTATCGCGACAAGTTGCTGCGCATCAAGTCGGTGATGTCAGACGCCTGCATAGCAGCCGACATCATGGCGGGCTTCAACGGCGAGAGCGAGGAGGAGTTCCGCAAGGTGCTCACCTACGTCGACAGCCTGCCCATCAGCTACCTGCATGTCTTCACCTACAGCGACCGACCCGGCACCGCCGCCCTCCGCCTCGGCGAGAAGGTGCCCGTCAACGTGCGCCACGAGCACACCGCCCGTCTGCTGGAGCTCTCCGAGAAAAAGCACAAACAGTTCATCGACAGCCAGATGGGACGCACACGACCCGTCCTCTGGGAATCCACCCCCCACCACACAGCGACCTCCGACCTCCAAGCTCCGACCTCCGACCTAATGCAGGGATGGACCGACAACTACATCCGTGTCGGACGCCCCTACGACCCCTCGCGCATCAACACCGTCGAGGAGGTCACAATCACCCCCGACAACATTCTTCGCGAGGAGCTCTGACCTCCCCAAAATCACAATTATATCGCACACGACCTATCCATAATATTGGTCGCCGATAGCACCGTGTCATCTCCGACACCACTCCGACTTTTCTCCGACTTCAGTCGGACCATCATCGGAGTTGAGTCGGAGTTGTTACGGAGATGAGTCGGAGTTAACTCCCATAACATACCTGATTTTCTGCCACTTACACCATACAAAACAGGAACAATTGCTGTTTTTCAAGCTTTTATATTTTTCAGGGATGGACACCGGCAGGTTGCAGGATGGTTGTTTCAGCCCTGTTCCAGCGGCTTAATTTCTCTTAATTAAATCGCGCACGACCTATCATCTTGGGAGGCCACAGGACAGCGGTGCCGCAAAGCGGCGGAGTAGAGGCACCCGGGAAAATATTTTTTCCGGTATACAATAAATAAAAACGTTTCAAGTTATACTAACTAATTGAACAAATAAAAACTGATATAAAGATGAAGAAAATTTTCACGATGGCTGCCGTGCTGCTGATGACCGTGGGCGGCGTAATGGCACAGAACACCTTCAAGGGTATTGTGAAGTACAAAGTCGAGTCGACGGGCTCGGTGGCGGTGGATCTCCCCGAGGAGGTGCGCAGCGCCGAAATCAAGGTCTCGGGCGACGACATGTTCACCAAGAGTCCCATTTTCTGCAACGGCATGACCGAAGCCGTGCTGGTGCAGAACCTCACTTCCACCTCATGCCAGAACCTGAGCCAGCTGCTGGCCTACCTGCGCAGTCAGGACTTCGAGTTCACCTATGAAGGCACCGGCAAGATACTGGTGAAGAGCACCAGCAAGGCCAGCGACTTCGACAGCGTGGACATCGTCGACACCGAGGCCGGCCACTTCTACTACGAATATGTGCCCGGCGAGACCAAGACGATTGCCGGCTACACAGCCAAGAAGATGATACGCCACGCCTACGACGACGAGGGTGTGGACCACCCGATGACGATGTGGTACTCGGACGAGATTGGTCCTAAGATCAACATCCTCTTCGGCGGCATCAAGGGCATGCCTCTGGAGTGCACCATGGAGGCCGGTGAAGACCGCGCCATCACCTACACCGCCACCGAGATCGTGAAGGGCAAGGTGAAGGAAGCCGACTTCCTGCTGCCCGACGGCTACGAAACCCTCAGCGAGAGCGACATGGAGACCCTGGGAACCGAGCTGCAGGATGCTCTGGAACTGTTGCAGGGCGAGGAATGATTAGTTTAAGACATTAAGCATTAGACATAAGTGGCAGGCAAAAAAAAGGTATCCACTTCCAAAGGAAAGAAAGGCAAAACCGCCGTCCGCAAGAAGGGCGGCGGCTTTGTGGCTTTCCTGCGCAGCAAACGCTTCGCCCATATCCGCGGAGCGCTGTATGTACTTTTCTCCATATTCCTTGTGATTGCGATGCTGGGATACTACTCGACCGGCGGCACCGGATGGCTTGGTGCGGCGGGACGCGGGGTGGCCGAGTTCTTCGCGGTGAACCTCTTCGGCATCGGAAGCCTGGGCTTCGCGCTGCTGTTCTTCGTCTACGGCATGCGGCTGTGGGACGTGGTGGTGATGCCGTGGTGGAAGACCTTCGGCAGCACCATGTTCTGGATGGCCTGGCTGTCGCTGACGCTGGGTTACATCGGCGGCGCATGGGTGAAGAACGGAGGCTTCGAGAGCTATGCTGGTATCGGCGTGCAGCTGGCCGAGCCGTTGCACCATATGCTCAGCTGGTGGACGCTGGTGATACTGGTCTTCGTGGCGGTCGTCTTCCTGGTGCTGGTACACAAGATGGAGCTGCCCGAGGTGAAGATACCCAAAGTTGACCTGAAACGGGTGGCCAAAGGCATCGAGCATGAACTGGCCGAAGTGGCCACCGACCACACAGCCGAGAATGCGGATTCCGAAAACCGGAAGACGGAAGTCGCTGTCGCAACTGCCAAAACCAACGCCGAACCGACAGTCACAGAAAGCGACTTCGACGAAGAGGCCATAAAACTCTTCCAACAACCCGTACAGAAAGAGGAGCAGACCTCCGACAACGAGCCCGCCTTCAGCATCGACGACGAGTTTGCCCGTATCAATGCCAAAGCGCAAGGCTCGCAGGAGCCCACCTTCACCATCAACGGCGACTCGGAAGAGCCCGCCCTGCCGGAAATACCGGAAGAACCCGAGGCCGAAGAGCCCCCGCTGGAGGAGGAAGAATTGGAGGACGACGACTACCGCCGCCACTACGGCATCGACGAACCTTACGACCCGCTGCTGACCCTCAAAGACTTTGTCATGCCGACCACCGACATGTTGGAGGACTGGGAGGTGGCCAACGTGAAGGTAACGAAAGACGAATTGATAGCCAACAAAGACCGTATCGTGCAGACACTGCGCGACTACGGCATCGAGATTACCGAGATATCGGCCAACCCTGGCCCCACGGTGACGCTCTACAAGATAAAGCCGGCTCCCGGCGTGCGCATCAGCAAAATCAAGAATCTGGAGGACGACATCGCCCTCTCGCTGGCCGCACTCGGCATCCGAATCATCGCTCCCATCCCGGGCGAGAGCAATGTGGGAATCGAGGTACCCAACGCCAAGCCGCAGATTGTGGCCATGAAGACCATGTTGGAGAGCGACGCCTTCAAGGCCGCGAGCCAGAAGATGGAACTTCCAGTGGCCTTTGGCAAGACCATCTCGAACGACTGCTTCGTCACCGACTTAGCCAAGATGCCCCACCTGCTGATGGCCGGTGCCACAGGTACCGGTAAGTCGGTAGGTCTCAACGCCGTGTTGGCCTCACTGCTTTACACCAAGCACCCTTGCGAGTTGAAGCTGGTGCTGGTGGACCCGAAGAAGGTGGAGTTCTCACTCTATTCGGCCATCGAGCGCCATTATCTGGCCAAGATGCCCGACGAGGAAGAGGCCGTCATCACTGACGTCAAGAAGGTGGTGCGCACTTTGAACTCGCTGTGTCTGGAGATGGACACGCGCTACGACCTGCTGAAGAAGGCCAAAGTGAGGAAGATAACGGAATACAACGAGAAATTCTGCAAGCGGATGCTCAACCCCGCCAACGGGCACCGCTACCTGCCCTACATCGTGGTGGTCATCGACGAGTTCGGCGACCTCATCATGACCGCCGGCAAGGAAGTGGAGCTACCTATTGCCCGTCTGGCCCAGCTGGCGCGTGCCGTGGGCATCCACCTCATCATCGCCACTCAGCGACCCACGACAAACATCATCACGGGTACCATCAAAGCCAACTTCCCTGCCCGCGTGGCATTCCGCGTCACGAGCGGCATCGACAGCAAGACCATCCTCGACACCGGTGGCGCCCAGCAGCTGATAGGCCGTGGTGACATGCTCATCTCGCTGGCGGGCAAGGACATGATACGAATGCAGTGTGCCCTTATCGACACACCGGAGATTGAGCGGCTGGTGAAATACATCGGCGACCAGCGGGGATTCTCCGACGAAGACCTCTTCACCCTGCCAGAGTATCTGGACGAGAACGAGGAACCCAACAAGGACTTCGACGCCAAGAGCAAGGACGAGTTCTTCAACGATGCGGCGCGTCTGGTGGTGGCCTCGCAGTTCGGCAGCACCTCGCTGCTGCAACGCAAGCTGCAACTGGGCTACAACCGCGCAGGACGCATCATCGACCAGTTGGAGGCAGCAGGCATAGTGGGACCCAGCAACGGTTCGAAGCCCCGCGACGTGCTGATTCACGACGAGGTGTCGTTGGAAGAATTACTGAAATCATTATAGCATACACAATATGAAAAAGAAAGCATTCCTTTGTATAGCGGCGCTGGCCCTGTTGGCTGTGGGTTGCTCGAAGCAGAAGACCTGCCGCTGCTCCGTGATTGGCCAATCGACTGTGCGCATCATCAAGATTGAAAACGGCGAGTGTGAACAGCTGCGCACCTTCAATCACCCCACCGACCTCGACACCCTGCTTGTCGACTCGCTGCTGTGCATGGACTATGAATTTGAGATTGACAGTATTTACAACAAATAAGCCATGAAGAAGAGTCTCATACTGCCTACATTGGCCTTGCTGGCCCTGCTGGCTGTCGGTTGTGGTAAACAACGCAATTGCGAGTGCATCGTCGAAGATGTGGAAGTAATCCACAACCCCGTGATGGTCGTTGACAACGGCATGAAATGCAGTGACATCACCGAAATGGCCATCGAGGAGAAATATGTCACCGACGACGGCACACACTCGCTGCACCGTACCGAAGTGCACAAGGTGAGCTGCCATGAGCAACGGCACTAAGGCTTGTGCCCTGTTGCTGAGAGTGCTCCTCGCGGCGCTCTTCCTCCTCTCGGCGGTGGCCAAACTGCTGGCCATCGACGATTTTGAGTTGTATATCTATTCCTATAGCCTGCTCTCACTGAATGTCAGCTTTCTGGCGGCACGTTTTTGCATCGCAGCCGAATTGCTGCTGGCGCTTTTTATCGCCTTGGGTTGGTGGCGACACTGGGTCAACCTGACCACCTTCGCCGTGTTGATTCTCTTCTCGCTTTTCCTTGGCTATGCCGCCCTCATCGGACGCACCGATTCGTGCCAGTGCATGGGCCGTCTGGCCGACCTCAACCCCGCCCAGTCGCTGCTGAAGAATGCTGTCCTGATTGCGATGGCGCTAGGCTATTCCAAGCTTTCCAGAATGACTGGCCATGCTAGCCTGACTGGCAAGGCCAGAAAGACCAGAGTCATCTTCTCTGCCCTCTTCGTGGTGGCAATAGTGGCGGCGGTGTTCTGCATCTCGGTGCCCGACAACTGGATGTTCGGCCCCGAGGAGAGCCGCTACGACCGACAGCTGCTGGAGGAGAGCATCGGTCCCGACGGCATCCTGGCCGGCGAGGGACTTGCCGAGGGACATCAGCTGGTGGCCTTCGTCACGCGTGGCTGCCCCTACTGCCGCATGACTCGTGAGAAACTGGGGTCCATAGCCCGTCGCAACCACCTCGACACCTCGCGCATCCACTACTACGAACCTGCCGACCTGCCCGACGGTCTCTTCCTCCGCATCACCTACGGCCAGCGGCCGTTCGTCCTGTTGCTCGACAACGGAGTTCCGGTTGTCACCTACCACTACCGCAACATCAGCGAGCGGCAGGTGAGCCGGTTCCTGCAATAAAGACAGAGGAGGCGGCGCCCTGCGGGCACCGCCTCCTCGTCATATACTCTCTCACCTTTACTTCTTGGCAGGCATAGCCTCAAGCACAGCGAGGAGGTAGTCGTAGAACTTCTTGGCGCTGGGGATGTAGCAGCGCTCGTCGGGGCTGTGAGGGCTCTGCAGCGTGGGGCCGAAGGAGATCATCTCCATGTCGGGATATTTGCCGCCCAGCAGGCCGCATTCCAGACCGGCATGGATGGCCATGATGGCGGGCTCCTTCTTGTAGAGCTTCTTGTAGGTCTGTTTCATGGTCTTCAGCAGGCCACTCTCCATATTGGGCTTCCATCCGGGATAGGCACCGCTCAGCTGGCACTTGCCGCCGGCCATCTCGGCCAGGCAGACGAGGCGCTCGGCCAGAGCTTCCTTGGCGCTGTCGACGCTCGAACGCAGCAGGGCATAGAGGACGAACTTCTTGCTTGCCGTCGTTTTGGCAATGGCCAGGTTGAGCGAAGTCTCCACCAAACCTTCCATATCCTTGCTCATGCGGATGACACCGTTGGGAGCCACCATCATCAGGTTGATGATAGTCTGGGTACCCTTTTCCGAAATGACGGTGGGGTTCATGCGCACCTTCTCATACTTCATGCAGAAGTCGGGCTCGACGTTGCCAAGTTCTTTCTTCACCCATGCAGCCACCTTGTCCCATTCCTTCAGGATGCACGCCTCGTGCTCCTTGGGCATGGCCACGACAGCTTCGGCATCGCGCGGGATGGCGTTGCGCATATTGCCACCCTCGAGGCTGATGAGACGGATGCCGCACTCGGCCACCCAGCGAAGGTGACGGAACAGCAGCTTGTTGGCGTTGGCACGGCCTGTGTTAATCTCCATGCCGCTATGGCCACCCTTGAGGCCACCGATGGTGAGGCGGTAGGCCACCATGCCCTTGGGGGCTTTCTCGGTGGTGTAGGGAATAGAGAGCGCAGCGTCGATACCGCCGGCGCAACCCACGTAGAGCTCGCCCTCGGTCTCGCTGTCGAGGTTCAGCAGGTACTGACCTTTCAGTTCGCCTTTTTTCAGGCCGAAGGCTCCGGTCATGCCGGTTTCCTCGTCGGTGGTGATAAGGGCCTCCAGAGGTCCGTGCTTCACCGTCTTGGAAGCGAACACAGCCATAATGGCTGCCACACCCATGCCGTCGTCGGCACCCAGCGTGGTATCGCAGGCATACACCCAATCACCCACAATCTTGGTCTCGATGGGGTCTTTCAGGAAGTCGTGCTTCTTGCCGGCACGGGCCTGAGGCACCATGTCCATATGGGCCTGCAGCACCACGGGAACGCGGTTCTCCATTCCTTTGGTGGCGGGCTTGCTGAGAATGACATTGCCCACACCGTCCACACGGCAGGCTATCTTGTTCTTTTTAGCCCAGTCGACAAGGAATTGACGCACTTTCTCCTCGTGTTTCGAGGGGCGCGGTTGACGGGTGAGGGAGTAGAAGTTACTCCACAGCTCTTTGGGTTCAAGGTCTTTAATGGTCATAATAATATGTGTTTATGTTTATTATTGTCTCTCGGATAGATGGGTGCAAATATACAAAAAAATTTTCATCCTGCAAGAAAAAAAATGTCACACGCCCTTCATCAGTTCAAGGCGCCATCGCTCTTCCTGGCTGAGGTCCAAGTGCTTCTGCTCCACGTATGCCAGCATCCTGTCGCAATGCTGCTGCACCTGCAATCGTTCCTTCTCCGCCTTGCGCGACGTGGGAGCAGCTTCGAAATCAAGCAGATTCACCACAGTGAATCCGGCTAGCAGGTCTTCCAACAGTTCAGCATGCTCACACGCCAGCAGGTCACCCTCGTCGACGGGCTTCGACTCGGTGAAATCCGCCACGATGCGGCGGGCCTCCTCCGCGGCATTCTCCCCTTTCAGCATGAACACCTTGTCGCCGGCATCCCACGGGGCTTCCACCGCCTCGGCAGGTCGCTCCACCAAGAAGTACAGCATCTTGCCCACCGTATCCTCAAAGCGGTACAGCGGCCAGCTACCATCCTCCAACGGCATGTCGTCCAAGCGCTCCAGGCTATAGTCGTAGAGCCTGTTCAGGGCGTTGGCCAAAGCATAGCCTGGAAGGAGGGTGTGGAAGTGCAGAAACGCCCACCCTTCATAAGCATATTCCTCTTCTTCTATTTCCAGTTTGTACTTCATACTCTTGCGTTGAACGGGGTTTGACTTTCAAAATCGGGACGGTAGTTATCACTGGCCTCCAGCTCCTGCGTCCACCCGTTGGTCAGCCCCAGCGCCTCGGCCCGTGTCGTCACCGAGGCATACTCTTCGGCCGTCAGCGTCCTGTCCAGCGGCGCCGGCAATCCTGGCCGCGGCGGATAATATTGTGCCATCAGCGACAGGTGCAGTCCCAAAGGGAATTCGTCCGCCAGCCACTCCAGGCAGCGCAGCGAGTTGTCGACCGCCCCGGGCAACACCAGATGGCGCACAATGAGGCCCCGGTAAGCCCGGCCGTTGTCGTCCACCTTCAAACCGCCACCCACCTGACGCCGCATCTCGCGGATGGCGGCTTGCGCCGCTTCAGGGTAGTCGGCAGCATGGCTGTAGGCCTGTGCCAATGCAGCATCCATATATTTGAAGTCGGGCAGGTAGACATCCACCAGTCCCTCCAGTTTCCGCAGGGTTTCCACGCTCTCGTAGCCACCGCTGTTGTACACCACCGTGGGGGCGAATCCCCGGCGATGGACAGCATCCAGCAACTCTGGGATACGGTCGGCATAATGCGCCGCCGTGACCAGCCCCAGCATCCCGTCCTCCTTAGGCAACAGAGCACAGATGCGCTCGGCCAGACTCTCCACACTCTCCTCCTTCCACTTTCCGCCTTCCACCTTGCTGATCTGCCAGTTCTGGCAGTAGATACATTGCAGGTTGCAATGGGCAAAGAAAACATTGACGATGGGATTGAGCGGAGGCTCCTCGCCGCGATGCACGCATACCGAAGCCACTTCCATCTTGGAAGCGGCGCCACAGAAACCGGTAGCCACAGAGCGGTCGACACCACACTTGCGCGGACAGAGGAGACAAGAACCCATTACCAATGACAATATGAATAACGGTTAGCCACCGGGAAGTCCGTCATTTCGGAGCAGTTCCCATGGGCGTGTTGGTCGACCTCCTCGACCGTAAATTCTTGCACCCGTTGGCCGTAGTCGATGCATGTGCACACCTTGTGACATCCCGTGAGACTCACACAAACGGCAATACAGCCGGCCAGGAGATAAGGCAAACGACGTTTCATTATTTTTTGATTCTTAATTTCTTGAGCAATGGCTGCAGCAAAGCCCGTTCGTTCCAGGCAACGACGGCCACATAGACCCCCAGCAGCAGCGTATTCAGCACCAGACGCAGCCAGAGGTGCGGAAGACGGGCGGTGAGGGTGGTAACGTAGAAAAGGGCCAGAGCCAGCACGAAGTAGCCCACGATGACGCCCACCGGATACGGCACACGGTAGTTCTTCTGCCCGATGAAATAGCTCAGCAGCACACAGACGCCGTAGCCCGCCAGGCCGCCCCAGGCACAGGCCATATAGCCCACCTTCGGCACGAAGATGATGTTGATGGCCACCAGGACTACACATCCGATGGTGCTCATCACGGCGCCCCACCACGTCTTGCCGGTCAGCTTGTACCAGAAGCTCAGGTTGAAGTAGATGCCCATCAGTATCTCGGCCATCATCACGATGGGTACCGCCGGCAGGGCCTCACGATAGTCGCCACCGATGAAATACTGTATCACGTCGATGTAACACATCACCGCCAGGAATGCCAGCAGCGTGAACATGATGAAGTACTTGGTAGCCTGGGCCTGCGTCTCCTTGCTATGCTTGTCTCGCTGTCCGCCGAAGACAAACGGCTCGTAGGCATAGCGGAATGCTTGGGTGATGAGGGCCATCAGCATGGCAATCTTCACGCAGGCACCGTAAATGCCGAGTTGTACGCGCCCTTCTTCGCCAGGCAGCAGCCACGGCAGCAGTATCTTGTCGGCTGTCTGGTTGAAGTTGCCCACGATGCCGAGCAAAAGCAACGGCCATGTGTATTTAAGCATCTGCTTCAGGAGCGGCACACTGAAATCCGAAAGCCTGAAGTCCTTGAGTTCCTTGAAAAAGCCAAGGGTGACGATGGCGGTACAGAAGAGGTTGATATAGAAGATGTACTTCACATTGTCGGCTTCGTCGTACCACGACATCCACGACAGGTGACTCCAGTGTGGCGCTACAAGGAAGATGAAGAGGTTGAGCCCCATGCTGAGGATGATGAATGCCATCTTCAGGGCGAAAAACTTCCACGGACGGCCGTCGCGACGCAGACGGGCGAAGAGTAAGGCCTGGAAAGCGTCGATAGCCACAACGATAGCCATAGCCCGGATGTATTCGGGATGGTCGCTATAACCCATGAAGGCGCTGACAGGGCCGATAAAGAGCATCACCAGCAACAGAAAGACTGCCGCCACCGAGCCCACGGCGCTCAGCGCCGTGCAGAACACCTTGCGGCGGTCAACACCTTCGCGGTTGGCGTAGTAGAAGAAGGTAGTCTCCATGCCGAAAGTGAGGATCACCGCAAGCAGTGCCGTGTAGGCGTAGACGTTGGTCACCACACCGTAGCCGCCCGAGGCGGCGCTGATGTGATAGGTGTATACGGGTACCAGCAGGTAGTTCAAGAATCTGCCCACAATGCTGCTCAGGCCGTAGACGACCGAGTCGGAGAGTAGTTTTTTCAACGATGCCATAACGGTTTCTTTAACGCACCACTGTCCCTTTTATTGTATAACAAGGATACAATAATAAGTACAAACCGGCGTTATTGGGATAAAAGAAGAACACAGATGAGACGCACCATACTCCTTTTATTCACCGCGGCCTTGCTGGCCACAGGTTGCGGCCGCAAGGCTGTGGTCAGGGAACTCAATGTCGTCCCCGAGCCAGTATTCATGGTACAGAAAGAGGGATCGTTCACGCTGCACGGAAATCCCAAGCTGAGCGTCGCCAAGCTGGGCCAGAACTCGGCCACCGTGAAGTACATCATGAAGTCGTTGCGCCACGCGCGGCTGCGCCCCAAACTGGTGTCGATGTCGAGCAACAGCGACATCGAGCTGGTGCTCTACGACACCGTCAACCCCGAACTGGGCGACGAAGGCTACCTGCTGGAGGTACGCTCGTCGGGCATCACGCTGAGCGCCAACACCGAGCGGGGCATCTTCTACGCCTACCAGACGCTGGCGCAGATGCTTCCGAACGACGTGACCAATACCGTTTACAGCAGCATCACGCTGCCCGAATGCACCATTCTCGACTACCCGCGCTTCGAATGGCGCGGCGTGCATCTCGACGTGAGCCGCCACTTCTTCCCCGTGAAGTTCATCAAGAAATACCTCGATGTGATGGCGAACTACAAGATGAACCGATTCCACTTCCACCTCACCGACGACCACGGGTGGCGCCTGCCCAGCGAGCGCTATCCGCTCTTGAACACCATAGGCTCCTGGCGTGTCGACCGCGACGGGCAGCCCTGGGGCAAGGCCGACCCACCGCGTGACGGCGAGCGCACCACCTACGGCGGCTTCTACAGCCGCGAGGAGCTGGAGGAAATCATCGAGTATGCCGCCGAACGCGGCATCGAGGTAATCCCCGAAGTGGAGATGCCCGGCCATTGTGCCGCCCTGCTGGCAGCCTACCCACAGCTCTCGTGCAACGGACAAGGAAGCCACGTGGCCATCGGCCCCTGCTGGCCTTCCCCGGTGCTCTGCGCCGGCAACGACTCGTCGCTGGCCATGATCAACCGCATCCTCGACGAGGTGTGCGACATATTCCCCTCGCGCTACATCCACATCGGTGGCGACGAGGCCTTCAAAGACGCTTGGCGCCAATGTCCGCGCTGCCAGCAACGCATCCGGCAGGAACACCTCGCCGACGAGGAGCAGCTGCAGAGCTGGTTCATCGCCCAAGTGCAGAAACACCTCGCACAGCGGGGCAAGACCATCATCGGATGGGACGAGATCATGGGGCTGAAAGAAGGCTCCTGGGGCATGGAGGCCGTCGTGAACTCGCGCAACGAGATGCTGGGCGACGACGCTGTGGTGATGTCGTGGCGCGGCCTCAAGCCCGGCATGGAGGCGGCCCGCGAGGGACGCAAGGTCATCATGTGCCCCACCGAGTTCTGCTACCTCGACTACTACCAAGCCGACGCCCGCTACCAACCCGACGCCATCGGCGGCATGATCACGCTGCGCAAAGCCTACGAGTTCAATCCCGCACCTCTGGGCACCAACCTGCACGTCGAAGCCAACATCCTCGGAGGGCAATGCAACCTCTGGACCGAGTTCATCAACACCCCCCAGCACGCCGAATACATGCTCCTGCCCCGCATGCTGGCCATCAGCGAGGCCCTCTGGAGCCCCGCCGCCAAGAAAGACTGGAACCGCTTCCGCCGCAAGGTCGAGGAGCAGAAAGAGCGTCTCAGAGTCAAAGGCTACAACTACTGCGAGGGCTCCTTCACGCCCCAGTTCACCGCCCGCCGCGTCGACGACAACACTATGAACATAGCCATCTCCACCGAGGTGCCCAACACCTACATCTTCTACACCACCGACCTCAGCACCCCCACCCGCGAGAGCGCCATCTACCTCGGCCCCGTCAACCTCATCCGGGGCACCCACATCAAGCTGCTGCCCGTTTACAAAGACATCGAACGCGACTCGGTATATGAATTTGTCATCAAATGAACTGCGCCGCCTGCTGACCACCAGCGACCCGACGGTGCTCGACGAGCTGGGCGCTGAAGCGCGCCGCCTGCGCGACGAAATCTATGGCCGCCGCGTCTTCATCCGCGGCCTCATCGAAATCAGCAACCACTGCCGCAACAACTGCCTCTACTGCGGTATACGCCGCGACGCCGCCTGCCGGCGCTACCGTCTCGCACCCGAGCAGATAATGGACTGCTGCCGCACCGGCCACGCGCTGGGGTTCCGCACCTTCGTGCTGCAAGGCGGCGAGGACGCTTGGTTCACCGACGAAAAGCTTTGCGCCCTCGTCGGCGACATCAAGCGCGAGTTCCCCGACAGCGCCGTCACCCTCTCGCTCGGCGAGCGGGGACGCGAGAGCTTTGCGCGGCTGCGCGAGGCCGGCGCCGACCGCTACCTGCTGCGCCACGAGACCGCCGACCGCGACCACTACGCCCTGCTCCACCCCGCCGCGATGAGCTTCGACCACCGCATGCAATGTCTCGCCGACCTGCGCGACCTGGGCTTCCAGGTGGGAGCCGGCTTCATGGTGGGGTCGCCCGGACAGACGGTCGACACCCTGCTCAAAGACCTCGCCTTCATCGCCGACTTCCGGCCCGAGATGGTGGGCATCGGACCCTTCATCCCGGCCGACGGCACCCCCTTCGAACACGAGCCCGCCGGCAGCGTGGAAATCACCCTGCGCCTGCTGGCCATCATCCGCATCCTGCACCCGCGCGTGCTGCTGCCCGCCACCACTGCCCTCGGCACCCTGCACCCCACCGGACGCGAACGCGCCGTCGAAGCCGGCGCCAACGTCGTCATGCCCAACCTCTCGCCGCAGGACACACGCGCACTCTACGCCATCTACAACAACAAGCTCTCCACAGGCAGCGAAGCGGCGGAAAGCCTGACCGACCTGCGCCTGCGCATGCAGGCCATCGGATACGAAATGCCTGTCGCCCGGGGCGACTTTCAGATTGAGTAGAAGAGTCGAAAAGTCAAAGAGTAGAAAAGTCAAAGAGTCGAAGAGCACTTAAAAATTAAGAATGAAGAATTAAGAATGAAGAATCTGAAAGTTGAAAGTTGAAATATCTCTCGGATTACGCGAAGCGCAGGGATTTCCAGGATGAAGCCGACCCGACAGAAATGAGAGAAAGAGGATTTACAGGATTTCCAGGATTGCGCGCAGCGGGAGAAGGTGAAAATTAAGAATGAAGAATTAAGAATGAAGAGTGTAGAATGAAGAATGTATAATTCATGATAATTTATGGATAATTCATGGCAATTCATGTTCAAGAAAGAAGCATACAATTCACGGATAATTCACGGCAATTAACGTTAGAATCGTAGACTTTAACCATTAACCATTAACCGTTAACCATTTCCCCAAACAGTACATTTGTCTTATCTCCTTATCTCCTGTCTCCTTAACTCCTTGTGTTGAGGCGGCGAGTGACTGAGTCGCTGAGTCAACGAGTCAAAGAGTCGAAAAGCCAAAGAGTCAAAAAAGGATAAAGTTTACGGTTTACGGTTTACAGTTGAAAGTCGAAATGACAACAACAATTTCAATTTTCTTTTTTCAATTTTCAATTTAAGTCTCCCTCCGCCCTGCCCGCAGAGGGGCTTTTTGTTGCACGTCCCGTCCGTACCACCTTTCCCAAGGACACAAAAAAGCCGCCCACGGATGGGGCGGCTTTCAGGGTTGGCATGCAAGGGAGCGTCAGTCCTTCTTGCACTTCTTGCAGCAGCAGTCGCCGCAGACGCACTTGTAGAACAGGCCGGCCAAGGCGGCACCCACCAGCGGGGCCACGATGAAGAGCCACAGCTGGCTGCAGGCGCTCCAAGTGGCGCAGTCGCTGAAGATGGCCTGGCTGATCGAGCGGGCGGGGTTGACGCTGGTATTGGTCAGCGGGATGCTCACCAGGTGGATGAGCGTCAGCGTGAGGCCGATGGCCAAGCCGGCGGCCTTGGTGTTGCTGCGCTCGTCGGTGGCACCGAGGATGACCATCAGGAACACAAAGGTCAGCACAGCCTCCACAGCGAAGGCGCCCCACATGCTCACGTTGAGATAGCCCTCACCGGCGGCGGCTTGGAAAGCCTCGCCGTAGCCGTTGGCGGCGAAGACACCCGTAGCGCCCAGGCCCGCGGCCTTGTAGATGCCGAGCAGCACAGCGCCGGCAATGATGGCGCCGATCACCTGGCTCACCCAGTAGAGCAGCATGTCTTTGAAGCTCATGCGGCCGTTGACCCACACGCCGAACGACACGGCGGGATTGAGGTGGGCGCCGCTCACATGGCCTATGCCGTAGGCCATAGCGATGACCGTGAGACCGAAAGCGATGGCCACACCGAGGAAGCCCACATGGCCGAACAGCGCGGTACCGCAGCCGCCCAGCACCAGCACGAAGGTACCGAAACCTTCGGCAAGCATCTTGTTACAAATCTTCATAGTACAATGGTTTTTGGGTTAAACATTGATTCATATCGTTCAATTAACGAATATTTAGAAAAAATATTGCAGCCAAACGACATCTATCGGATAAAAAGATGTACTTTTGTGCCCACTATGAGACATCGAATCCTACATTTCGCAGCCATCATTGCATTGTCAACCAGCGTAATGGCTTGCGCACAGAAGAGCACATTCCCTACCCCTTACGAGCAGACGGCGGATACCGTCGGCCCGGCGGTGTACTTCACCACCGACATCAGCGCCGAGGCGCTGGTGCGCGTCTTCGAGGCCCTGGGCGTCGAGCCGCAGGGGCGCGTGGCGGTGAAGATCAGCACCGGCGAGTCGCAGCAGAGCCACCAGCTGGCGCCGGAGCTCATCATCCCGCTGGTGGAGTGCGTGCACGGCACGCTGGTGGAGTGCAACACTGCCTACCCCTTCTCTTCGCGCGCCAAGACCAAGAGCCACGAGCAAGAGGTGCAGCGGCGCGGCTACGGCCACGTGGACATCATGGACGCCGAGGGCACCATGCGTCTGCCGGTACGGGACACCACCTATATCAAATACGACGAGGTGGGCAGCCACCTGGCCAACTACGACTTCATGATAGACCTGTCGCACTTCAAGGGGCACGCCATGGGTGGCTTCGGCGGGGCGCTGAAAAACCTCTCCATCGGCGTGGCGTCGCGCAGCGGCAAGTTCTACATCCACTCGGCCGGCGAGACCGACAGCCGCTGGAAGACCGCCGAGCAGGACGCCTTCCTCGAGTGCATGGCCACCGCCGCCGAGGCGGTACACCGCCACTTCAAGCAGGAGGGGCGCAATATCGTATACATCAACGTGATGAACAACCTCTCTGTCGACTGCGACTGCGACGGGCACCCGGCGACGCCGCGTATGAAGGACGTGGGCATCCTGGCCTCCACCGACCCCGTGGCCCTTGACAAGGCCTGCCTCGACCTCGTCTTCGGACACGAGAACGCCGAGGGCGACGACGCCGGCCCCCTGCAGGAGCGCGTCAACAAGAAGCACGGCACCCATATCATCACCCACGCCGAGCGCCTCGGCCTCGGCAGCAGCCACTACCGTCTGGTGAAGCTGTAGCATCTCCCCCACTCGCCATACTGCGACACCAACCCTCCCGGCACCGCCATTTTCGCCCTCCGAGCGGAGCAATTTTCGAGCGGACCTGGAGCGGAGTTAGACCGGACTTGGACAATAGCGGGGAGTTGAAAGTGGATAGTCTTTGATGTCACACCACTTTGTTTGGCCAAGTCTTCTGTTGTAATATTGGGATTTTTATGTATTTGTTCTTCAATCCATATATCAAAATCAGCATCTTGAGGGACACCTTGAGGGACATCTTGAGGGACATCTTGAAGGACATCTTGAGTGCCACCTTAAGTGCCACTTTGAGTAACATCTTGGGTAACACCTTGAGTAACATCTTGAGGGACACCTTGGGTATCACCTTGAGTATCATCTTGAGTGTCATCGACACCGTCTCGCACTATCCCTTCTCTCGGGAGCCTGGCATATCATTGGCAAAAGCGCACATTGCTTCCTGAAACTTATCCATATACTCATTTTAACTTTCGCGCTTTTACGCATTTTTATTGTAGAAACCAGTCAATTACATTTAACTTTCGAATGCCGTCGTACACAGGGTTAAAGTCGTTGTCCGCCGTCAGCAAATACTTCGGGTTGGAATCTTTGATTGCTCGGAGCGATGCCAATTCACGTTCCAATGTCTCTGGATTTTCAGTTGTCCAAGCCACTTGATAATAGGATGTATAGCCGTCGTTGTCTGTGACAACAAAATCAACTTCAAGATTGTTGCGCTTGCCGATGAATACATCTCTGTTGCGTCGGACAAGTTCAAGGTATACCATATTCTCAAGCCAATGAGAACGGTCTTTTAGAATTCCTTTCTTTAAGCGTACTTTGGCGAAACAGGGGTCGACAACATAGTATTTGTTAATCGTTTGCAGCAGTCCTTTGCCCTTTATCTCGAATCGTGGAACCTTGTATATCAAGTATGCCTCGCTCATTGCATCGAGGTATTTGGCCACTGTTTCTTTGTCAACCACAGTTCCTTGACTTCTCAATGTATCTGAGACAGAACGCGGTGACACATATGAGCCTACTGAATCGAATATAAAATCAAGTATCTTGTTGAAGTCGTGTTTATTGGTAATGTTGAGACGTTGGAAGATGTCTTTTTCCACAATCGTTCTTAATATGCTATCAGCAAACAAATCGGCTTGTTTTTCACCAACCTGTATTTGTTTAACATATTCAGGTACACCACCGTAATATATAAAATTCGCCAAAGTTTCTATTTTTGTCAAGTTTGGCGATTTTGACATAATAAAATTATAGTATTCAGAAAATTGTAATGGTAGAATATTAATCTCCACATAACGACCGGTAAGTAGTGTTGCCAGCTCGCCAGAGAGCATATACGCATTGGAACCTGTGATATATACATCTACATTAGGTTTTATATAAAGGCTGTCAACAAGCCGTTGGAATTCTTTCACATTCTGAACCTCATCCAGAAAAATATAGTTGGGTTTATCTTCCACCAGACGTTGCTTAATGAGGGTATGAATTTGGTAGATGTCACCTATTGCAAGAGTGTCGAGGTCTTCAAAATTATAAAACTGTATTTGCTCCTTTTGGATTCCGTTTTCCATCAGCTCGTCTGCAAACATCATCAACAGTGTTGACTTCCCGCAACGTCTCACACCAGTAATGACCTTTATGATATTCTGGTCTTTCAGGTTGCGCAGTTGCTGCATGTATTGTTTGCGATATATATAATCCTGCTTCTGCATTTTATTCCTTTTTGTACTTGTTGTATGGTTTTCCAAATGTCCTTATTCTTCAATACATTCGATTATTTCTGTTTAGGGTGCAAAGATACGGGTTTTATTTCAAATGTCAAAATTACAGACTAACGCATTTACACATTCACTATTCTATACGTTATTTCCTATTGCATTTAAATAGTTGGTTTTATAAGAGGCTCAGTGTATGTTTTATTGACCACCTTATCGCGCATACGTTTTAGGTTAGTAAAGTTGCGGTAAATGTTTTGGACTAGTTCGAGGTAATTGTCTTCTTGCTTTTCGTTGATGTAATAATAAGGTTTTATGGAAATGCAATTCGGATGCTCAAATATTGTATTAAGCAAGGTGCGGTCAGAATTGCCACATGAATGGCCCATGATACACACCTGGAATGGTTCTGACTCAAGGAACTCCAACATCTTCCTGTATCTATCAGACTCCAAATATCTGATTGATTTTACATGTCGAAGACACTCATTATCGTTCAATTCTTTCAATCTGGGAAAATCCTTGTCCAATTCATCCCCATAGCCGAATATCACACTATCAGGGGTGCCTATATGTCC
>CAMJJD010000006.1 GCA_946406015.1 uncultured Bacteroidales bacterium | reverse complement strand
GCCATCCCTGTAGCAAAGATTACAGTATGGGCATTGCGAAAAGTAAAAAACTTAAGGGGAGTTCTATAAATTAAATAGCTAAATTTCATTTTGTTATATCAATATTTTTTCGTATTTTTGCAGTATTAACAGAAAAATACAGCATCTATGAAATACCGTAATAATCAAGGCATTGGATTATTTGACAAAGAGAACACCCTTCAAGAATTGCTTGAAAACGGCAATCCGTTGCCAAAGTTGAAGGAAATCATAGACTTTGAGCAGCTCCGAAACATCCTGGAACCTGTATTTGAGAACACGGGGAAGAAGAGCAACGCGGGCCGCAAGCCAATCGATCCAGTGTTTATGTTCCGAGTGTTGTTTCTGCAGAGGCTATACGGATTGAGCGATGCCCAAATAGAGTACCACATCAAGGACCGCACCAGTTTCCGAGACTTCCTCGGCATCCAGAGTGTGGTCGATGTGCCGGACGGGAAGACAGTGTGGAAGTATAAGGACGCGCTGGCTCAGAGCGGGACGTATGATTTACTGTTCAAGAGATTCAACGAGTATCTTGACAGCATAGGGCTGATTGTGAATGAGGGCAAGATTATCGACGCAAGTTTTGTCATTGCCCCTCGGCAGCGCAACACACGCGAGGAGAACAGGAAGATAAAGGAGGGCAAGGGCGATGAACTCTGGAACGACAATCCCCACAAGAAGTGCCACAAGGACATCGACGCCCGATGGGTGAAGAAACGCGGGGAACGGTTCTACGGGTACAAGGACAACGTGGAGATATGCAACAAGACCAAGCTCATACGAAACTACACGGTGTGTGCCGCCAACCGCCACGACTCCAAGGAGACGGAGCGCGTACTGACAGAGCCGCCCAAGGGGGCCCACGGAGAACCTGTTTGGCTCGAGGCGGGATATGCTGGGATGGAAGATGTGGTGAGAGCGAAGCACAAGACTCCGATAATCTGCGAGAAGGGCCGGAGAGGCCATCCCTTGACGGAGGAGCAGAAGGAACGCAACCGGCAGAAGTCGAAGGTGCGCAGCCGTGTGGAACATATCTTCGGATTTATGGAGCAGACGATGGGGGGCCTGATATTCCGAGGAGTGGGCTTGATAAGGGCAAAAGCCAACATCGCATTGACAAACCTCGTCTACAATATGTGCCGACTGGTGCAAATCGTGAAATACCAATCAAATTTAATCACAATACAATAAGCAGAATATCAAACAATTACCCCCCCCCACAAAATTATGGCAAAAAGTTCATTGTCAAATGAAAAAATAGTTGTAACTTTGCACTCGTAAATCGAATGTCAAAACACGGTTGTCTGGCAGATTAACGGGTTCTGTCTGTTTGGATGACCAAAAAGTGAATAAATAGAACCCACCTCAATTCCAACCTTACACCCGCCATCACGGTACGGCCGGGCTGCGGCGCCCCGCCGTGGTCGCGCCATTGGGTGTCGAGGAGGTTGTGCCCTTCGAGGTAGAGAGTGGCGGGGCCGACGGGGTATGCCACGCGGGCGTCGACCAGCAACACGCCGCCATACGGGACAGCTAATCCGTCGGCATCGACATAGCGGCCTTCGCGGTAGCGGTAGACGGCGGAAAGATGAATGTGAATAATGGCGAAAGATAAGTCGACCGAGGTGCGGAACTGGTGGCGCAGGTAGTCGAGTGCCGAGCCCGAAATCCACTCGCCGGCATCCTGCGTGATGTGGCAGAAGGAATAGTTGAGGTGGACGGTGAGCGGAGAGAGGCGAAGATCCGCCAGCGCGTCGAGGCCGAGAGCGTCGACGGCAGTATGATTCATAGAGTACCACATTTCGGCTTCAGGGCGACGTACCCAGTCGATGATGTCGCGGCCTGCCCTATAGTAGGTAGCAAAGACAAAGCGGAGAGTGGAATGCGGGTGGCCATTGGATATCACCTGCTCACTTTCCACTTTCAACTCAATATTGGTGCTGCTCTCGGGGGCGAGAGATGGATTTGCCGTCTGGTTAGCACCATGATAATAAAGATCAGTAAATGTAGGTAGACGGTAGGTACGGGAAGTTGAGAGTTGAAAGTGGAAAGTGGAAAGATGGTATCGTGCCGATGCGGCGAAGCCGTAATCGGGGCCGAAACAGGAGTTGTAGAGTCCCAGAGCCACAGCTTGTGCATCAAAGGTCCCGCGATGGTAGGCGTAGCCGCCGTGGAGGGTGGTTGAAGTGCGGTCGGCATCCATGGTATATGGGGCTGGCAAGGTGTTGTCGGCGGTACCGAGGACATTGCTCCAGATGCCTTCGCGCCGTAGGTCGGCGCCCGCCACCAACGCACCTGTACCCAAGGGGTGTGTGGCACGCAAGGAAAGGCCTGCCAAGGAGGAGAGGTGGTGGTTGTGGCCGACGTACCAAGCAGGCACAGAGTCGACATAGCCGTCGCGGAAGAGTTCAAATCGGTCGCGATGCAAGCGTCCATAGGCGGACAGACGGATTTCGGCATTCGACAGACGGAAGATGTTGGTGGCCGAGGCGGTGAGGGTGCGAGTTGCCTCATACTGGTCGGGGAAGGCGATAGAATAGAATCCGGCACTGCCGAAGTCCTTCGTCTGGCCGCCGAGCTGGAGATGCCAGTCGCCGTGCTCGGCGTGGTGCAGGGCCTGAAGGAAAAGGCTTGCGTGTCGGTAGTCGGTATTGGGGCGGTAGCCGTCGCTGCGGTGCAGAGCTGCCGCTGCGGTGACCATCCAGTCGCCCAAGGCCTTGGTGCCGAGAAGAGAGGCGTTGAAAATGCCGTAGGAGCCTCCGTTGAGTTCGGCCAACAGACGGTCGCGGTACTGCTCACATACCACTATGTTCACCGCACCGCAGAAAGCGACGATACCCCTGGCCATACATTGTACGGGCGTAAACAGTTCAACACGCTCCACCATAGTGATGTCGATGGGAATGTCAAGCGAATGGTGGCCGGTCTGGGCATCGGTGAGGTTGATACCGTTGAGCAGGACGAGCATCTGGTCGAAAGTACCTCCTCGCATGGAGAGGTCGCCTTGTACGTCGCCGCCACCGCGCACACGGAAATCCACCCCGGGGAGCAAAGCCACGAGGTCGGCGATGGAATGGACAGAGGATTGTCTGATGTCGTCTGCGGTAAGAACCGCCGCAGGCTCAGCCTCGAGGACGAGGCTGTCGGTGCCGAGGGTGACAGTAACCTCCGGCAATGTGCGTGTCTCGCGGTCGTCAGTCTGTGCCATAAGGGCACCCTCGGAGAGGACGATGGCAAGTGCCACCACGGCGGCGCCTTTGGCCAGGCTGCAGTCGGCGACGCGGGTCGCCAGGTGTCCGATTGTCACCTCACGGTGCAACGAACTGTAGGCTGCCCACTTGGCCCGGCAAAAGCGGCGGAAGCGGAACACCCCTGTGTGCTGTTGTGTTGATTTCCTCATCACTTTCTACAAGCCTATCTGTCTTCTCCTCCCTTGTTCTTATCTGTGTTGCCGCGCTCCTCATCGGAACTGCCGAAGAACTTCTTGATGAATGGCTCGATGCCTTTGAGGCCCCAGTTAATGAGGATAATGACGCCGACGGCGATGAGAGCCTCGCGCCAAAAACCATAGCCACAAGCGCAACCCACGGCGGCGGAGCACCAGATGGTGGCTGCCGAAGAGAGCCCGTGGATAGTGAGACCATCCTTCATAATCACACCCGCACCCAGGAAACCTATACCGGTAACCACCTGTGAAAGCACGCGTAAGTTGTCGTTGTTGACTGGCCCGCCACTGGCGATGGCGTGCATGATGACGCTCTCGCTTAGGAGGATGAAGAGGCAGGCGCCGACAGAGACAAGCGAATTGGTGGTGAGGCCGGCCTGGCGCTGCTTCAACTCGCGCTGGGTGCCGATGATGATGCCGGCGACGAGGGCGCAGGCGAGACGGAAGATAAATATCTTAATAGGCACGGTTCTGTTAGGAGTTAAGAGTTCTTTAAGAGTTATTGCTTACCAGAGAGAATGACGACGATTTCACCTTTGACTTCTTTCTGCCGGAAGTGGGCAAGCACTTCGGCGAGGGAGCCACGGGCCGTTTCGGCGTGCAGTTTGCTTATCTCGCGACTCACCGATACTTGCCGCTCCTCCCCTACTACGGAGATGAGCTCTTCGAGCAGTTTCACGAGCCGGTAAGGACTTTCGTAGATAATCATGGTGCGCTGCTCGTCGGCAAGGGATGATATGGCCGTCTGGCGACCTTTCTTATGGGGCAGGAAGCCCAGAAAAACGAAGCGGTCGCAGGGCAGGCCGCTGTCGATGAGTGCCGGCACGAAGGCGGTGGCACCCGGCAAGCATTCCACCTCGATACCCTCTTTCACCGCCTCGCGTACCAACAGGAAACCGGGGTCGCTGATGCCGGGGGTTCCCGCATCGGTGATGACCGCGATGTTGATGCCGCTCTTCAACCGCTCAACTAGCGAGGCCACCGTCTGGTGCTCGTTGAAGATGTGGTAGCTCTGCAGTGGCGTCTCGATGGCGTAGTGCTGCAGGAGCACACGGCTGGTGCGGGTGTCCTCGGCCAGGATGAGGTCAACCGAACGGAGAACCTCGACGCCACGATAGGTCATGTCGCCGAGGTTTCCCACAGGGGTCGGCACGAGGTATAACTTCATGAATGTGTTAATGCATTAATGTGTTAATGCGTGAGTCAATCTCAAATCGACTGACAAATTCACACATTAACACATTCAGACATCAGTTTATTCCTCCTCGAAATCGTCGGGGATTTCCATGTCGTGATAGACATTGGTGACGTCCTCGTCCTCTTCCAGGATGCCAATGATCTTCATGACCTTGCGGATGGTCTCGGTGTCGACCTGACGCAGGGTATTGGGGATACGTTGCAGTTCGGCGCTCTCCACCTCGATACCCTTCTGCTCAAGCATCTTCACCATGTTGCCGAAGTCTTCATAGGCTGTGTAGAGGGTCAGGTATTCGTCGTCAACCTCCATCTCTTCAAGGCCGCCGTCGATGAGTTCCATCTCCAGCTCTTCGACGTCCATCTCGGGTTTGCGGGGCACCACAAAAACGCCCTTACGGGTGAAGAGGAAAGCGAGGCTGCCGTTGGTCTCCAGCGTGCCGCCATTCTTATTCATAATGCTCTTCACGTTGGCGACAGTACGGTTGTTGTTATCCGAGAGAGCCTCGATGAAGAGGGCGATGCCGTGGTTGACGTGGCACTCGAAAGTGAGCTCCATCATCTGGGCGGCATCCTTGTCGTTGGCCTTGTTGATGGAACGCTGCAGGGTGTCCTTGGGCATGTTGCATCCGCGGGCGTTCTGGACGAGCAGACGCAGACGGGGGTTGCTGTCGGGGTCGGGACCACCTTCGCGCACGGCGATGGTGACCTGTTTCAGAATGTTGCTCCACTGTTTCGAGCGTTTGGCATCGGCTGCTCCTTTAGCTCTCTTAATCTTAGACCATTTGTTGTGTCCTGACATAATGATAAATGTTTATTGTTTGATTGTTTATTGTTTAATTGTTTTTCCACTGTATGTAGGTGATGGGCTTGCCCTCGGCGAGAAACATGCGCTCATAAAAGGTCTGGGTGAGTTTTGCTTCGCCTTCGTAGCCGCTGTTGTAGAGGTCGTTGGTGCTGGCGAGTATCGCCACATTTTGGGTCGGCAACACCTCGTTGAGGGTGTAATCGTAGAGTTCCTGCGAATCTGTCTTGAGGTGCATTGTGCTTTGGGGCGCGAGGAAGCGGGCGTAGGTGTCGAGGAAGCGGGGCGCTGTGAGACGCTTGTTGGGCTTCTTGAGCTGGGGATCACAGAAGGTAATCCACACCTCATTCACCTCGCCAGGGGCGAAGAAGCGGTCGATGAGTTCGATGCGGGTACGGATAAAAGCCACATTGGGCAACGGTTCTTCAACGGCGGTCTTGGCTCCGCGCCAGAGGCGGGCACCCTTGATGTCGACACCGATGTAGTTGCGGTCGGGGTGTATGCGGGCCAGTGCCAGCGTGTAGTCACCCTTGCCACATCCCAACTCCAGCGTCAACGGATTGCCGTTGCCGAAATGTTCCGTCCAACGGCCCCGCAAAGCGAAGCCTTCCTGCTCCAGTTGCTCGAAGCCCACTTGGAAGAGGTTGGGGAATGTCAGATTCTCGGCGAAACGCTGCAACTTGTGATGACCCATGTTACCATTGTTTGATGGCGATGTCGCCGTCGTACCAACTCTTGATGTGCTTGAACAGGGCCTCGGCCGCGGTACGGTTTTTGGCGCTGCCCATGCTGACGTAGTACATATTATTTTTTTCGATGATGTAGGCGTCGCTACCCAACTCGTGCAGCCGGGCGGTGAGACGGGCGGCAGTGGCGCGGTCGAGGTAGAATCCTGCGATAATATCGAATCCCAGTTTGCTGTTCTGCTCCATATTGACACGCACCGGAGCCTCCTCGGCTTGAGCCACCGCGGGTTTGTCGGCAGGCTTGGCAGCCACCGGCTGTACTTCAGCGGCACGCGGCGCATTGGCATCTGGTTCCAATCCCAGTTCGGCAACCATCTTGTCGAGCATCTCGTCAAGCACCTTCATATCGAGCAACTCAGCTTGTACCTTGCAGCGCTGATGCTGGGCGAATACCTGACGCAGATAGGGCTCGTTGTGACTATAGATATAGTCGTTGAACGGATAGAGACGCTGTACAGCAAAACGGTCAGCCATCAATTCGCCAAGACGATCTTGGGCATACTGGTGCACGCGATCCATCATGGGCTCCATGGCACCGGCATAGTGACGGTAGGCAAGGAAGCTGTAGATGTAGTCGGTCATGTAGCGGCACACCATGTCACTGTTCTGATCAATATCGCGCTCGTTATAGGTGAGCAGGTCGGTGTTATAGGTGAGGTCGGTAACCAACGGCACATCGCCCACCGGCTGGCTGGGGATATACTCGGCTGTAGGTTGCGACGGACGGTAAATCTTGAAATAGTAATATGCGGCACCTCCCAACAGGAGCAAGAGGAGCAGGAGAATCAGCAACCACCACGGGAAGCGACGCTTCTTCTTGTCACCCTTCTCTTTGCCAGCCTTTTTCTTCTTCTCGACGACAGGGCGCTCGACAGCTTCGTCGTCTTTAGCCAGTTCGGAAGCAGCAGCTTGGACAGGATCGAGGGCGGCCAGTGCAGCGAGAGTCTCGGCAGCAGCTCGCTCGGCGGCAGCCTCCTTCTCGGCAGCGGCACGACGTTCCTCTTCAGCCTTGCGCTCGGCCTCCAGACGTTCTTCCTCAGCCTTACGCTCGGCAGCGACACGTTCCTCCTCAGCTTTGCGTTCAGCAGCGATACGCTCCTCCTCAGCCTTGCGTTCAGCAGCAAGGCGTTCTTCCTCAGCCTTTCGTTCAGTTTCCAAGCGTTCCTGCTCTGCACGGGCGGCAGCTTCGGCGGCTTCCTGCTGTGCTTTCAACTCGGCGCTATGGTCGACCGGTGCCTCAAACTGGGCGAAGGGGTCGTCGTTGTCGTTATGGGCATAGGTTTTCACCCCTTCCAGCGGTTTTTCGTCACCAGTGCTCAGCACAGCACCGGGGGCGGCACTGAAGCTGTAGCCTTGCTCGCCGTTGTACTGCAGCGTACCCAGTTCGCCGAAGTTGTGGCTGCCGGTGCGTTGCAGCTTGTCGGTGAGCGCGTCAACATAGTTCTTCCACATCTGGCGGGCAACGTTCTCGCCCACACACTCACGCTGGGCCAACATCTTGACCATGCTGTCGTCACCATTGAGGTGGGTGCTGAAGGTGAGGGTGCGACGCGAGGGGTAGTAGGTGCCCGTCGCAGAGTCGTGATAGGGGGGCTGCATCTCACTACCGAAAGTACCTATCTCCGGCAGTTCCACTAGATTGCCTTGTTGCAGCAACTCAACGATAAGGTCTGTTATATTCATTTCTTATTTTGTTTTTTTCTGTTTCAAATACTTTTCGGCGGCAGCCAAATCCTCGGGGGTGTCGATGCCGATATTGGCGTGGTCGGTGAGGCACACTTGGATGGGCAGGCCCTCGTACAGCCAACGCAACTGTTCCAGTCGCTCACTTTTCTCGATGAGGCAGGGAACAGGTTTGCATATCTGGGCGAGCACCTGGCTTCGGAAAGCATAGATACCCACATGTTTGTAGTAGGCTGCCGTACCGACCCATTTCTTGACCTCCACATCACGCACATAAGGGATAGGCTGGCGGCTGAAGTACAGTGCCTTGAAGTTCTGGTCAAAGACCACCTTGACGTTGTTGGGTGAGAGAAGTTCGTCAGTGTCCTTGATGCTGGTGGCAAGGGTGGCTATCTGCACCTTGGGATCCTTGAAAGCCTCTATAAGAGTCTGCAGCTGGGCAGGTTCCACAAAGGGCTCGTCGCCCTGTACGTTGATAATGACATCATAAAAGTATCCTTGGCGTTCGAGGCGTTCGACCACCTCGCCACAGCGCTCGGTACCAGAGGTGTGTGTATCGGAGGTCATCATGACAGCACCTTCCTCGCAGAATGACTCCACATGGTCGCAGATGCTCTCGTCATCGGTGGCCACCATCACGTCATCCACCCCTTCGGCGCGACGCACACGGTTGTATACTCGGCTGATGATACTTTCTCCTCCCAGTTCGGCCAGCGGCTTGCCCGGGAAACGGGTGGAGGCGTAGCGTGCGGGAATAATAGCCAAAACCTTCATTGTGCAACCTCCTCTCCGTTAGTGACAAACAAGCTGTTGAACTCAGCGTCAATCTTCTCGATAATGTGGCCCAAATCCTCGCGACGCTCCACAAAGTCGAGCACGTCGGTATCGACCACCAACAGCTTACCATCATACTGCTCGGCCCACTGCTCGTAGCGATTGTTGAGGTTGGTGAGGTAGTCAAGCCGTATACTGCTCTCCAACTCGCGTCCGCGCTTCTGGATGTGGCGTATCAGTGTCGGCACATCGCCACGCACGTATATCAAAAGGTCGGGCTTGGGCAGCAGCGAGTAGGTCGTCTCGAAAAGTTTGGTATAGGTCGTCAGGTCGCGTGTAGTCATCAGGCCCATGCTCTGCAGATTGGGTGCGAAGATTGCGGCATCGTCGTAAAGCGAACGGTCGCGGATAAAGTCCTCACCGCTGACACGAAGCTCCGCCAATTGCTTGATATTGGCATATAGGGTGTGAACCATCATGTTGAACGACCAACGGCGCATGTCCTCATAGAAACTGTTGAGGTAGGGATTTTCTTCCGACGGCCCGTAGATGGCACGGTAGCCATAGTGACGCGACAGCAGCTTGGTCAGCTCCGTCTTCCCTGCTCCTATATTGCCCGAGATTGCTATCTGCATATATTTCCTTCTGTGCCATCCGGCCTCTTCCGCTTTGAAAAAGAGCCACATGGCAGTTATACATTCCTTGCTTCAAAACGGCAAAATTACACATTTTTTTTTATATATGGAAAAGAAAATGCATTTTCGCTCAGAATTCTTTCCCCTTACACACACCGTCGCACACACATCACCTCCCTGTTTCTATCAGAACCACATAATCCATAAACCATTCACTATCAAAATACTCACTGGCAATTCTTCGAGAAACAAACAAAGAAACAGGGGTATTGACCACCCTGCGATTGGAACTGGATAGGGCACGATGACAGAGTGGTGCGACGGTTTTTTGGAATGCTTCTCCGGCAATTCAAAAAAAAGATGTATATTTGCAGATTGATTCGAACTCAGAACAGAGCCCCCAGAATGGGCATATTAAAAAATCAACCAGATAGTTATGATGCAAATTGAGAACCTTGACGAATTGATAAAAATGGCCTTGCGCGAAGACATCGGCGACGGTGACCACTCCACTCTGGCATGCATCCCACCCTCAGCCGTGGGCACTGCAAAAATGGTGGCCAAACAGGAGGGCATCCTCTGCGGCGCCGAAGTGGGTGAACGGGTATTCATGCTGGTGGACAGCACATTGAAAGTCAACCTGCTGAAACACGACGGCAACCCCGTTGCCAAAGGCGACATTATCATGACCGTCGAGGGGCACAGCGGCAGTATCCTCACTGCCGAACGCACAGCGCTCAACTTCATGCAACGCCTCTCCGGCATCGCCACCGAGACCCACCGCATGGTGCAGATGCTAGACGGCTTGGACACCAAGCTGCTCGACACCCGCAAGACGACCCCCAACATGCGTCTGCTGGAGAAATATGCCGTGGCCTGCGGAGGCGGCACAAACCACCGCATAGGGCTCTACGACATGGTGATGCTCAAGGACAACCACATCGACTTTGCCGGCGGCATCGAAGCGGCCATCGACCGCACACGCAACTATCTGAAAGAGCACGGGAAAAATCTGAAAATCGAGATTGAGGTGCGCAACCTGGACGAGCTGCAGCGCGTGCTCGACCACGGCGGCGTGAACCGCATCATGCTCGACAACTTCGACATACCGACCCTCCGCGAGGCGGTAAGCCGCATCAAATCCTGGCCCGTGCACTACGAAACCGAGGCCAGCGGCGGCATCACCGACGAAACCCTCCGCCCTTATGCCGAGACGGAGGTCGACTTCATCTCGGTGGGCGCCCTGACACACCATATCAAGAGTCTCGACATCTCGCTCGTGAAGAAGTGAAGAAACCGAAGGCATACATCCGGCTGGCGGTTCTCAAGCTGAAGCAACTGCGCCACAAGGTGCTCTACTGGCGCCCGGTGCGGTCAACGTTGTACTTCCTGCAGCATTTCTCATTGGCTGGCAGCCGGGGAGTGCCGCTCTACGACGTGCTGCGCTTCTTCCTGCGGAGCATCTTCAACGGCGACATCAACCAGAGGGCCAAGGGACTGGCCTACAGCTTCATGACCGCCGTCCCTCCACTGCTCATCTTCTTTTTCACCTTGGTGGCATACTTCCCTGTCAATGGCATACAGGACGAACTGCTGGGCGAGCTGGGCAACATCATTCCTGCCAAAGTCATGGGACCCATCTCGAACACCGTCAACGACGTGATGGGCCATCGCCACAGCACCCTGCTGTCGATAGGCTTTGTGTCGTCGGTCATCCTGGCGGCCAACGGCTTGATGGGGGTCATCTCGAGCCTCAACTTCGCCAACCGGAGCGTCGAAAAGCGCCCTTACGTGCAGCGCTACCTGCTGAGCATCATGCTAGTATTCATCATCTACGTGCTTGTGGTGCTGACGATTGCTCTGATGATGGGTCACAAGTTTCTGCTGCAGATAATCTACGCCCAGGGATGGCTCACCTACACCAGCACCAACACACTGATATTCAACATAGGGCGCTGGCTGTTGATTATCGCCGCCATCCTGACAGTCATCTCGCTCATCTACTACTGGGCGCCGGTGAAAAAGCAGCGCGTGGGCTTCTTCTCGCCCGGCTCGGTACTGGCCACTGGCATGTTCCTCGTGCTTAGCTGGGCGCTGGGCATCTATCTGGGCAACTTCAGCCGCTACAACCTGCTCTACGGCTCCATTGGCACCCTGCTGATGGTGATGTTCTGGATCTACTTCAACTGTATCGTCTTGCTTGTCGGCTACGAACTGAATATCAGCATCTATAACGGAACTACCGTCAAACAGAATCGCGACTCACGTCACGAAATCAGACAAAGAATACAAAACTTGCACAATGATAATACAGAAAGAACATGGGAAAGTGGTGACCCCGGGCACGTCACCGCGTGAGAAATTCAAGATGGTGGCCAAGACCATGGTCAGCCTCGAAGAGGTGCTCGCCGATGAACTCACCGCCCTGGGCGCCGAAAACGTGGTGCCCCTCACCCGCGCCGTCGAGTTCGAGGGCGACATGCGCCTCCTCTACCGCGTCAACTACTGCTGCCGCACGGCGCTGGCCATCCTCAAGCCCTTCGCTGAATTCGAGGCAAACAACGAACAAGAACTCTACGACCAGGTGTACAAGATACGCTGGGAAAAGATACTCGACTGCGACGGCACCTTCATGATCGACTCGACCACCAGCGGCGAGATCTTCACCCACAGCTACTATGCCGCCCTCAAGACCAAGGACGCCATCGTCGACCGCTTCCGCCGCAACTTTGGCAAGCGCCCCTCCATCGACACTGAACAGCCGCAGTACAAGTTCAATCTGCATATACGCGACAACCGCGTCACTCTGTTGATGAACGCCAGCGGCGACTCGCTCCACAAGCGCGGCTACCGCCAAGGTGTGGGCGTGGCCCCCATCAACGAAGTGCTCGCCGCCGGCCTCCTCAAGATCGCCGGCTGGGACAAAGCAATAGCACAATCACACAACAACGCAATCAACTTCTACGACCCCATGTGCGGCTCAGGCACCATGCTCATCGAAGCCGCCATGATGGCCAACAACATACCGGCTCAGTACTACCGTTCCGGCGGCTTCGGCTTCATGCGCTGGAAGGAGTTCAACCTCGGCGAGTGGAAAAGTGTCAAAAACGAGGAAGACCGTAAGATAGGCAGCATCGACTTCGAGGGCGAGATATGGGGCAACGACATCGACGAGCAGGTCATCCAGCAGTGCGAGAAAAACCTCGAATACACCAAACTGCACCACGACGTGATGCTTCACATCGGCGACTTCGCCGAGCAGGACCCACCCGAGGGCCACACGCTGATAGTCACCAACCCGCCCTACGGCGAGCGCATCAAGGTCGAGGACCTCAACGCCATGTACACCCAGTTGGGCGACACCTTCAAGCAGCGCTATGGCAAGGACTGCGAGGTGTGGCTCATCACCTCCGACTTCGAAGCCATGAAGCACATCGGCCTGCACCCCTCGAAGAAGATACCTGTGCAGAACGGCTCGCTCGACTGCCGCTTCCTCAAGTTCGAACTCTACGAAGGCAGCAAAAAAGCCAAGTATCAAGAATAGTTTGTTGTCTCCCGCCTTAGGCGGAAATCTGTTAATCCAGAAGCTGATTTGGATTTATGGATTACGCCCGCAGGGCGGGAGAAATGTTTTGTCCGATGCTTCGATCAGCCGACATAAAACAAGCCGCTTTGGAGGTAGGCTTCGACGACTGTGGCGTGGCCCGTGCCGACGCCCTCACCGACGAGGAATACCCTCTTCGACAGTGGTTGGCGCGCGGCTGGCATGCCGGACTCGGCTACATGGAGCGCAACGTGGAAAAGCGCATGGATCCACGCCTGCTGGTCCCGGGTGCACACAGTGTCATCTGCGTCGTCAGCGCTTACGGACCGCCCGACCCAGGGCGCACCGACGGTATGGCGGCCTATGCCCAGCGGCGCGAATACCACGAAGTGATAAAACCGATGCTCCAGGAACTCAGGACGCGCCTAGGTATCGACGGCAAGGTGTGCTGCGACACCGTTCCCATCAGCGACAAGCACTGGGCCGCCCGTGCCGGCCTGGGCTGGATTGGTCGTCACACCCTACTCGTCACGCCACGTTGGGGCACCTGGGTTAACCTCGGCGAGATAGTCACCACCGAGGAATGCTCAGAATACTCCGATTATTCAGAATACTCCGAATATTCCGATTATTGCGCCAAGTGCGGCAAGTGTGTCGAAGCCTGCCCCAACCACGCACTGGCACCCGAGGAACCGCCGATGATGGATGTGCGCCGCTGCACAGCCTATTATACCACCCACAACCCTCGCCCCCTGCCGCCCGACCTCGACACCCGGGGCTACACCCTCGGCTGCGACCTCTGCCAGCTCGCCTGCCCCTTCAGCCAAGCGGCACGTTTCGCCCGTTGATTTACAGTCATTTAACCACTATTCTTCTTCCGTTCTTCTTGGTTTCAAGAAGAACAGAAGAAGAACAGTAAAAGAACAGTAATGGAACACTGCGGGAAAACGCAGCCTTTATATCGCTTATTCTCAGTTGGATCTTTGGTATTTCTTCGGTAAAAACCGAAGAACAACCGAAGAAATGCCGAAGAAATGACAGCGAAATGTCCTTGTGGTCACAGTACCGATGCCCACTGATTATCAGTCATCTCGCTCGAGTTCTTTAGGAGTTCTTTACAAATCCGTAAAGAACTCCTAAAGAACTGCAAAGAGACAGGTGAACAAATAGCCTGGATAAGACGGCATTATAGTGCCCACGACGGGCGTATATATCAACCTGCCAGAGCGTCGTTTTAGGGTGGTAAAATGAAAAATATTTTGTCAGTTTCAAAAAATGTTGTATCTTTGCAGCACGAAATTAGTCACCGAATTATAAACAATCGTCTGACAATCAACGGGTCAGACGGCAAAAAGTAAAGAAATGAAAAAAGGAATTCATCCCGAAAACTACCGCCTCGTGGTGTTCAAAGACATGTCGAACGACAATATGATCCTCACCAAGAGCTGTGCCAACACCAAAGAGACCGTCACCTATACCGATGGCAAGGAGTATCCCGTCGTGAAGCTCGAAATCTCGAACACTTCGCACCCCTTCTTCACCGGCAAGCTGAAACTCGTTGACACCGCTGGTCGCGTCGACAAGTTCATGAACAAGTACAAAAAGTACGCCAAGAAGGCCGAATAATGGTTAAAGGTTAATGGTTAAAGGTTATAGAGGCTGACGCAGCATAATCATTAAACATTAAACAGTAATCATTAAGCATTACAGAGAAAAAGGTAATTTGTTTTAGATTTTTAGATCTAGAAACCCCGCCCAATCGGACGGGGTTTTCTATTTTCATTTTCTTAGAGCAACTCCCTGACGGCTGCCTCAATCTCGGCCGTCTTGGCGGTGGGTTCGAATCGACGCACCACGTTCCCTTTGCGGTCGATGAGGAACTTGGTGAAATTCCATTTGATGTCAGCACTCTGGTCGTAGAGACTGTCCTGTGCACGGAACATCCGGTCAAGGTAAGCACCGATACGGTCGGTGGTGTCGAAGCCACCGAAGGAAGCCTTCGACTTGAGCCATACGAAAAGGGCAGCGGCGCTGTCGCCATTGACGTCGAGCTTGGCCATCTGCGGGAAAGTGATGTTGTAGGTGCCGGTGCAGAAGGCATGAATGTCGTCGTAGGAACCGGGGGCTTGCTCGCCAAACTGGTTGCAGGGGAAGTCAAGCACCTCGAACCCTTGCGCATGGTAACGGTCGTATAGGGTCTGCAGCTCGGTGTACTGCGGTGTGAAACCGCACTCGGTGGCGGTGTTGACGACCAGCAGCACGCGGCCCTGGTAGTCGGCCAGGCTGACGGCGTTGCCGGTGCCGTCGAGGACGGAGAACTGATAGATGTTGTCGGCGTTCTGCTCTGCAGGGGCCTCGGATTTCTGTTTACAGGCACCGAAAAGGAACATGCCCGCCGCCAGGGCGAGGGTTAAAAGTCTTAACTGTTTCATTTTTTTGCGTTTTGTATTATTTCGGCTGCAAAATTACACATTATTTTCGACATGTCAGGAAAAAATCGTATCTTTGCACCGTGTTTTAAACAATAAAACCCTAAAGATATGAAGACAAAAAAGTTTTGGGCAATAGCCTTCGGCGCAATGTCAGGCTGTGCTGTCTTTATGGGCATGGTTGGCTGTTCACAGGATCCCAGCGAACAGATTATCGGCACATGGCAACGGACTGCCAAACGTGTCATTTATCCTGACCAAGACGTCTACATGCCGATGAGCGGGTGCATGGGCTGTGACGTCAGAACATTCACATTTAAAAAGGATAACACAGGTATGGTTGTCAGCCATTGGATTGGCGCTTCGGGCGAAAGTTGTGCAGACACCATGCGTTTCACCTACACCATCGACGGCGACAACGGAGTTATCACCCGGGTGTCTGACAACCAGACAATAGATTGGTCCCACAGCTATTTCATCCAGGACATCACGGCGAAACAGCTGACCATCCTGGACAGCGTGGACGTGGAGTATTCGACACACTGTGCCAGTGATTTCGATGGTTACGTCGTGGCAGAGAAAATATACCACTACTGCGAGAAGAAATAACATACATATTCCATGAATACAAAGTACATTACACTAGCGCTTGGCGCCCTGCTGGTATGCGGCGGCGCGATGGCACAGAAGAAACAACCCGTCCAGCAGGACAACGGTGGCATCACCACCGAAATGATGCAGCAGATGAAGCAAGGCTTCGGCGGCAACGCCAGTGACAAGGCCCTGCGCAACATCCTCGTCAACAACGCTCCCAACAAGCTGGCCATGAACTACGAGAACGCCACCAAGTTCGACTCGCACTTCTCCAACCGTGTCGTCAGCAAGGCCGTCACCGACCAGAAGTCGTCGGGCCGCTGCTGGATGTTCACTGGCATGAACGTGCTCCGCAACCAGGCCATCCGCAAGCACAACCTGCCCGCCGACTTCCAGTTCTCACAAGCCTACCTCTTCTTCTACGACCAGTTGGAGAAGAGCAACCTCTTCCTGCAGGCCATGCTCGACACCTACCGCAAGCCCATGAACGACCAAGAAGTGGAATGGCTCTTCAAGAACCCCATCGGCGACGGCGGCCAGTTCACCGGCGTAGCCAACCTCATCGACAAGTACGGCCTTGTGCCTGCCGACGTGATGCCCGAGACCTACAACACCAACAACACCTCCAGCATCAGCAATCTCATCGCACTCAAGCTCCGCGAGGATGGTCTCATCCTCCGCGAGATGGCCGCCCAGAAAGGCATGACCCCGCAGAAGCTGCAGGCCAAGAAGACCGAGATGCTCGCCACCATCTACCGCATGCTGGCCCTCACCATGGGCGAGCCTCCCGCACAGTTCACCTGGCAGCAGAAAGACGCCAAAGGCGAAATCGTGGAGACCGCCACCTACACCCCCAAGGAGTTCTACGAGAAATTCGCCAAGACTGACTTCACGAAGTACTACATGGTGATGAACGACCCCACGCGCGAGTATTACAAGGTATATGAGATACAGTACGACCGCCACGTCTACGACGGCCAGAACTGGCGCTACCTCAACCTCCCGATGGAGGACATCGCCCCCATGTGCATCGCTTCCATCAAGGACAGCACCATGATGTACTTCAGCTGCGACGTGGGCAAGTTCCTCAACCGCGACAAAGGCTTCATGGATGAAAAGAACTACGACTACGCCTCACTCTTCGGCACCACCTTCGGCATGAACAAGAAGCAGCGTGTCAGCACCTTCGCCAGCGGTTCCAGCCACGCCATGACCCTCTGCGCCGTCGACCTCGACAAGGACGGCAAGCCCCTCAAGTGGATGGTGGAGAACAGCTGGGGACCCAACTACGGCTGGCAGGGCAACCTCATCATGACCAACGACTGGTTCAACGAGTACATGTTCCGCGTGGTCCTCGAGGAGAAGTATATCCCCGCCAACATCCGCGCCATGATGGACCAGAAGCCCATCATGCTCCCCGCCTGGGATCCGATGTTCGCCCCTGAGGAATAGCACTAGATGTTCCCGTCGAGAACGATAGACACCAGCCATGGGCATCAGCCCACGATGGATAAACAAAACAATTAAAACATGGACCCAAGAAGCGAAGCTATCAGCGAGAAATTCATTGACCTAGGGAAGATATTGGCTGAAAAAAAGGTCAAGGTTCCCCGTTGGCTGGTGAAATGGGCAGAGCACCTGCTGCACGTCCCCGACATCAACCGCGGCATATACTACAACCGTGAATATTTCGGTTTGGACTTTGTGAACAAGTTCATGGAGGGCAACGAGCCACAGGACCTGAACGTGAAGGTGCAATGCATCGGTCTGGAGCATATCCCCACCGACGGGCACCCGATGGTGGTGGGCAACCACCCGCTGGGCGGTCCCGACGGATTGGCACTGATGGGTGCCGTGGGGCGTGTACGGAAGGATATCCGATTCCCGGTCAATGACTTCCTACTCTACCTGCCCGGCTTGAGGGAGCTATTCTACCCTATCGACAAGGTAAACAAGTCTAAGGCGTTGGCCAGCCTTGAGGAGGCTTTTGCCGGCGACAACACACTGCTCTATTTCCCAGCAGGCATCTGCTCACGCCTGCAACGCGTCCCAGGGCAAAGAAGCAAACACGAAGTCAAGGACTTGGAATGGAAGGCCACATTCATCAAGAAGGCCGTCCGCTACCAGCGCGACGTGGTGCCCGTCTACACCGACGCACGTAACCGCATGCGTTTCTACCGCCTGGCGAACCTGCGCAAGTGGCTAGGCATCAAGTTCAACTTTGAGATGGCCCTGCTGCCTGCCGAGATGTACGCCCAGCGCGGGAAGACGTTCAACATCACCTTTGGACAGCCCATCCCGTGGCAGACCTTCGACCACCGCCACACGCCCGCCGAGTGGGCCCAGCGAGTGAAGGAACACGTATACACACTGAAAGACAATCCTGAAGCAAACTTTACAGCATGACAGACCTGAGTTACATAGCCCCTCCCGTAGACCGGGAACTCATCAAAAAAGAGCTGAAGCAGAAACATTTTCTCCGTAAGACCAACCGCGGCAAGAAAGAAATATATATCACCACCGCCCACCTATCTCCCAACATCATGCGTGAGATAGGACGTCTGCGCGAACTGAGTTTTGCCACCGACGGTGGTGGCACAGGCAAGGAAGTGGATATCGACGAATACGATACCCTTCCTGACCCTTACTGCTGCAAGCAACTTTTCGTATGGGACTCCGAGAACGAGGAGATAATGGGTGGCTACCGTTTCGCCCATGGCAGCACCATGCTGCAACGTCCCGACGGTTCCATAGCCACTCCTACGGCTGAACACTACCAGTTCAGTCAGGAGTTCCTCGAAAACTATCTGCCCTATACCGTCGAATTGGGACGCGCTTTCGTACAACCCGCCTACCAGCCCTCGACCGATGTGCATAAAGGGCTCTATTCGCTCGACAACCTGTGGGACGGCATAGGAGCCTTGGTACTCGAGATTCCTGAGACACGCTATTTCCTTGGCAAGATAACCATCTACGACTCCATGGACAGCGAGGCACGCGACCTGATGCTGTACTTCTACCAGAAATACTTCCCCGACCCTGACGGGCTGATGTGGCCCTACCACCCCACGAAGATTGAGATGGACTACAACAGTCTTGTCAAACTCTTCAACGGACGCAACTATAAGGAAGACTACCAGATACTGTTGCACGCCGTGCGTGCGCGCGGATGCACGGTACCACCGCTGGTGAATGCCTACATGAACCTCAGCAGCACCATGCGTTATTTCGGCACCTGCCCCGACCACGGCCTGCCGGGAACCAACGGCATCGGAATTCTCATCACTCTCAAAGATATCAATGCAGATAAGCGTATTCGCCACATAGACAGCTATTCGGAGAAAAACCTCAAGCTCGACCGCAAACGCCTTTTCCGTGTCAACATGCGGCGTCTCCCATGGTGGCGCAAGTCGACCGAAGAAGAAGACCAGCAACTGCGCGAACTCAGCGAGCTGAAGTACCTGCAGCAGCAGCGTGAGGCCCTGCGCGAGAAGGCCCGCGAACTGAAGTCGGAGATAAAGAATATCAGAAAAGGGCGTCACAAACCCAACACCGACAGCCATGACAATTAAACGAGCTGAATTTGCCATCAGCAGCCCCAACTGGCGCAAGTGTCCGCAGGACGGCCGTCCGGAATACGCCTTTATCGGACGCAGCAACGTCGGCAAGTCGTCACTCATCAACATGCTTACCGGCGTCAAAGGACTGGCCAAAACCAGCGGCCGGCCGGGAAAGACACAGCTCATAAATCATTTCCTCATTAATAACGAGTGGTATCTGGTCGACCTGCCAGGCTACGGCTATGCCCGCACCTCAAAAAGTGCCCGCGAAGGCTTTAGCCAGATGATTCGCGAATACTTCCTGCACCGCGAGGCACTGACCAACACCTTCGTCCTCATCGATAGCCGTATTCCACCGCAGCGCATCGACCTGGAATTCATCAATTTCCTCGGAGAAAACGGTGTACCTCTCACCATCGTATACACCAAGACCGACAAGGAGAAACAGCGTGAAGTGATGGGGAACGTAAAACTGATGAAACAGGAATTGGGCAAGCTGTGGGAGGAACTGCCGCCGATGATGCTCACCTCGTCGCTCACAGGCTACGGTCGCGACACCCTGCTCGACCAGATAGAACAGATAAATGAAGAATTAAGAATTCAGAATTAAGAATTACGCCGCCACCATGAAACAATCGTCCTTCTCACTCCCTTTCACACCCTTTCACTTCCTTTCACTCCTCATCCTCTCCATTTTAAACTTTCAACTTTCCATCTTCAACTCTCTCCAGGCGCAACCCTCGGCGAAGGTTGACCTCACCGTGCGTCAGGTGGCACAGGCAGCAGGCATGGAGCACGCCACACTTAGCGTAAGCATCTACAGCACCAGTACAGGCAAGAAAATCTACGGCTACGAAGACCAGCGGTCGGTGACACCTGCCTCGGTCGAAAAAATCTTCACCACCGCCACGGGATTCGCCCTGCTGGGGAACGACTTCCGCTTCACCACACGTCTCACTATGCGCGGCGAGTTGGACCGCGACGGGGTGCTACACGGCAACCTATATATCACCGGTGGCGGAGACCCGCTGCTGGGATCCTACCGCTATCGCCAGACCACCTTCGACACCCTCTTTGCCCAATGGACGACAGCCCTGCGCAAGCGTGGCGTACGCCGCATCGACGGCGGCGTGTTCTACAACACCTCCATCTTCGACAACCAACGGTTGCACGACAGCTGGCAGTGGGGCGACGTAGGCAACTACTACGGTGCCGGCGTCAGTGGACTCAACTTCCACGAGAACATGTACTTTGTCCACTTCAACCCCGGCGCCCAGTTAGGCGATGCTGCAACAGTGGCGCGCACCACCCCCAAGAGCCTCGACCTGCTGGAGACCTGCACTGTAACCACTGGCGCCGCCGGTTCGGGCGACAACGTCATCGTCTATGGCGCCCCCTACAGCAAGGAGCGACGCTATACCGGCACTGTGCCGCTGGGACGCAAAGACTTCAGCGTGCGTGCCGCCCTCCCCGATCCGGCCCGCACCTGCGCCGACCTTTTCGCCTCCTACCTCCGCACCCGCGGCATCAGCGTCAGCCTTGGTGCCCGTGAGGCAAAAGCCATGCCCGACAGCCTCCGAGCTGTCATGGACTACCTTAGCACCCCCTATGGCACCATCGCGCAGTACACCAACCACACCTCCAACAACATCTACGCTGAAAGCATCTTTAAATATCTCGGCTATAAAGGATACGGGCGCGGTTCCTTTGAAAATGGAGCCAAAGCCGTGACGACCTACCTCACTAGCCTTGGACTCGCCTCCGAGGGTGTGCACATCGCCGACGGCAGTGGACTCTCGCGCCTGAACCGCGTCACCACCGACTTCCTCTGCCGTTATCTAGTCGCTGTCAGCCACGAATCGTTCTTCGACAATTTCTTGTCCACACTGCCTAGGGCCGGCGAAAGCGGCACAGCACGGCACCTGCTGTCCACGCTCCCCGACGGCGTCACCGTGCACGTCAAGACAGGCACTATGGAAGGAGTGAAGTCCTATGCCGGATACATCACCACGGGCAACGACCGGCTCGCGTTTGCCATCGTCAGCAACGGGTACGACTGTAGCAGCCGCGAGGCCGGCGACCTACTGACGCGCATTCTGCAAACCATCGCCACAGCCTACTGACGGCGTTCTTGTAACAATTACGTAACAAAACGTAACCAAAACTTAACATTTTCGTAACAGCTTTGTAACAATCTGTCTGTATCTTTGCAGTCGAAATTCAATGTGCAGACTGCAACATGGAAGCAACTGACACTCTATCGATTATCAAAATCCTTACCAGTTCGCTGGCAGTTTTTTTCTTTGCCACGAAACTGATGAGTGAGAGATTGCAGAAGGTAGCGGGCGGCAAGATTCAGTCTGTTTGGAGCACGCTGACAGGCCATCCGCCGGAGGGCATACTGACCGGAATGGGTATCACCGCAGTCATACTGCCATCGAGCACCTCCACAGTGACGGTGGTCAGTCTCGACAACGAAGCTATCGACGACTCACGGAAACATAATCATACACCATTAAACAACACAACAAAATGAAAAAGAACATCATTCTGACCGTGGCCATGTTAGCCGCCATAAGCATGGCAGCCTGCCACAAGGACGAAAAGAAAGTCATCGAGTTCAGCGAGCTGCCCCAAACGGCGCAGACTTTCGTGCAGACCCACTTCGCTGACAAACAGGTAGCCATTGTCTATTACGACAAAGAGATTGCCAAGAGCGAGTATGAGGTGAGGTTCACCGATGGAGCCAACATCGACTTCAAAAAGAACGGCGACTGGATAGAAGTGGAGGACCGCGACACCGATGGCGTGCCCACCGCCATTATCCCTGACGCCATCAACACCTATGTAGCCACCCACCACACCAACCAGTACGTAGTGCAGATTGGCAAGGAACGCAACGGCTACGAGGTGGAACTCAACAGCGCCATTGAATTATTATTCAACGGCGAAGGCGCTTTCGTCCGCTACGACGACTGAACCCGCACCACCCTGATCCTTTACAACTTAGCAGCAGTTCATCAGGGGTTCTTTACAAAAGCGCAAAGAACCCCTGATGAACTGCTGCTAAGTATATGGTATAGAAACTAGCGGATTAAGAAGGAGAACTTGTTGAAGTTCTTCAAGGCAATGCCTGTGCCGCGGGCCACCGCTCGCAGCGGGTCGTCGGCGATGTGCACCTGCAACTTGGTCTTGCTGCTCACACGCTGGTCCAGTCCGCGCAGCAAAGCACCGCCACCAGCCAGATAAATGCCTGTCTTGTAAATATCGGCGGCCAGCTCGGGCGGCGTGGCGGCCAGGGTGTCGAGGATAGCCTGCTCAATGCTGGCGATACTCTTGTCGAGAGCGTGGGCAATCTCCTTGTAGTTGACGCTGATCTCCTTGGGCAATCCGGTCAGCAGGTCACGACCCGTGGTGCGGTAGTCCTCGGGCGGGTCAGCCAACTCACTCACCGCAGCGCCCACATGAATCTTCACCTGCTCGGCGGTGCGCACACCGATAATCATGTTGTGCTGACGCTTCATATAGTCAACCACATTGTCGTTGAACACGTCGCCCGCAATGCGGATGGAGTTGTTGCAGACAATGCCACCCAACGAGATGACGGCAATCTCAGCCGTGCCACCTCCGATGTCGACCACCATGTGACCCTCAGGCTGCAGCACATCGATACCGATACCGATGGCGGCGGCCATAGGCTCGTGAATCATGCGTATCTCCTTGGCACCAGCCTGTTCAGCGCTCTCTCGCACGGCACGCTCCTCGACATTGGTGATACCGCTGGGAATGCAGATGACCATACGGAGCGACGGCGGCAGGAACGAGCGGTTGACGCTTGTCATGCCGATGAGCTCGCGTATGAGATGCTGCGCCATCTCGAAGTCGGCAATGACGCCGCCACGCAACGGACGGATAGTCTCCACGTTGCGGTCGGTCTTGCCGTCCATCAGCTGGGCTTTCTTGCCGACGGCGATAATCTTATTATTGTTGCGGTCGTAAGCCACGATGGAAGGTTCGTCGATGACGACCTGGTCGTTATATATGACAATAGAGTTGGCGGTGCCGAGGTCCATTGCCACCTCGCGGTTAAAGAATGATAAGAGTCCCATATTCTTTCAAATGTAAAGTGTAGAATGTAGAATGGATAGCGGGCACTCCTCCATTTTACATTATACTTTGTTCATTATGCATTAATGTTTAAAATGTCTCTTGCCGGTGATGGCCATGCCCATGTGGTGCTGCTCGCAGTAGTCGATACTGTCCTGGTCGTGGATGGAGCCGCCCGGATGGGCTACTGCCACGATACCGGCCTCATGGGCTATCTCCACACAGTCGGGGAAGGGGAAGAATGCGTCACTGGCCATCACGGCACCGTTCAAGTCAAAACCGAAGCTCTTGGCCTTGGCGATAGCCTGACGCAGGGCGTCGACACGACTGGTCTGGCCCGTGCCGCTGGCATAGAGTTGACGGCCCTTGGCCAGTACGATGGCATTGCTCTTGGTATGCTTCACGAGGATGGTGGCAAAAGCCAAATCCTCGGCCTGCTCAGCGCTGATGGGTGTCGAGGTTACACTCTTCTGCATGTCCGCAGCAGTAGGCACTACGGTATCGCGGTCCTGCATCAGCACGCCGTTGAGCACGGTGCGCATCATCGGATCGGCCATCTTGAAAGCCTTGCGGCGCAGGATGATGCGGTTCTTCTTACCACGAAGCACCTCCAGGGCATCGGCGTCGTAGTCGGGGGCGATGCAGACCTCAAAGAAAATCTTGTGCATCTCGTCAGCCACCTCCTTGGTCACCTTCTGGTTGGTGATAAGCACTCCGCCGAAGGCACTGACGGGGTCACCGGCGAGGGCGTCCTTCCAGGCGTCGAGCAGGGTGGCACGCACAGCCATACCACAGGCGTTGTTGTGCTTGAGGATAGCGAAGGCGGTCTGACCCGCGAAGTCGTCAATAAGGGCACAGGCGGCGTCAATATCACCCAGGTTGTTGTAGCTTATCTCCTTACCGTTGAGCTTGTCGAAGCAACCCTCCAGGTCGCCATAGAAGACACCTTTCTGGTGGGGGTTCTCGCCATAGCGCAGCGTGTAGGTACCGTTGAAATGGTTGAAGATAGCGGTATCGTAGTGGCTGCTCACCTTGAAGGCATAGCCAGCGAACCGGCGGCGCTGCTCAAGCGTGGTGCAACCGTTCTGCTGCTGGTATATCTGCAGGAATTCCTTATAGTAGTCCACAGCAGGCACAATGACCACATCGTTGTAATTCTTGGCGGCACCACGGATAAGGCTGATACCTCCGATGTCAATCTTCTCGATAATGTCCTGCTCCGGAGCACCGCTGGCAACAGTCTGCTCAAAAGGATAGAGGTCGACGATAACAAGGTCGATCTCCGGTATCTCATACTGCGCCAATTGCTGGTTGTCTCCATCGTTGTCACGGCGGGCCAAAATGCCTCCGAACACTTTGGGGTGCAACGTCTTCACACGACCGCCGAGGATGGAGGGGTATCCCGTGAGACTCTCCACCGCCACAGGTTTAATGCCGAGCTCTTCAATAAACTTCTGAGTGCCACCGGTGCTGTAGATGGTGACGCCCTGCGCGTCAAGCGCACGAACGATGTCCTCTAGGCCGTCCTTATAGAAGACCGATACGAGGGCTGATTTTATGCGTTTGGATTCCATTATTATAGTTTTATATATATTCTATCTATTACAACACACTGACAATACACCACTTGCGCGGTATATTATCCAACACATGCATCTGCAAAGATACACAAAAATAAGAAACAGCGAAAGGAAAAAGTTAAAAAAACGAAAAATCCCGTTGTGCACCTCCAGGGTACACAACGGGAATTATGCAGTGCGTATTGGACTCAAAGGGCCATCACCTTGGCGTAGAGTTCTGGGAAACGGCGCTCGAGCGAGACTGGGCGTCCGTTTTCGAGGAAGCAGTGCGTACTGGTGGCGGTACACACTGGACGACCATTCACTGTCATGTCGTAGGAAAACACTATCTTAAGCGGCGTGGTCTCGGCAACCGTGACGGTCACCTCAATGACATCCTTGAAGGTGGACGGGTGCTTGTAGCGACATTCCACCGCCACCACCGGCGACACCACTCCTTCTGCCTCCATGCGGTCGAAGCCGAAACCCAGCTGGTCCATCCAGTCGACACGCGCCTCCTCCATGAAGCGGATGTAGTTTGAATGGTGCGTGATGCCCATACGGTCGCACTCATAGTACTTCACTTCGTGACAATAAGGTCTAATCTCCATATATCCTATATGTTAGTCGCCAAACTCTATCCCCACGCCCTTGGCGGTATGCACCAAGCGGCTGTCGGGGGCCACCAAATTCTGCTCACGGACGGCCTCCTCGAGGCTCACTCCGACGATATCGGGATGATGATAGGCCACCATCTGGCCAAAGCGCCCCTCCACGACAAACTCCATGGCACGTACGCCGAATTCTGTGGCCAGCACACGGTCGAAGGCAATCGGAGTACCGCCGCGCTGCAAGTGACCGAGGATAGTGTAACGGATATCATGCTCCACTCCCGCAGCCTTCAAATCAGCCGCCAACTGCTCACCCACGCCACCCAATTTCACATGCTGGTAGCCCACTTCACCCGTCTCAGTACCTGTCACACTGCCACCCTTCGGCATCGCCCCTTCAGCCACCACAATGATGCAGTAGCCGTGGCGCTTGTTGTAGCGCTGCTCGATCTTGGCCTTGACTTTCTGTATGTCGTACGGAATCTCGGGAATAAGGCAAACGTCGGCGCCGCCGGCAATAGCACTGTGAAGGGCAATCCAGCCTGCGTCACGTCCCATCACCTCAAGGATGAACACTCGATTGTGCGAAGCCGCAGTAGTAACAAGCTTGTCGATGGCATCGGTGCAAATCTGCACGGCCGTCTGAAATCCGAAGGTATAGTCGGTCATCGACAAGTCGTTGTCAATGGTCTTAGGCACCCCGACAATATTGAGGCCCTTCTTGGCAAGGCCCAGCGAGATGCGCTGTGAGCCATCGCCGCCAATGTTGATGACAGCGTCGACACCCATATACTGTAGCTTGCGCAGCATTTCGTCACTTCGGTCCACGGTAGTCCATGTACCGTCCGACTGCTTCACCGGCCAGGCAAAGGGGCCGCCCTTGTTGGTGGTTCCCAATATGGTACCGCCTTGTATCTGAAGCCCATCTACTGTCTTCTCAGTGAGCTCAACAATCTCAGTGGGCTCACGCAGCACACCGTTGAACGATTCGACACAGCCGATGACCTCCCAGTCTGTCGTCTGCGAGGCACGCTTGACGATGCCACGAATCACTGCATTCAGCCCCGGACAATCGCCGCCACCCGTCAGCACCATTACTCTCTTCAATGCCATATCTGTTGTATTTAAACAATTTATACCATTTCCATCATCAATAATGGAGAATACAAAGATACGTATTTTTCTTCAAACAGCAGCAACTTTTTTACCTAATCGTCAACCCGCTTACACATCACTAACCGTATCTCATTCAACAACAGTTTATTTCTACACCAATCTTAAGAGAAAAATCCGGCACAACCATAGAACGCCCCCTCTCCAAACACAGCCTCTGATGCGGAACAGTAGAAGGACAAACGGATGAATTATTAGTTTTTTTTCAAATGTAATCAAATTAGTTGTATATTTGCAGTCGCAATCCAAGTAAGTCGGATTAGCAAAATATTTGTAAATTAAACAATTTAGTTGCAATGAAAAACAAATATTACGACCTGATTGACCAGACTTTCGACTTCCCGCAGGACGAATTCCGCACCGAGGAGGGCGAGTTGTACTTCCACGACATACCATTGATGGAAATCATCAAACAATATGGCACACCGCTGAAGATCACCTATCTTCCCAAGATAAGCTCCCAGATTCAGCGAGCCAAACGTCTGTTCAACGTGGCCATTGCCAAAACCGACTACCGCGGCTCATACAACTATTGCTACTGCACCAAGAGCAACCACTTCTCATTCGTGCTGGAAGAGGCGCTGAAGAACGATATCAACCTCGAAACTTCGTCGGCTTTCGACATCAACCTCATACAAGAGCTGCATGCACAAGGACTCATCGGGAAAGACAAAACCATCGTATGCAACGGCTTCAAAAAGGAGCAATATATAGAGAATATCGTAGACATCTTCAACGACGGATTCCACAATGTAATCCCCATTCTGGACAACAAGAATGAATTCGATGTACTGAATGCGGCATTGCCGGATGGCAACCAGAAGATGCAGCTTGGCATCCGCATCGCCGCCGAAGAGGAGCCCAAGTTCGACTTCTACACGTCGCGTCTGGGCATCCGCTACCACGACATCGTGTCGTTCTACCAGAAGGTAATCAAGTCCAACCCGAAGTTCCGTTTCAAGATGCTGCATTTCTTCATCAACACAGGCATCCGCGACACGGCCTATTATTGGAACGAGCTAGCCAAGTGCGTCAACGTGTACTGCGACCTCAAGCGGGTGTGCCCAGAGCTGGACTCGTTGAATATCGGTGGCGGTTTCCCGTCGAAGGTGAGCCTGGCCTCGAACTACGACTACGAATATATGGCCGAGGAGATACTGGCGCAAATCAAGAACATCTGTACGCAGCGCGGCGTCGAGGAACCGGACATATACACCGAGTTCGGAAGCTTCACCGTGGGCGAGAGCGGCGCCACCCTGTACAGCATCCTGGACCAGAAGCAGCAGAACGACCGTGAGCTGTGGTATATGATCGACTCGAGCTTCATCACCACGCTGCCCGACACCTGGGGCATCAACCAGCGTTTCATCATGCTGCCCATCAACCATTGGGACTGCGAATACCAACGAGTGTTCCTCGGCGGTCTGACTTGCGACTCAGAGGACTACTACAACGCAGACTCCCATGCCAACGCCATCTTCCTGCCAAAGTTGCAGCAAGACGAACCGCTCTACATCGGATTCTTCCACACGGGTGCCTACCAAGAGAGCATTGGCGGCTACGGCGGAATTCAGCACTGCCTCATCCCCGCGCCGAAGCATGTCATCATCGACAAGGACGAGAACGGCGAATACACCACCAAGCTCTTCGCCAAAGAGCAGAGCTACAAGTCGATGCTGAAGATACTGGGGTATTAGTTATTAGTTAGGAGCTAAAAATTAAAAAATAAAATTTAGAATTAAGAATAAAGAGATAAGGAATAGGGCTGGCGCATCTGTGATGCGCCAGCCCTAATTATTAATTCTTAATTATTAATTCTTATTTAACAACAAGCTTGCGCACAGTAGTGCCGGAGGCCGCTTCGATGCGGAGCAGGTAGAGACCGACGGGGATGGCATCGAGGCTGACGGTGCAGCGGTCGCCTTGGGCGGCAACGGTCTGCAGCGTCTGGCCCATAACATTGATCAGTGCAACACAACGCAAACCGGAAGCGCTGACCGAGGTAGCGTTGCTGGCGGGGTTGGGACTGACAACGATGTCGGACGTAACCGCCTCGCTGATGGCCACATTGCCGCTGGTGCATGCTTGCAAATAGGGCTTGTAGCCCTGTGCGGTAACGCTAATGGCGTAGGTACTGTCAAGGTGGGGATCCGAGACGGCAAGCTGAGCCACACCCATATCGTCGGCAAAGGAGGCGGCGACCAGCTCATGGTTATCACCGTGCACCAAAGCGACATAGGCGTTAGGCACGGCGGTGACGGTCATCAAACCATGTTGCAATACCGCCGAAGTAGTGAGTTCCTGTGCCGTTCCCATCCAGGGCATGAGGCTCGGGTCACCCATGAGCTCGTAGATTTCCCAATAGTATTCTGCCATGGCGTTGGACCAGGAGTTCCCTGCGGCGCGATTTACCGACATATTGCCTGCCATCAGCATCTGGCCGGCAGTGGCCACACGGTCGGCGACTGCTTCGCCATGGGTATGGAACAATCGGTCGTACATACCTTTGCGGGTGGCGTCGTAGTTGGGCGACATGGTATGCGTGATATTGCTGCGCACTCCGACACTCCAGTAGAAGTCCTCGCTCCAGAATGTCGAGTTGGTGGCGCCGATATAGCCGATGGCACCAGCACGGTTACCCTTGCGGAGCAACGCCTCGCCGAGGCAGGTTCCCTCGTCAAACTTGTTGCTCAGACAGCAGTTGCCAATCATAAAGGAAGGTTTCCCGCTGTTCCCCATCTGATTGACATGGCTGACGGTGAAGTTGGGACGGTACCAGCAGTTCCAGTCGCCGTGGGCGCTGTAGTTGGCCAGACCCACACCGCTGTTGTAGCGGGAGCGGAGTGCGGACGACGTCGAGGACTCGAGGCTGCTGCCGGTGACGGTGACACCCTCGGGGGCCGTGTTGGGGTCGTTCTTATAATAATAGACCGTATTGTAGCCGTTGGCAGCATTGACATAGTAATAGGCAATATAATCCATGGTGGGGTCGGCACAGCGCCATGCGTTGTCGTAGTAGTCGTTGCCATAGCCGTTGTCATAACCCGCGATGAGGACGGCGCGTCCAAGATAGCTGTCGTCGGCAAACTGGTAACGCTCGTAGAAGAGCGTCTTGTCGATGACGTTGCGCAAGGTGCTGGTGTCGGTGACAGAGAAGCGGCCCTGGTAGCAGTCGGGCAGCCGGTCACCGGAAGTCCAGGTGGTAAAGTAGAGGTCTGTGACGTGATTCGGGTCGAGGTCGGCATAGTTCCGGAGGGCAGCGACTGCAGTGGACGAGAGGTTGTCGTTGAAAGGCGGCAACTGGGCCACATCGCCCACAAGAAGGAGATAGGTGGGTGCCGGAGCGATGGCGGACGCCTCGTCATACATCTGCTTCAAGCGGACGGCGTATGTATCGGCGACGGTATTATTGGCCATGTAAACGAGATCTACCATCATGCCCTGCTGACGCTTCCAGTCGACAAACTCATCGAGGGCAGCACACTGAAAACGCTGCGGAGCCATGATGACCATGCGGATGGGAGCCGTGGTACGGACAGCCTTCGGACTGACCAAGCTGTTGAGCGTCGGAGCAGCCGTAAAAGCCGGCGTGTAGTAGCGGTCGAAGTGCTTGAGGGTGGCACCGGCGTCGCTTCCAAGGTAGCGAACGGTGACGTCGGCTCTGCGGCAGACGACCATCAGGCGACTGACAGGATTGATACTGACTGGCGACCAGGAGAGGACGGCATAACGTCGGTCGCGGGCGATGCCGATAGGTGTGACCGTAGCCAGCGGACGCGCAAAGAAGGCGTCGGTGGCATAGACGGACTCGTCAACCCAGAGACGGGGTGCGGTGGTGTCGCTCTTGCTGCGCGAAGGCTGCAGCGGCATCACTCGGCCAACCGGGAGCGCCATGGTATCGTAGACAGCGTTGGTCACTTCAACAGAAAAACCGTCGCAGAAAGGAACGGTCAGCAGATTGTTGTTTACCAGGAGCATCGGGGCTCCCACCTCGCCGCCGGCGACATAGTCTTCGGCCGAAAGAAGGTGATATTCTCCTTCGCTGATGGCAACTGCCGGAGTCTCATAATGCATTTTGAGCTCGTCAAAGTTATCTGTCATCACACGCTGTGCCATCGTAGAAACGGACAGCAACATCAACGCGGAAAGTGCAGTGATTGTCTTTTTCATATATTGAACATTTTACTTATTTCGTTATTGGGGGCCGTGACAGTGATGCGCTCGTGCGTCACGGGATGCTCGAATGAGACGCTGTAGGCGTGCAACGATATGCTGCCGTCAGGATTGCTGCGCTCGGCGCCGTACTTCAGGTCGCCCTTGATAGGACATCCGATATTGGCCAGCTGACAGCGTATCTGGTGGTGTCGGCCCGTGTGCAGGTTGATATCCAACAGATGGTAGCCGCCGGCACTGACTGCAATCTCCCTGTATTCCAGTCGCGCCAGTTTGGCATTGGGGCGTGCGGTACCGAAGACATAGCTTTTGTTGCGTTCTTCATTCTTCACAAGCCAGTTCTCCAAAATGCCGGCCTGCTGGGGCGGAGCGTTCTTGACCACCGCCCAATAGTGCTTCTCAAACTCTCGCGTGCGCACCTTCTCCACCATGCGACTCAGCGCCTTGCTGGTCTTGGCCAGCAGCACCACGCCGCTGACGGGACGGTCCAGCCGGTGGATGACACCGCAGTACACCTGTCCGGGCTTATGGTCGCGCTCCTTGATGAAGGCTTTGGCCAGGTCGGACAGACACGGGTCGCCAGTCTTGTCGCCTTGGGTTATCTGCCCTGGCAACTTATTGACGGCCAACAAATGGTTGTCTTCGTAGAGTATCTGGTCAGCAAAGGTCATAGTTGCACAAAAAAGGTCAGATAGACATAGACGCACGGCGTGGCGATGAGGAGGCTGTCGAAACGGTCGAGGAAGCCGCCGTGACCGGGCATGATGCTTCCGCTGTCCTTCATGCCGACCGAGCGTTTGAGCATGCTCTCCACCAAGTCGCCGAGGGTGTCGATGACGCTGCAAATCAAACCCAGCGCCAGCCAATGGTACCAAGCTATACCTGCATTGAACAGCGGTCCCACAAAGACCGCCACCAGCAGAGTGATCACCACACCGGTGATGGTACCTTCCCATGTCTTTCCCGGCGAATGGCGCGCCCACATCTTGTGCTTACCATAGAGCGAACCGCCCATATAGGCTCCGTTGTCGTTCATCCACACCATGATGAGCACCATCACCAGCACATTGTAGTTGACATGCAGCCATGGCATCAATCCCAGCGGGATAGCCGCATAGAGCATAGGAACCATAGTATAGGCGGCATCACGGAAAGGCTGCTCGCTGTGATACCACAGCTGGACGACAGCCACCACGGCAAAGAGCATTGGGAAGATGGTGTACACCAACCAGGTGAGGGCGAATCCATGACGGGCGTCAATCACCGGCACCAGAGCCACCATCAGCAAGGCTGCCGCCGTCAGGAAGTAACCCAGCGGACGGCAGGGCGTGGCGCCCTGTTTCCCCACGATACGGAAAAACTCAAATGCACAGCCACAGGCTACAAACAGCAGGAAAGCGGTGAAGATAAGGCCTCCCGCAAGCTGGTTTTTCAGCAACGCGCCACTGTAGATGCAACCCAAAAAAAGGACCACATAGACCACAGCGCTTACACTACGTACCCAAAAGTTCTTCATACCTCTTCAAAGTCTTGGTTAGTGGTATTGTCATCCGACAACTCTGCGGAGTCGTTCTCGTCGGCAGCATCCGTCGCATCGGTCGGGTTTTCCCAAGGCCGCGGACCGTAGATGCGCTCCAAATCCTCACGGAAGAGCACCTCTTTGTCATACAACTGTGCCGCCAGCTCGTCGAGCTGTGCACGATGGCTGAGCAGCAACTCCTTGGCCTTGCTGTAGGCCTCCTCCACCATGCGTTTCACCTCGCGGTCGATGGTCTCGGCGGTCTTCTCGCTGAAGGGCTTGGCGAACGAATACTCGCTCTGGCCCGTCGAGTCGTAGAAGCTGATGTTGCCCACTTCGGGACTCATGCCGTAATAGGTCACCAGCGCCTGCGCCATCTTGGTGGCTCGCTCTATATCGTTCAACGCGCCGGTACTTATCTTTCCATATACAATCTCCTCCGACGCACGACCCGCCATCAGCGAGGTCATCTCGTCGAACATCTGCTCGTAGGTGGTAATCTGGCGCTCCTCCGGCAGGTACCAGGCGGCGCCGAGGGCTTTGCCGCGCGGCACGATGGTCACCTTCACCAGCGGGTTGGCCCAGCGCAGAAGCCAGCTCACCGAGGCATGGCCGCTCTCATGGTAGGCGATGGTGTGCTTTTCCTGGTCGGTAAGCACTTTACTGCGCTTCTCCAGACCTCCGACGATACGGTCGACGGCATCCAGGAAGTCCTGCTTGTCTATCTGTTTCTTATTCTTGCGGGCGGCACAGAGGGCTGCCTCGTTACACACATTGGCTATGTCAGCTCCGCTGAAGCCGGGCGTCTGCTTGGCCAGGAAGGCTCGGTCCACATACCCCTCGCTGCCCTTGTCCTTGTTCAGCTTGAGTCGTTTCATATGCACGGCGAAGATGGCCTTGCGTTCCTCCAAGTCGGGCAGTTCCACATATATCTGACGGTCGAAACGGCCAGCACGCAGCAACGCCTTGTCAAGCACGTCGGCGCGGTTGGTGGCCGCCATGACAATGATATTTGTATTGCTCGAGAAGCCATCCATCTCGGTAAGCAGCTGGTTGAGCGTGCTCTCACGCTCGTCATTACCTCCAGTGATGGCTTTGCCACGGGCGCGACCCACAGCGTCAATCTCGTCGATGAAGACGATGCAGGGTGCCTTCTTCTTGGCTTCCTCGAAGAGGCCGCGCACACGCGAGGCACCCACGCCGACGAACATCTCCACAAACTCACTGCCGCTCATCGAGAAGAAAGGCACGCCAGCCTCACCAGCCACAGCCTTGGCCAAGAGGGTCTTACCGGTACCCGGAGGTCCCACCAGCAACACACCCTTGGGTATCTTGCCGCCCAACTCGGTATAATGCTTGGGATTCTTAAGGAAGTCGACCACCTCCATCACCTCCTCCTTGGCGCCGGCCAAGCCCGCCACATCTTTGAAGCTGACATTGTTCTGCTTGGTGGCATCATACTGCTTGGCATTGCTGCGGCCGATACCAAAGATACCCATGCCGCCACCGCTGCCGTCGCCACCCATCTGCCTACGGCCGATGGCGCTCATCATCCAGAAGAAGAAGAGCAACATCAGCAGCGGACCGAACCATACCAGCAGCTCGCGCCATGCATTGCTGCGCTTCTCAATCTTGTAGCTGATATGCTTGCCCGTACGCTCCTCTACGATGGAGAGCTCACGGTCGAAGTGGTCCAGGTTGCCTATGCTGTATATGTAGTAGCCCAGCGGACCGTTCGAACCGGTGATATTCTTTGTGATGATGTCACCGAAAGTAATGGTGTCGCGTCTGGCCACATCAGGCTTGATACGTATCTGCGCCACCTCTTCGTTGATGACGGTGATGCTCTCATACTGTTCTTTCTCCAGAATGGGCTCCAGACGGTCCCACGAAATCTCACGCTTCGACGACGAGTTGCCGCTGCCGCCGAAAAGCGACCACACCAGCGCCAGCATGATGACGCCATAGATGATATACAGCACGCGACCCTTCTTCGGACGGTTGCCTCGGTTGTTGTTTGGCCGCTGCGGCTGTTGTTGATTATTCTGTGCCATAGTGTTCTATAAATCTGTAACCAGTAAACTGTAAACTTTAACCATTACCCTAAGCAGTACATTTGTCTTTAACTTCTAGTGAGCGGAGCGAACGATGACTTCTTTAACTCCCCAAGAAAAAGTAAACCGTAAACTTTACCCTCGAACCTTCACTTCCTCGCCGTCGTTCCACAGTTCGTCAAGGCGGTAGAACGCACGCTTGTCTTTCTGGAAGATATGCACCACCACGTCGAAGTAATCCATCAGTATCCACTCGGCGTTTTGATAACCCTCCACCTTGTGGGGGTTGAGTCCGGTGGCCTTCTTGACGGCCTCGAACACGGCATCGCTCAACGCGCTGACGTGCGACGGCACATTACCTGTGGCCATGACGAAATACTCCGCCGGTGCACCGTGCACCTTCCGCAGGTCGAGGATACGCACATCCTCACCCTTCTTCTCATCCATTATCTGTGCGGCCAAGCGGGCCAGCACCTCCGCTTCTTTGTCTCTATTGTTCATTCGTTTATAACAATCAATTTACAAACTGTCGTTAACCACCAGGAAAGTGTTAAGTGTTAAGTGTTAAGTTTTAAGTGTTAAGTGTTAAGTGTTAAACGTTAAGAGCTCTTTGACTTTTCGTCCTTTCGTCTCTTCCACCTTTCGACTCTTCTACTCTTTAACTTTTCCACTCGTCGTCTCGTCGTCTCGTTGTCTCGACGTCTCAGCGACTCTTCCACTCTTCGACTCCTCGACCTTTCGACTTTTCGACTTTTCGACTTTTCGACTTTAACCTTTAACCCTTAACCATTAAACATTACAACTTATTCGCATTCAACACTCTCTTTCCATCCTTCTCTTCCATCTCCACCCTCACATAGTGTTCCGGCAACAGTTCTTCCACCTTCTCGGTCCACTCCGTGAAGCAGTAGCACCCGCTGTAGAAGTACTCCTCATAGCCTATGTCGTAGGCCTCGGCCAGTGACTTCAAGCGGTAAAAATCAAAATGATATACCGGCTCACCGACCGCCGTGGAGTACTCATTCACGATGGCGAAGGTGGGACTGCACACCACATCCTCCACACCCAGCACACTGCACAACTCCTTTATCAGAGTGGTCTTCCCCACCCCCATCTTGCCGAAGAAGGCGAAGAACCGCTCCTCTTTAAAGGTGGAAAGCAAATTCCGTGCCACCTCGTGCAACTGCCCTATGCTATAATTTTCAATTTTCAACTTTCAACTTTCATTTTTCAACTTACCTCAGCCTATCCGCTGCACGCACCTTGGCCTCGTCCTTCTTGATACCGCGATGGGCCAACACGAAGAACAGCAACGAGACGATGGGCGCATACGCTCCCACAAACCAGGTCACCTGAAGGTCTGCCCCCTGCATCGCCTGCATCACCGTCTTGCCATAGGCGTCGACGGCCCAGAAGAAGAGCAGGAACACGTATGCCACGTTGAGCAAGAAACCCACCGCCGCCACACGCATCTGGCGCACACGGTTCTTATACATGAAAATGCACACCAGTGCGACGAGTGCCGTCAAAGCAGCCATCACGATGAGCGGCCATATCCGGAAGCCGCTGGCCTGCTGACTGTAGACCACCACCGGGTCGAGGTTGGCAATCTGGTTCAACATCTCGGGATTGTCTTTGGCCACCAAGTTGAGCTCGGCCTCCACCTTTTGCCCCGTCGTGGGCAAATCAAGCTGGTACGTCGCCACCGGCACCATGAAACACAGCACCATGCAGCACATCGCCAACACCAGCCAAAACGATTGAATTCTCTGTATCATTGTGTATTGTTTAGTAAAAACGACTTCGAGTCATCAAGATTTCGAGTCTTCGATAATTTCAACTTTCAATTTTCAATTTTCAATTCTTAAAGAGCCGACTTTCCGTCCTTTGTCCACCACCGTGGCGTCTTTGACATACATGAAGCCGGGGTTGCCACGCATCATGGTCTCGATGGCGGTAGCGTCGGCGAAGAGGTAGTCGAGCCCGTCTATCTGGTTCTCATACAACCACGCCTGCACCTCCTCGGGCAACGCAGAAGTGAGCATCACGATGCGCATGCCGCTCTCCTCGGCCATACGCAGGGCGCGCTTCACCTCGCCCACCCCCTTTTTGTCGACATCCTGCAGGTGGTGCACCGTGACAATTAGCATGCCGTCCTCGGCAGGCAGCAGGTCGGTGGCTCGGTCCTCACCCTCGAGGTCCATCATCGAGAAGCCCGGCGCCGCAATCTCGCGCGGATCCACCACTCGGCTGCTCTCCCACTCCCACTGCTCGGCCCATTGGGCATCCTGCATCTTCTCCATCAGCAGGGCCGACTCGAACTCCTCCGTCTCGCCGGTGGACGTGTTGCGGTAGGTGACGTAGCTCTTCATACCCTCGGTGCTGTCGGTATCCATCATCTTGTTGCCAATCTTCCAGGGGCGGAAGTCGATGACGGGCTCATGCTTGATATTGTACATCTCGAAGACGAGCATCAGGGCGATGGCGGTGATGAACACCACACCGTCACGCTCGAAGCGGCGCTTGCGGCGCAGGTCGCGCGTGAGGAAAATCCACACCGTCGGCACATCGAGGGCTATGTTCTTCCAGAAAGTCTGCCAGTTGGTCAGCTTCACCGCATCGCCGAAGCAGCCACAGTCGGTCACCTTGTTGGTCAGTGCGTCCATGAAGGTCGTCACCGTGAAGAACAGCATCATCAGCACCAGCAGCCAGGCCGACAGACGGCGGTAGGCGTTGAAAATCAACAGCACGCCCACCAGGAACTCGGCGCATATCAGCGCCACCGAGAGCACTCCCGCCAACGGCAGAGCCCACTCGAAGGTCAGTCCGCCGATACTCCAGGCGGTCATATACTCTTGCACTTTGAAGGTGGTACCCATCGGGTCGACGCCCTTGACGAACGACGAGAACAGGAATACCAACCCCACTGCCCAGCGGCAGATTACATTCAACGCGTAGTTCAGTTTTGTATCCTTAACCATATTTCAATTCTTTAAACTGTAAACTTTACCCATTCCCCCTTACGAGACAGAACAGCGAGTAGTTGACAATGTCCATATAGCCGCCTTCGACGCCCTCGCTCACGAGCGTCTTGCCCTCGTTGTCCTCAATCTGCTTGATGCGGCGCAACTTCATCAGTATCAGGTCCACCATCGAGCTCACGCGCATCTGGCGCCAAGCCTCGCCGTAGTCGTGGTTTTTCGACATCATCAGGTCGATGGTGCGTCCCAGGTGCTTGTCGTAAAGCGCCATGGCCTCCTCCAACGGCAGCTCCAGCGGAGCCTCTTTCTGCTCTCCGCCTTCCAACTCCTGCTGTATCAGCGCCATCACGGCATAGTTCACCATCGCCACAAACTCGCCCCGCAGGTCGTCACCCACACGGTTCTCGCCGCTCTCCTGCACGCTGCGAATGCGGTTGGCTTTGATAAATATCTGATCGGTCAGTGACGGCAAACGCAGAATGCGCCACGACGTGCCGTAGTCGCGCGTCTTCTTCTCGAAGAGCGTGCGGCAGTAGGCAGCCTGGCTTTCAATCTCCTGCCGTGTGTTTTGCAATGTGTCGTTTTTAATCATATCTAGTCAAAAACGACACACTGCATTATTTATTGTATGATTATAAAAATAAAATCCGAAAACGCCTAGCCACCATACGCATGCATACCGCCCAGAAGCAGATTGACGCCGAAATAGGTCACCGCGACACTGAGCAGCGCCATGAGGCAGTAGAGGTAAAACACCCACGAACGACGCAGCACATTCTGATGCAAGGGGACGGCATAGACGATGAGTGTGATAAGTGCCCACACCTCCTTCGGATCCCACGACCAGTAGTTGCCCCACGAAATATTGGCCCACACGGCTCCGATGATGATGCCAACGGCCAACAGCGTCACCGCAGGATATAACAGCAAGGTGATTAACCGGCGGTAGTAATCCTCCCGCGTAATCAGACCCGCCGCACCCAGCAGCGACACGAAGAAGAAGAGGGCATAACTGCACATGATGACAGCCACGTGGAGGGTGAGCAGGGGCGAATTGAGCACTGGCATAAGGTTGGTCACCGGCGGGTTACTGCCGCTCATCATGGCCACCAGCAGGCAGAATCCCATAACCATCATGCCGGCAGGTTGCACCATCGGATACCTGCGCTGCATCGACAGCGTCACCAGCCCCGCCACAAGCGCCATCAGATTCATCGAGTCAAATCCTCCTGCCATGGGGGCATGCCCGCCAACAATCCAGCGCAGGACGAATATCAGCAACAGGTAAGCCGTCAGAAGCGCCACCCACACGACGGACACGACACGCATCCATGGTGCTGGCCGACCTTTACGCAGAAGGGCGAATGCAAAAGAGAGGAGGCCTATGGTGATGCTGACCATCGCCAGCCAGCGGCCTGTCGTCAGCGTGTTGTAGAGTCGCTCGGCCCCCACGTGGAACTCCGACGGACGATAGTGCTTCTCCTGATAACGGCGTGTCTGTTTGAAAGCCGTTTCCAGCGTCTCGTAGTCGCCCTCCACCACCAGCTGCTGGAAGTAGCCGATGCTGCGACGCACAAAGAGATACTCGTCGGAATCGACGTTGAGCGGCAGAGCGTCATTCTGGCCGTACCAGCCGAGGGTGCCGCTGCTGTCGACGATGGGGTATATCTTCAGCATTTTGCCCGACAGGAGCATGCGCACCAAGCTCTGCTTCTCGGCGGCGGCCCGCAGGTTCTTGTCGGTGGCAGGGCCGACACGCAAGGTGTCGAGAAACATCAGCTGCGACACCGATGTGTGCCGCTCGAGGCCGAGGGCGTCGGCACCCTTGAGCTTGACGGCAGGCTCGTCGGCCCAGTCGTCATAGTAGAAAAGGTAGCCGCTGAGCACCTGTTCGGCGGTGAGGCCGCGATAGGTGGCCTTGCCCGTGAGTTTGGTGGTGAAATCCTTGGCCAACGTCTGGAGTGGACATACACGGCCTTTGTAGAGTACATAAAGATGGCCCATTTCCTCGGCGGTTGTCCGGGGAAGCGTTCGAGAGGCTGCATTGGCCTGCGTTGAGACCAGCAGCAGGGCTACCACAGCAGCACCTTTCATCAACCGACGGAATGGACCATTGGGGGTAATCAGAAGTCCGAGGAGCCCGATGACGAGCATCGCATAGCCGAGATAGGTGACGGCAATGCCCCAGGGGTCGTGGCTGACGCTGAGGGTCGACGAACCGTCGTCACCATAATCCTCCTGGTAATAGCGGCGGCCGTTATGGCGGAGGATATGGTTCATGGAGATATCATACTGCACCCCGTCGGCACTGACGTGGCTTACGAAGTCCATCGGTGTGTGCGTGCCGGGGTAATGGACCACCTCGAAGCGCTCGAGGGTGATGCCCTCCTTGGTCTCACCCGGAGCCAGGGTTATCGAGTAGTGCTCGCCCGTCCAGGTGGTGAGAGCGCCGCCGAGGAGGATGACCGGCACAGCGGCATGAACGAGCAGCATGGCGGGCCGACGCCACATCTTCCCTTGCACGATGCTGACAACCGCAGCCACCGCCACCGCAGCCAGCAGAGCCACAAACCACCAGTGTCCATAGATATGCACCTCGGGGTTGAGGCGCTCCACAATGGTGCCGGCGGCCAAAGCCACGACCACCAGCACCATCAGTATAATTCTCACAGTCTTCATCTTATATAGCGTTGATGAACTTCACCACGGCGTCGCGGTCGGCCTTCGAGAGCTGGCGGAACTTCTCCACCGTCCAGCGGGCGTCGCTCTGGCCGCCCTCACGCGAGCATCCATGCCACATGATGGCTTCGATGACGTTGCGGGCGCGGCAGTCGTGCAGCCGGTCGGCATGGCCCGAGCAGATGGGCGCCAGGCCGCGGCCCCACAGCGGGGTGGTGCGGCACCAACCGGTGCGGATGTCGTTCTTCATATAGAGGCGGTGCTGCACCATGTCGGTGTAGGGCCATATCTTCTGGTACGGGTAGCGCGGCAGACGCACGTCGCCGTCGCTGAAGAATCCGTTGGGGTCGGTGAAGCGGTCGTCGCCGGTCTCCCAGCTGGGACGGTGGCAGGTGGCGCAGCCCATCTCGTTGAAGAGCTTCTTGCCGCGCTGCACGGTGGCGTCGCCCAGGTTGCGGGCGGCGGGGACGGCCAGGCCGCGGTGCCACACCATGAAGTTCACATAGTCCTGGTCGCTCATCTCCACAGGCAGGTCGGTGCTGGTGAGGTAGTTGTAGATATCCTGCTGCACGTTGCCCGTCTTGTTCCATTCGGGGAAGTACTGGTAGAACTGGGCCTGCACTTCGGGGTCCTGCGAGGCGGCGGTGGCGTAGATGGTGGGGGCGAGGCTGAGGTAGTGCTTGCGGCGGTCGCTGCGGGTCACATTGGTGATGTTCCAGATGGCGTTGGCGCCGGCGGCATCCTGCAGCGGACCGCGGCTGAGGGCGTAGGTGAAGCGCTTGGGATGGGTGGTGTTGCCGTAGAGCGAAGCCCAGTCGGAACCGCCCCAGATGGCCGGGTTGAGGTCGGCACCGGCATCCTGCTCACGCTGGTACTGGGCTTTGAGCGAGTCGTCGGGGATGGCATCGAGCAGTCCTGTGCCATAGATGCCGATAGTGGTCTCCAGACGGAAAGCCAGATTGGCATAGGGAGCGTCGAGCGGGGCGTAGAAGGCGTCCTGCGGGATATTCACCTCGGGGTAGATGAGGCTGTAGGTCTCCCCGTCGGGGAAGGTGTTGTTCCAGTCGTCGGTATACTCGACCCACTGGATGTCAATCTTCTCCTCGTCAATCGAGGGCTTGAAGGGCGCCACCGCCTTGGTCTGCGGCATGCCGGCCACCGACTTCTCGTAGGCGTTGGTGGTCTTGTCGTAGACCACTAGCAGGTAGCCGTTACCCCAGTCGTCGGCGCGGTAGCGGTCCATGCGGCGTCCGTGGCCGTAGCCGGGATGGCAGCTCTCGCAGCTGGAGCGCACATACAGCGGTCCCAGCCCGTTGAAGGGCGGGTTGTTTTGGGTGACGGTATGCTCGAAAAACATCTCGCCATACTTGAAGGCGTTGACCATACCGGCCTGCTCCACGGCGGGCGTGGGGTCCTCATAGGCCGAGGCACTCTGGTTGAAGGTGGTGCCGAGCAGTCCGCCGGCATAGGTTTCCTCTTCCACGCCGGGGGCGGGCTGAGGCTCCGGCTCCGGGTCGTGGTGGCAGGCCGCGAAACCCGTGGCCATCAAGGCCACCGTCATAAGATATGCTGTCTTCTTCATCTCTTTTTCCGTTTAAGTTAGTATTTATTGATAGCGTCGATGGCAGCGCTGACAGCCTCCTCTAGCTCGGCACAGGCTTCCACGGCCTCGCCGTTGCGCGGGTCGGTGTAGTTGTTCACGAAAGGCGCCGGCATGGCGTTCACCTTCTCTTTGGCATTGTTGATGGCCGAGACGATGCGGGAATCGACCGACTCGTCGATGGCCTTCACGTAGGCCTGCACCGACTTGCTACCGTCGCGCTGGCCTTCCACGCCGCCGAGGTAGGAGTTCTCGATGCTCAGGATATTGTTGTAGAAGTCGACGATGGACTTCTGGCTGTAGGGACTCTCGATATAGGTGACGTCCTCGCCCAGGAAGGCGGAGCCGATCTTCGAGGTTCCCACCTCGTCGGCGATGTCGGCGCAACCCTGCAGGATGGCGATGACGGCGGCGGTGCGGCTCACATAGGTGCTGCCGGCCTGTCCGGCGTTCTTCAGGTTCTCGCCGTAGCTGTAGTCGCCACCGGCCACGGTGTACTGCATCTCCAGGTCGTCGAGCTTGGCCTTGTGAGCGGCGGGGGCGTTGTCGCCCAGCCAACCCACCTCGAGCTGGTAGCAGCGGTTGCGCAGGTCGCCGGCCACAGCCACCACATAGGTCCACTGGTCGGCCGTAATCTGGTCGACCGTCTTGGGCTGTCCGTCACGGAAGAGGATGTACTCCAGGCCATGGAAACCGAGGAGGGCGTTGCTGAGCAACTCGCCGGCCTGGGCATCGCCGTCCTCACCAGCCAGCAAAGCCAGCATCGAACTGTTGCCCATCAGGGTGTTGAAAGCCGTCTCGTCGAGGGGCCAGCTGTCGATGTGGGGATCCACACCGAAGTCGCCGGCGGCACCGAAGAGGAAAGCCTCGCTCTTCTCCCACTGCTCGCGGGCCTGGAGGAAGACGTTGCAGGCATCCTGCAGGCCGGCGTTGGTCGGCGTCTGCTTGAGGGTGGCCAGCATATCGGCCAACAGCTCGGTCTTCGAGGCCAGCGCCGTATAGGTCGGCGCCACGGTATGGTCCACAAACTGGGCTGCCACAGCGGCGGCGTTCTCATCGTTGATTTCAAAGTTGTCGTCCTTGCACGACGCAAAGGCCAGCGTCGCGACGGCAAGGGCCGCGACAGCAGAAAGTTTCATGTAATTTCGTTTCATTGTATAGTTTGTTTAATAGTTTGTTTCAACTTCGAGACTTCAAGACTTCGAGACATCGAGACTTTTAGACCTTTCGACTCTTTGACTCTTCGACTCTTTGACTCTTCGACTCTTCGACTCTTCGACTCTTCGACTTTTAGACTCTTCACCTCACAAAAAACCCCGTCCAGGTGACGCCCAGGGCGCAGAAGGGTTCGTTGTTATACTGCTCGTCGAGCAGCCTGATACCGGCCTCGGCTTTGACGACGATCTCGGCCACCGGCTGGTAGTTGATGCCCGCCGAGACCACCTGCCGCTCACACCAGCCCACGTCGTTCTGGTTCTCGCTGGGTACAAAGCTGTCGTAATGGTCGTAGCGGCCGAAAAGCCAGAGCTGGCGGCCGCTGCGGCTCCAAGCCAGCAGATTCACGCCCGCCTCCACGGCGGCGTCCCACGCCGCCTGCGCCACCGTGGTGTGCGGATAGGGGTTGCCAGTCATGGTGGTCTGGTTCTTATTGTGGCTCGAGATGGCGCTGGCGTCGCCCAGGAAGCCGTAGTCGGCGTTGCCACGCACCGTCACATAGCGGTCGCGGTACTGGAAGTCGAAAGCCCCGATGAGCACCGTGCCCTTCACGTCGGCATAGCGCGAACGCTCGTCGGTGACGATGTCGTTGTTGAACGAATTGCCCGCATAGCCGCTCAGGCCCAGCCGCAGCCCCTTCACACCGCTCCAATCCACCCGCACCGCCGTAGCCAGCCGGTTCGCCGGACGGAACTCGTAGGGCGAGGCGCTCCCGTTGTGCACCCACCCCTGGTCGTTGAACAAGAAGGCGTTCAAGCCGGGAATCAGCTGCGCCTCGTAGCGCCAGGCGCCCGCACGACCCCACAGGCTGACGCCCGTCTCGTGCCACGTGCAGGGCATGATGGTGTTCTCGCCCTCGGGACGGTAGACGCTGTAGAACATATTAGGCGTGTGGCCGTTGTTGGTGCGGCCCACGGGCACCACGATATGTCCCGCGCGCAGGTTCAAATATCTATTAAAGCTCTTCTGTACCCAGAACTGCTCCAGGGCCACCTCGCCGCCACGCTCCACCTCCTGCTCGAACTCGCCCGTCTCCTCGGTCTCCTTCTCCACAGCGGCTTCCACGCCGCCGTGCTCGAACTCCACCTCGGTGCCCACCGTCCAGCCGTGGCCGAAGTCGTAGCCCAGCATGATGACGGCATGCGGAAGGTCCACACGCCCAAAGCCTTTCGAGTCGCGGTAGCGCTCGGCGTGCGAATAGCGGAACACATTGTCCGAATAAAAGTGATAGCTGTAGACGGCCTCGCCGTAACCGCCCACCGTCAGGCGGCTTTTGTGCGACGTGCTGTCGACCTGAGCCGAAAGCGAACCCGCCGCAAGCATCGCGGCGGTAATACAAAGTATTGATAGTCGTAGTCTTGTACTCATAGCAGCGTTAGTTTTTGACACTGCAAAAGTACAACTACCCTTCAGGGCAAGCAATACCCAAAAATGGTGATTTTAGTCCCCTCGTCGCCGCTTGTCCTTCTCAACGCCCTGGTCCCCAGCCTCACTAGTCAGGCTAACCGAGCTAGAAGCACTAGCCTCACTAGCAAAACCAGACTTCTCCGCCTCCAAGCTCCCCTCTCCTATTGGAGAGGGGCTGGGGGTGAGGCTTTCCCCCTGCTGGATGGCGCCGCAGTAGAGCGACTCGCTCCAGCGGCCGTCCTCGCTCATCGCCATCAGGTACACCTGCGCCTCATAGCCAGCGAAATAGCTGGACGTCATGAGCGATATATGCTTCTGGTAACGGTACACCGGCGCCGACAGGAACCCCTGCTCGCGGCCGGGCACATAGACATACAGGTACACATAGTCGAGGCTGCGCCCACCGCCCGGCCGGAAGCTGACCGACAGCACGTCGTCGTCCGTCCACGACATCTCCTTCAGCTCCACCTGCGGCACATCGCCCATGCTGAGGCGTAAGGCGCTGTAGTCCACCGTCAGGCGGCCCTCGTCGACGCCGAATGCCGGCTGGTTCACCTTCACGAAGAGGTTGTACGACGTCATGCCCGCCTCGCGCGCCAGCGCGGTCATCGACTTGACCACCGCCTGCCGCATCTTGGCCGCCAGCTGCACCTCCTGCTTGAACAGCTCGCGGTGCTCCGTCTGCGCCTCCGTGCGCGGATTGCGCACCATCGGGTTGTGCGCCCGCAGGCACCACTTCCCGTTCCACAAATACCCCACGGCGGTCCCCAGCTTCCCGCTGAACCCGCCCAGATAACTACCTGATTGCTTCGCCATAACGTGATACTTTTTATTGGTTTTCCACTTATCATAACGTTATTCCCTCCATATTATTGCCTACTCGAGTAAATTTTGATAAAAAGAGCATATGGAGAGGAGTAGGAGTTGAGTAAGAGATGATGGCACGGAAATACTGGTTTACAGCCGCTTTGTCCCAACCAAAACCAGGAGAAAAACTACCCTTTCGGTCAAAAATCTAACCGAAAGATCCGAAAAAAACCGAATGAAGACTCAATCAGGTTGAGCGGAAAGACTAAATCATAAGGAGGCGAGGTTGGAAGCACATGTTATACTTCCAATCGGTCAGACCTGCATTGCTGAAGGTGGTTCCCATCCAATCCATTGAGCCATAAGCACCATGCACATGGCCGAAGAGGTGCAGCCTGGGTTTGATTGTAGACACTTTGTCCAGCAGCACAGAACTGCCATAGTGGATTTTGTCCTCGAGGGTGTCCATGATTCCCAGCGGTGGACGGTGGGTTATCAGCACATCCACCTTGTCGGGTATCTTTTCGTAATACTCTATCTCTCTTAACTCTCCGTCGAAAAGCCCTACGAACATCGGAGCACCGTAGAAGGTGATGCCGTCGATGGTAATGCTATTGTCACAAAGGTAGTGCACATCGTCGGGCAGTCCTTCCAGCGAGGCATCCATCATATTGTCGTCGTGATTGCCTGCGATGAAGAACTTATGCTTATATGGAAGGTCGCAGAGCCACTCCATGAAGTCGAGGGCTTCCTCATCGCCGCCCGCCAGCGTGAAGTCGCCACTATGCACAAGCACATCGGCAGGCGGCATATCGGTCAGCTCGCGGTGCTTCCCGTGGGTGTCGGAGAGGTGGAGGATCTTCATTTGACGACGATTTTCACATCCTCGAGAGTGATACTTTCGGTATGCACCTTGTCTTTCAATTCCTGTGGCAAATCGAGGCTGCGGAAGTCGCTCTTTGCCTCGCGGTGGATGGGGATGATTGCCAGCCGAGGGTTGACGCTCTTGCAGACAGCCACCAGCGTATCGCGCGAAGCGTGACCCGAGGTGTGGAGATACTCGAAATGCCTGTCGCGGGAGTGAATAAAGTCATAGGTGTTTTGCTGGAAAGCAGAGTGCTCCGGAAGAATATACCCCAGGAACTGGGAGTACACCAGGCAGCATTGTTCCTTGTCCAATCCCTCCATGATTCTGTCTATATGGCCCCGCATCCGCTTGTTGTTGCGAACCAGCATGGTGAAACCTCTCTTGCAGTCTTCGTTCATCACCTCGTCCCAATGCTTGTGGTAGCAGTATTTCTTTGGGTAGCGGTAGCGTGTCCGGGGGCCTGCCCCCAAGGTGTCCTCAAACTTTTTGAGCACCGTCCATTGGTAGCCGTCAACCAGCATGCGGCGTCCTAGTGCTTTTGTGGCGTTATGGATGGAGAGGATGCGGTCGGCATCCTGGGTGGTGCACATTACAAAGACGTACTTGTACTTCCGCATCAGCTCGGCGGCTTGTTGGCATAGCGTCTCCTCGCTTATCATTCGTCCATCGTCGCGCCCCAGCATCGTTCCCTCGGTGACCAGCACATCCACTTTGCGACGTGCGATATAGGTACGGATGGTGGGCAGCAGTCCTTTCCCGCGATATCCGTGATCGCGGAAGTCGCCGGTATGCAATATCGTATGCCCATCGCACTCCACCAGGAACATATAGGAATCCGCTGCCGAGTGACTGACATAATAGGGTGTGACGGTGATGTCGCCAATCGTCACCTGCTTGTTGGCCTCAAAGGCGATGAAGCCGTTGAGCGCGTCGATACTGGCCCGCATCTTGTCCATTTCCTCCTGCTTGACCCACTTTATCCGGCGTTGCATGTTGTAGAGAAGATTCTCGCGAAGCTGTATCAGCAGCGCTTTCGAGAGTGCTCCGATATACTGAGGAATGCCTTTCTCTGCAACGTATGCTTCAAACCCCACGTGGTCGCCGTGGGAGTGGGTGTAGAAGATGGCGTCCACCCCCTCGAGGATGGGGTCGATGTTCTCGGCCTTATCCAGAGGGTCGTTGTCCCGGTTGTCCCCCTCCGGCAGGTTGTGACCGAGGTCAATCAGTATTTTAGTACCAGCGGCGGATGATATCTCCGTGATGCATCCGCCAATCTGGTTAATTCCGCGATGGATGGTGATGGTCATACTCCTTTATTTGCCAATGTTTCTCTCAATGTACCATAGAAATACATGGGATTCCCGTTTTTATCCTTTTCATAATATAAAGTGTGGGGATGTATTGTGACGTTTAATTCATCAAGTTTTATTTCTTCCAGAGAACCCTCTTCTGAATTGCCTTTAGGCATAAGGGTGACAGCATCAATAATTAAATCATCAGGTACTTCCTTGCTTCTTCCGAGAATATGCCACCAGTCATTACCGCTGTCGCTACGTAGAAGACATGCCAAAAATGTTGCATAGGTTAGCGCTTGTTGTATTGTCATTGCTTGTGACTCTTCTGGCTTATTCTCATCTTTCAATTCAATTACGGCGAATCTGTTATCCCTCCTGTTTATAGTATGGTTTACTCTGGCTAGTATATCAATACCTCCGCCATTTTGAGAGGAATATTTGGGTTTTTCTCCATGATTGCTAGCTGAAAGTGGGGTGGCCAACTGGAAAAACTTACCTCCCAGCCGCACTGGTTGAATATTGCATAATAATTTGCCTTCTTTTCGGGTTTTCTTTGCAAACTCTGCAAGCATCCAGTTCTCAATACGATGTTCTTGACTATGAATTTTGGTTTCTTTTGTGGATTTTTGTATCGAAAATTTACTCCTATATTCGGAAGCAATTTGAGTATGCCATTCGGCGGAAAACCCTACGGCTCTATCATAATCAAAATTTTCTTTTGCGTATGATGCTTGCTGATCGCTTACCTTTAATGTTACCAGGCCCTTCTTGTTTACGGTTATTTCGCCTATACTTTGGCCGGCGAAACGCATATCAAAGGTACTCGTTGAACTGTCGTTTTTTGCTTTTGTAATACTGCTGTAAATGTATAACGGTTTTTTTAATTGAAATTTTCTGGAGTTGCTTCCGTATTTTTCCCCGTTGTCTTTAATGGCCTTTGCGTACTTTGCATAACGTTCTTTCCATTCTGGATTGTTTTTTAACAGGCGAAGTGTTTCTTCAACAACATCTCTGTTGGATAATTTAATGTGTTGTTTCATAAGAATTGTTGTTTGTGTTTTACGCATGCAAAGTTACAAATTATTTTTCACTCAGCAAAAAAAATCAGATGACCTCAAATGGCGGATGCGATCTCCGTGATGCATCCGCCTATTTGGTTAATTCCGCGATGGATGGTGAGGATTATTTATTGAATTGATTGTAGGAACGTACTGCTTTATCAATATTCGAGACTATACCATGAGACTCCAGCAACTTCTTTATATCGGCCAATCGTTTCACCCGTCGTGGATGTTTCGGTTTCTTGTAATATTCTGAATCGTCGATGAAGAGATGCACATAATCGGATAATCCCGCAATTTCACGGCCCTTAAAGCGACGCGGCAATACGTGGATCTTGTCCAAGATCTCCAAAACCTTCTGGTAGTATTCCACAACCATTAGTTTGTTTCCGTTTTTCAATTGAGAAACATCTTTGATGAATGTTGCATAGTTGCCCATCTGAACAAGTATCTCCGACTTTTCAAGGTCTCCACTTCTCAGTCGGGAATCACCAATAAGTTTCAGCTCCTCAAATTGAATCAAATTGTCTTTTGTCAGCGAAATCAGGTCGATCCTGATGTCGGTTCCATCATCCAATCTGACGGCAAATTCTGTGTCAATGTATTTGCCTGTCAAATACATGTTGGCTTGTACAGCTTTTTCGCTGAAGGCGTCCTTGTCGTTGTCAAATTCACCTCGCGGAATATCTGTTTCGGCCAAATTGGATTTGAATTTGCTGTTTCCAGAAATCCTTTTTTTGATAAGAGGAAGCCTACAGATAAGCTCCTCTGGAGACAGGGACTTCACATTCCCGTATTTGGCCCCAAGCAAGGTTGCTATAGATTTCTCTACGCCCAGATAGTGGTTGTGTATTTCGGCAGTTATCTTTTTCCCATCATGCTCCAAGCTCATTACCGAGGCACCTCGGTAGTAGACATTGATCCGGTTGTATTTGCGGACGTTTACATACAAATCCTTGTCTTCTCGAATCATCTTCCACCACAGCGGGTCTTTTGCCAGTTCTTCGAAAAGAGGATTCTTGGGGTCTAATACTTCGGGTTGAAAATAGTCTTTAAGACTTCTAGGGTTTGATTGTTTTGCCATATTATTTCGATTTGTTTTGTTGATTATTCCGTGATGCATCCGCCCTTCTGGTTAAATCCGCTGCAAAGTTACGAATACTTTTTCAATCAACCATTTTTTTCTCACTGACTAGTTCCCGTATGGCTTTCCACTTTGCGACTATTTTTTGGCAGTTCTTTTCATCTCCCATAAACTTCAGCACCTCGCAGGTCGCCATATTATAGACAAAGTCGATTACGGATTCTTCAATTCCAAAGGCTTTCGCCGCAGCAGCCCTCCCTTTCTCGTAGTCGTCTCCATAGCTGTCAATCAATCTGAACAAATCGTCGATATTGAGTTTACCTGCAGCCTCTATGTTCTCGATAAGACCATCGATGTATTCGGGCGTAATCGCTTGCAGCTCGATTATCAACGACCCGTCTTTCTGGACTGATATATCAGGATGAGCATACAGACCCAAGTCCTCAGGGGTATATAATGACCAACGTTTCATTTCCAGCCGTTTTTTTTATGCAAACAATATTGCGAACAGTCCCATTAGTTCTGCCCTAGAAAGGCGGCCATCGATTTCGTAAACGTTTGCGCCATTGAAATCCTTGATGACGTTACCTTTGAGTTCGTAAATAATCCCTCCGCAATAACGTCTTATAAATGTGCCGTCGAATGTAATCAACTGCTGTCCGCAATACTGCCTCACCGCGTCATCGCTTATTTCGTACAGGTAGTTGCCGACATTGTAATGTCTAATCTTGTTTTCAGTCAACTCATAGACTTTCATTCCATAGGCATCTTTGTAGATACCATCGGAAATCTCCATAATTCTGCTACCATTGTAACGTTTGATTGTTGCCATAATTTGTTTTTTTAATTGTTAGTAATTGTTATGAATTTAAGTTTGAATGATTTGTTTTTCTTCCCTTTACGAGTGACACCAATACTATAATCACGAACCTCTTCTTTGACGTGCAGCCCGTTTTTACGGCAGTCGTCCACAAGAGCCTCCACCCTTTCATCGAAGTTTTTTGATTTAAAGAATCGTAGAGTCTCGGTCATATACTCAGCCATATAGTGCGCTTTGAGCCAAGCGGAAATATACACCATCCAGGTAACATTCACAGCTGACGCCTTGCTGACGGTATGCTGACACTTCTCCCATAAATTCTGGAGCATTTCCTTAGAGTGGCCATTCCGAATTCCTCCATTGACAAATTTCTGCTCGTAACTGATTAAGTATTTTTCTTCTTCCTTGTTCCTTGACTGCATCGCGTGATACATTCGAGCCGTCTCACAGGGAGGAATGTCTGCCAGAATATGGGCCAATTGTATCATCTGTTCGTCATAAATCAAAAGGCCATAGGTTTCTTTCAGCACCTCGTCAACCTGCGAATTGTAGTGCTTGATTTCTTGTTCTCCCTCTTTTAGACGGAGATACTCTTTCATTGTTTCCTCGCCTTGTTCACATTTCTGGTTGATAGCATTTATAATCACCAACTCGTCAAAACTCTGGGGTTTTGTTTTTGGCAGAAATACTTTCAATAGTGGCCAATTAGACCTGAAAACGCCATAATCCTTACCCTCTTGAAAGAGCTTATATGTTGCAGCATCGTCCATCGGTATTTGCGTCATATCGATGGTTATTCCGTGCATTTTCCGAATTCTGTCAAGTGTAAATCTTATTATTTCCAAGATGTAATGTCCAAGATATTCAATGCGATATAATCCTTTGGATTCACACTCCATTCTTGGGCACTCAACGGCAAGAATATTTTTACCAGAGTCTGAATCCTTGACAATCCGGGTAGGCATAAGCCTTTCTATATCGTTGTCGCTGAGCACTACGCTGGTCGGATACACACCCAATTTGTTGGTTGGATCTGGATTGGCGATGCGTGCCACGTGTTGCTTGCCGTAGTCGTCCATCAGCATATCAATAATATCGCTCTTGAAAATGGAGTCAACTAACAACCAAATGGCCGTGTTGTTTGTGAAATAGAAGAATCTCTCGAAAGACAACCCATAGCGCAAGGGGTCGATCCCTGTAATATTCAAACAATAGCATACCACGCTGCCCGATGAAGGGCCTTCTCCGGGAGCAATGGTAACTCCAGATTCACGCAATTTGCACACAACATCTCCTACAATCAGAAAGTACCTTTCTCTTCCCGCCTGGATAATGGCATCTAGCTCCATATCAATCCGATTGCTTTGCTCATCTGTGAGCACCTTACCGTAATGATGGTGAGCACCTTTCAAAACCAAGCTTTTCAACGTTTTGGCCGCATCCTCATATTCTCTTTTTAACAGCATTTTTCTTTTATTTTATTGTTTTACAAATACCAATATCTCTCCCCATTGTTCCCCGTGTCCGAATGTGAAAGTGTCATACAGGATGTATCCCCGTTCCTCGTAATCCGCGATCACCGGATGCTCGGTGTAATCCACATACCCAAAGACGATCTCCACTTCGGCGGTAGCATCTTCCTGTCGGCAGCGGTCCTCACACCATTGGCGCAAATTCTCTATTTCAACATCATGTATCATCTTGATTTAATGATTCTTTTAGGACTCCTCGACCGTCGAAGATGGACGGTCGAGGCGGATAACATCTGTGTAGTCTCTGCGACGGAACCTGAACATGATGTCGCTTTCGTTGAGGTCGGAGGCAATGATTGTCAGCCATTTGCCAGTGAAAATCTTACCCTTGATATCGGTCTGGTACGGCAAGCTGCGGAGTCCGAGGCGAAGCTGGGCGTTAATCATCTCGACCCACGCCATTCCTTTGCGACCATTGCCACTGATGATCACATTTCTCTCGTCCCACTCGCTTTTCCTGGGTTGGCGGAGGATTTCGACAAGGCGAGTGAGGTCAGTAAGTTCTCTCAAATTGAAGACGATTGCATTTTTCTGTTCCATATCGATTGCGTTTTTCAAAAAATGAATATGTTATTTAATACTGAGAATTTCGTTGAGTTTGAAAACACATTACACCAAAGTACTGGTTTCCGCGTCTTTAGCATTTCTACACTTTAACACTTGCATGACATTTATTTTGCATATAGATTATTTTTCGTATCTTTGCACCGAGAAAAGAGATGTTACATGGACTATAAAAATTTGGAAATGCTTTCTTGGCTGGTTGCACAGTTCCGTAGAGCAGGTGAAACCGGAATCACATTCGACCAGTTGATAGACAAACTTGTCGAAGAACCAAATATGGAAAAGATATTGCCCAAACGGACATTCCACAATTATCTGAAAGAACTCCGTGATAGGTTTGGTATCAAGATAGAGTGCGACAATCGTCTCCAATATGAAGTAGGGAAGAAAGCATTGTCGGAGGAGAACAGAAGATATCGCTATCGATTGGTGGAAGAACCGAAGAGTGATTGTACCCCTTGGACAATACCGTTTCTTATGGCCTTTGAGACATCGGTGGCAATGAAACAGCTACAGTATTCTGAAGAGTATAGAAAGTATATGTACATTGATTGCAAGGCCTCGGGTGCAGAAAATGTGAATGTGTTGTTAGATGCCATCCATCAACAAAAGTGCATTGATTTTATGTATTATTACGTTAGTCCAACACAACGTACTCCCTATCACGAACGATCGTTTGAACCGAGGGGATTGGTAATGAAAGACTACGTGTGGTACTTATTGGGGAACACAAGTTATCATAATGATAGAATATGGCCGTTATGCTTATTAGCAGAAATTGAGATAAAAGATTTCAGCTATCGTCCAGACCCATACTTCACTCCAGAGCGATTTATAATGAAAAACAAAAAGGACTGGATAGAAGTTATTTCATAAAGAATGGTCTTTTTGCCGCAGACACTTAGGAATCAAAGAATAATTAAACTGGCAAAATAAATGTTGCGTCTGAACGGATTACCAGGATGCAGGGAGAAAGTTTTTTTTGTCAGTTCGGAAAAAATTCGTACTTTTGCAGTCAGTTACGCAATAAAAACATTTAGTATGAACACAGCCACAATCAATTCGTACAGCGCTGATATTCTGCAAGGTCTGGGGGCTATCTCAGGCAATGAGATGGCATTGGCCCGTGTGGCGAAATATGTGCGCCGTGTGGTCAAGGAGCAGGAGAAAGCCCCAGCCCTCATGAGCGAGAAGGATTTTTTCGCCCGTGTAGACAATGGTCGCCAACAGATTAAGGATGGTCTTGGTATCGAGATGCTTCCGAATGAATCTTTGTCGGACTTCTTGAAAAGAGTGGGTTGATGTACAGGATTGTTATTGCTCCACAAGCGAAAGAAGATTTGCTTCGACTGCAGAAGTCCGAACCCAAGGCTTTTGCGAAGGCGGCACGCTTCATCGAGGAGCTTCGCGTGCACCCCACGACAGGCACCGGCCACCCAGAGCCATTGAAGGGCAACCGCTCTGGACAATGGTCTCGCGAAATCACGAAGAAACACCGTATGGTATACGAGGTTTTCGAAACCGAAATACATGTTGATGTTATTTCGGCCTATGGCCATTATGGCGACAAGTAACCTCATTCTTCCCCTTCCAGCATCTTTTTTAGTTCTATCATCTCCTGGTGCAGCTCGTAGCGGCGGTGCGGCTGTTTCTCTTCGTCGTCAAGGATACGCAAATACGCAGCCAACTGGCCAAGAGACAAGGGCCTGAACTGTCCCTTCTTCAACTCGACTACCGCCAATGATTTCAACTCTCGGCAGTTTCGACTACCGAATTTGCATGTAGCTAAGAAACAGCAGTCTGTTGAATTTCGGTAGTTTCGACTACCGAATTGGTTTCAATATCCTTCCTCGCCCTCATAAAAGCGGCGCATAAGTTTGATATTCTCCTCCGAAGAAAGTTTTATTTTTCTGTTCGGAAAAAGTTCATTCTTTTCCTTTGAAAAGAACACGAATACCCATTAATTACCCATGAATTAATTTATGGTAAATTCATGATAATTCGTGTTTAACGAAAAACCTTTTCATATATCTGTGTGTATGTCAGAAGATTTTTGTAAATTTGCATTACGGAATTTACGTAATGAAATCGGTTCCTCGGAATATGGCTTAGCCGACTATAGCAAACAATAAAAGCGACATGTGGCCGTTATATGGATGATGGAAAAAGTGGCATTCATACCGTTCAGCATCACCGTGCACGGGCAACTGGTTGAATACAAGCGGCCCGCGGTGATGGGGATACTCAATGTGACGAGCGACTCGTTCTATGACGGCGGCCGCCACAGCGACCTGGCGTCGATGCTCGGCCACGCCCGCTGGCTGCTGGCCGAGGGGGCAGACATCATCGACATCGGTGCCGTCAGCACCCGTCCCGGCGCCCAGCTGCTGCCGCCCGACGAGGAGGCCCGCCGCCTGTCGGAGGCCGTGCGCCTGCTGCGCAGCGAGCTGCCCGAGGCGGTGCTCTCGGTCGACACCTGCTACGCTCTGCCCGCCCGCGCCGCCGTCGAGGCCGGCGCCGACATCGTGAACGACATCTCGGGCGGCCAGTTCGACCCGGAGATGTTCCGCACGGTGGCCGACCTGCAGGTGCCCTATGTCATGATGCACACCCGCGGCACGCCCGACAATATGCAGCAGCAGACAGGCTACGAGGATATCGTGGACGACCTGACAAAATACTTCTCCGCCCGAATCGACGAGCTGTACACCCTTGGTCTCAAGGACCTATGGCTCGACCCGGGCTTTGGCTTCGCCAAGACGGTGGAGGAGAACCACGAGCTGCTGATGCGGCTCGACGAACTGACCACCCTCTTCCGCGAGCCGATGCTGATCGGCCTGAGCCGCAAAAGCATGATATACAAACCGCTCGGCATCACTCCCGACGAGGCTCTGACCGGCACCATCGCCCTCGACACCCTGGCTCTGGAACGCGGCGCACGCATTCTGCGCGTGCACGACCCAAGACCCGCCAGAGAGACTATAAAACTCATGTTCCCAGATAAATAGAGACAACATTATGATACCTTTAGCTTTGATGGGCTTTCCCACCCTCCGAGTCATCGACATTCTCGACATCGCCATTGTGGCAGTCTTGGCTTACTATATCTACCGGATGGTGCGCGGCACCAATGTGATGCTTATCTTCTGGGCGCTGGTGATACTGCTGGTGGCCTGGCGGGTGGCCGACAGCCTCGGGATGAGACTACTGGGCGCCATACTGAGTGCCGTTGCCAGCGTGGGCCTCATCGCCCTGGTGGTCATCTTCCAACCCGAGATACGCAAGTTCCTGCTTTTCCTCGGCACCAAGACGCAGCTGAACGAGAGCCTGTGGAAGCGGATGCAGTTCTGGCGCCGTCAGCAGCAACGTGCCCAGGGCATCAACTACGAGGCCTACATCAACGCCTGCATGCACATGTCACAGTCGAAGACGGGCGCCCTGATTGTCTTCAAGCGCCAGAACGAGGTGGAGGAGCTGATCAACACCGGCGAGCGCATCGACGCGCTGGCGTCGAGCGCGCTGATCGAGGCCCTCTTCTTCAAGAATTCGCCTCTGCACGACGGCGCCGTCATCGCCCACGGCAACAGCCTGTTGGCCGCCCGTTGCATACTGCCCGTCACCTCGCGGCTGGACATCGACCCGAACCTGGGCCTGCGCCACCGCTCGGCCATCGGCGTCACCGAGCAACTTGACGTGCTGAGCGTTATCGTGAGTGAGGAGACCGGCGCCATCAGCTACGCCCTCGGCGGCACCATACATCACGACATCACCCCCGTGGAGCTGCGCCAGGCGCTGGAGAAGTACGAGTGCTAACGCACTATTTCACTGTTTTTTATAAATTAATTTACAAGGATACAAATTATTTTTGTATTTTTGCAATCTGTTTTGTGCGTAAAAAGTGAAGTTTTTTTTCGCCAGAAGTGTAAGATTGGGAATGGTTTTGCGTCATATAGAAAAGGGTTAAGTTTTAAGTTTTAAGTGTTAAGTGTTAAGTTTTAAGTGTTAAGTGTTAAGTGTTAAGTGTTAAGTGGGAAGGGTACAGTTTAAAGTGAAGGAGTAGAGAGGTAAAAGATTGAAAGGCTCACGCACTCAGACATTGGCTCCACATGGTCGCCGACCTCAGTTCACGCGTTCAAACTTTAAAAAAGATGGTCGACCGAAGCATTTGTCTTATCTCCTTAACTACTGTCTCCTTATCTCCTAAAGAAGGAAGAATGTAGCGGAGTGAACGGGTGTGGGGAGTTTAGGGATTACGGAATACAACAAAATACAATAATTCAATAAATTAACATTCAAATGAAAAAGACAATCTGGATTCTGCTGCTGACCTTTGTATTCAGCGGTATCTCCTTTGCCCAGCTGCCCGGTGCGGACAAGAAGGAGAAGAAAAGCGAACTGACCGCCAAGGTGCCCCTCGACAAGAAGGTGCGCTACGGTAAACTCGACAACGGCTTTACCTACTATGTGCGCAACAACAAGAAGCCCGAGAACATGATTCAGTTCCGTCTGGTGTCGAACGCCGGTTCCATCATGGAGCGCGACGACCAGCAGGGTTTGGCCCACTTCTGTGAGCACATGGCCTTCAACGGCATCAAGGGCTATCCCCACAACACGATGATTCAGAAGTTGCAGGAGCACGGTGTGGAGTTCGGTCGCGACATCAACGCCTACACCAGCTTCGACCAGACCGTGTACTACGTCAACATGCCTGCCGACGACGCCGAGATGGTGAAGATGGGTATCGAGATTCTCGACGGTTGGGCCGGCAACATCCTGTTCGACCAGAAGGAGATTGAGAGCGAGCGCGGAGTGATCCACGAGGAGTGGCGCGGTGGCGTCGGCCACGGCGACCGTCTGCGCAAGAAGACCTGGCCCATCATGCTGAAGGGGTCGCTCTATGCCGACCGTCTGCCCATCGGCAAGGAAGAGGTCATCATGAACTTCGAGCGCCAGAGCATCGTCGACTTCTTCAACGACTGGTACCGTCCCGACCTGCAGGCCATCGTCATCGTTGGCGACATGGACAACTACGAGTATGCCGGCAAGAAGGGTGCCCAGGCCATGGAGCAGAAGGTGATCGACATCTTCAGTAGCCACAAGTTCCAGGGCAAAGAGAAGCTGCCCCGTCTGAGCTATGAGATTCCCGGCAACGTGGAGCCTCTCATCTGCATCGCCACCGACAAGGAAGCCACCAACACCAGCCTCCAGCTGTACTGGAAGCACCAGAAGACCCCCAACGGCACCGTCGGCGCCTACCGCCAGATGATTGTCCGCAACCTTATCGGCATGATGATCAACGAGCGCTTCAGCGACATCTGCCAGAAACCCAGCGCCCCCATGATGTATGCCGGTGGTGGCTACAGCGGCTTCCTCGGCCGTGAAATCGACGTCTTCGCCGTCAGCGCCGCCCCCAAGGAGGGTCGCATCGAAGAGACCTCCGAGCTCCTGCTCAAAGTGATGAAGCAGATTGACGAGCACGGCTTCCTGCAGGCCGAACTGGACCGCCAGAAAGAGGACCTGCTCAGCACCTACACCAAGCTGGCCAAGGAGGAGAACAAGACCCAGAGCAACAGCCTGGCCGACGAGTACACGAACCACTATCTAGAGAACGAACCCTGCCCCGGTATCCGTCAGGAATGGAAGTACGCCAAGGAGTTCATCCCCGAAATCACCCTCGAGGAGTGCAACGCCATGGTGAAGACCTGGATTACCGACGAGAACATGATCTACTACCTGACCGCTCCCGAGAAAGAGGGCTTCAAAGTCCCCACCGAGAAGGAAGCCGTCGCCATCATCAAGAACAGCAAGACGGTTGCCACCGAGCCTTGGGTTGACACCTACAAGGACGAGCCCCTCTTCAGCGAGAACGTCCCCGCCAGCGACTACACCGTCACCAAATACAACAGCGCCCTTGGCTACTACGAGTACACCCTGCCCAACGGCATCCGCTTCATCGTGAAGCAGACCGACTACAAGGCCGACGAGATTCAGATCGGCAGCTTCGGCCTCGGCGGCACCTCGCTCTATGAGGACAAAGACGCCTACGAAGCCCAGAACGCAGCCGGCTTCATCGATGCCGGCGGTATCGCCAACTTCAGCGCCACCGACCTCAGCAAGAAGCTCAAAGGCATGAACCTCAGCATCAGTCCCTACATCAGCGGCGAGACCCAGGGCTTCACCGGCAACTGCTCGCCCAAGGATCTTGAGACCACCCTGCAGCTCATCAACCTCTACTACACCGCTCCCCGCAAAGACCAGGAAGCCTATGAGCGCAACATCGAGAACACCATCCAGCAGATTAAATTCGTCCGCGAGAACCCGCAGGTGGCCTTCCTCGAGAAGTACTACAAGACCGCTTTCCCCACCGACAAGCGTCAGGTTGTCGTCCCCACCGAGGAGCAGGTCCGCAACCTCAACCTCGACCGTATGTTCAACATCTACCGCAACCGCTTCGCCGATGCCTCGAACCAGACCTTCTTCTTCGTGGGTAACGTCAGCGACAGCGATGTGGACCTCATCGCCCGCTACCTCAACCACCTGCCCGTCAACGGCAAGCAGCGCAACGACAAGTTCATGAACCGCAACCCGAAGTTTGCCGAAGGCATCCAGCACGGAGTGGCCGTCAAGGGTATCGAGCGTCAGGGCATGCTCATCATCTCCGGCCAGATGGACGTCAACGCCTCTGAGCTCACCCCGCAGACCCGTATCGCCATCCAGGAACTCGGCGACGCCCTCGGCATGACCACCCTCGAGATTATCCGCGAGAAGAACGGTGACGCCTACAGCCCCAGCGCCGGCTGCGACTACGAGATTTCGCCCGTCGGACAGGTCAGCTGGCAGTTCTACATCGGCTGCGACCCCGAGAAGGCCGCCAAGATTGAGAAGGACTGCATCGACATCCTCCGTATGTACATGAAGAAGGGTTGCGACCAGAAGACCCTCAACAAAGTGCAGGAGCAGATGATTGTCAACCGCGGCAAGAGCAAGCAGAACAACGGCTTCTGGATGGGTCAGATCCAGGGCAGCTACCGCTACAACGAGAGCCGCGACTATCAGGTGAACGACTATGAGAACATGGTTCGCAAAGTCACCCCGAAGGACATCAAAGCCCTCGCCAAGAAATACATCAACCTGAATAACTACGTCGCCGTCACCCTGCGTCCCGAAGAGGGCGCCGTGGGAACCGCCGACTGATGACTAACGGCTAACGATTGAAGAGGCTGGCGCAAATAAAAACGCCAGCCTCTTAATCTATAAACAAGTGTTTAGTGTTAAGTGTTTAGTGTTTAGTGTTAAGTAATTTTCGACTCTTCAACTTTTAGACTCTTCGACCCAAACCCGTTAACCATTAACCTTTAAACTGTAAACCGTAAACTTTAAACTGTAAAACTTTAACCATTAATCATTAACCTTTAACCATTATCAATGCGCAACCCCGAGACGACGAAACACGACTATGGCCACGGACTGCTGGTGGCCGGTGCCTATGGGCGATGCGGCTGTGCCATACTGGCGGCACGGGCGGCCCTGCGGAGCGGCTGCGGCCTGGTCAGCGTGCACCTGCCCTCGCTATGCGTCGACCCCATGCAGGCGGCATTCCCCGAGGCGATGGTGAGCATAGACCCCTCACCCACCCTCTTCACCTTGCCGCCCCGTCTCAACCACTACACGGCGATAGCCGCAGGGCCTGGAATCGGCACCGAGGAGCAGACGGCGGAGGGGCTGCACCGGTTGCTCGCCGAACGACCTGCAGGCGTGCCGTTGGTGCTCGATGCCGATGCGCTGAACCTGCTGTCCATACACAAAGACTGGCTGCCGCTGGCGGAAGGGGCCATCGTCACGCCGCATGCACGCGAATACGGACGACTCTTCGGCGACAACGACCCTGCGGAGATGGCCAAAGAATACGGTCTAATAATCGTAAAGAAAGCGCACCACACGCGCGTATACTCACCTGATGGACAAACGTATGAAAACCGCACCGGCAACGCTGGAATGGCGACAGCCGGCAGCGGCGACGTTCTGACCGGAATACTACTTGGAATACTATGTTCCAACCACTTACACGCAACACCCTACAAAATCGCATGTTCTGCGGTGGAAATACACGGGGAATTAGGTGATATTGCCGTCGCGAAACAGACAGAATCGAGCCTTGTCGCTTCCGACCTAATAGAAAATCTAAAGCACATATCAACCGATATTACAGCAAATTAGGCACCGAATGCAAAGTTTTTTTAAAAATAATTTGGTCAGAATAAAAAAAGTGCGTACTTTTGCACCCGATTTCGAGAGAAATACTGACACTTAGTAATAAGAAATCAGAAGTCAGAAATCAAAGAGATTCCTCCTTAGCTCAGTTGGTTAGAGCACCTGACTGTTAATCAGGGGGTCGAAGGTTCAAGTCCTTCAGGGGGAGCAAAGAGAAGAGCACTGAAATTCAGCGCTCTTTTTTTCTATTATAGGTCTCAGCAATCATATTTGTCCCAGCACCCACCCGAAAGCCTTCGCCATCCGCTTCTCGGAATCGGCAAAGTGATTGCCTGGGTTCCACTCAAGCGTCGTTGCAATCCCCTGTGCGGAAAGGGACTCATACTGGCGACGTATGGCATCGTCCACATGGGCCATCACGGGATTTTTAGCACGCGACTCTCTGTCTCCCAAACTCAGATACACAGCCTTGCTGTACATCTTCTTCCCTTCCACATATTCTGCCCATTGCGGATACCACACCGACGGCGATGCGGCAGCGAGGCCGTCGAAGAGGCAGGAGTTGTATCCCGCCCAAAGGGAGAAGAGGCCAGCCAGCGAATAGCCGCCAAGGGCCACCCTCGTCACCCCTTTGTTTTCCAGCAATGAAGGCAGCAATGTCTCTTTCAAATAGTTGAGGGTGGCTTCCGCACCATCACCAAAAGATTGTTTGCCGAATGTAGGCGGCGCCGGCCAAGGGGTGAGTTCCGACATCCAGTCCTTGATGGTGAAAGCCACAAGGTTGAACGGAGCCTCAGAGAGGCTACGGATCAATTCTACCTCATTGTCCAACAGGCTTCGGTCGTGACTGTCCACGGGTTGTACCAATAGAATCCGGGCACCGTCCATCGAGTAGAGGGTACACTCACGTCCACCTATGACATCTATCCGCCTCATCGTACTCGTTCCATGTGATACCCCATCCGTTTCAGTTGCACGGCCATCCCGAAGAGGTAGAGCTGCCGCAGACACGCCACATAAGCCTCGAACGCTTCCTTGGTGCCAGGCTCTATACGCTCATGCATGAGGTCGGAATTGACACGTGCAGCGCACTCGCCGACCACCCGTGCAAGGTCCTCATACTCCTCTCCGCGCACCATCAGCACGTCCTCGCAGATGTACTCATCCAAGGCGTCGTACCCGCGCTTGTCGCGCATATAGAGGTAAAGATCATCCACTTGCGAGTAGATTTCCCATTCGTCATCCCACAACTTAGCCACAGCCATTCCGATATACATCATCCAACCGAGGCTGGCCACAGGATAATCGCGGTACTCGCGCGCTCCGTCGGGGATATAGGAGCTGCCTATCGACTCCCACTTGTCAGTCACATCGGGGCATTCGGGCAACCTTTCATCCACCATTCCCGCCCCCACCAAATAGTGGTGCAGGCTTTTATGTATCGTATTTTCAAACTTATCAGTCATAACGGCATCTTGCAAATGGGACTGCAAAGATACAAAAACTTTGAGACTTGACGGCAGAGCCGATCCGAAGGCTCCAATGGCGTCACAAGACTTCGAGAGTCGAATACTTTAACCATTACCATAACTCTTCGACTTTTAATCTTCTAATCTTTTAGTCTCTTTCACTTTTAACTTTTTTCAAGAGGCCACACAATAATGTCGACCCTTATGCGTTGTAAGATGAAAATATTCAATTGCTATGAACATCATCATCACCGGAGGAGCCGGATTCATTGGAAGCCATGTGGTACGGCTGTTTGTCAACAAGTACCCGCAGTACAAGATTATCAACCTCGACAAGTTGACCTACGCCGGCAACCTGGCCAACCTGAAGGACATCGAAGACAAGCCCAACTATAAGTTTGTCAAGATGGACATCTGCGACTTCGATGGTGTCTATAAGCTCCTCCAAGATGAGAAGGTCGACGGCATCATCCACCTGGCCGCCGAGAGCCATGTGGACCGCAGCATCAAGGACCCCTTCACCTTCGCACAAACCAACGTGATGGGCACCCTGAGCCTGCTACAAGCCGCCAAGCTCTACTGGGAGAACCTGCCGGAGAAGTATGAGGGTAAGCGTTTCTACCACATCTCGACCGACGAGGTGTACGGCGCCTTGGAGATGACCCGCCCCGAGGGTATCAAGCCTCCCTTCACCACCAAGGCCAGCAGCGGCGAGCACCACCTGGCCTACGGCGAGAAGTTCTTCACCGAGGACCTGAAATACCAGCCCCACAGCCCCTACAGCGCCGCCAAAGCTTCGAGCGATCATTTCGTGCGCGCCTTCCATGACACTTATGGCCTACCGACCATCGTCACCAACTGCTCCAACAACTACGGTCCTTACCAGTTCCCCGAGAAGCTGATTCCGCTGTTCATCAATAATATCCGCCACCGCAAGCCGCTGCCCGTCTATGGCAAGGGCGAGAACGTGCGCGACTGGCTCTATGTTGAGGACCACGCCCGCGCCATCGACCTCATCTTCCATAAAGGCAAAGTGGCCGAGACCTACAACATCGGCGGCTTCAACGAGTGGAAGAACATCGATATCATCAAGGTGGTCATCAACACTGTCGATCGTCTGCTGGGCCGTCCCGAAGGACAGGACATGGACCTCATCACCTATGTCACCGACCGAGCCGGCCACGACATGCGCTACGCCATCGACAGCAGCAAACTGCAGCGCGAGCTCGGCTGGGAACCCAGCCTGCAGTTCGAGGAGGGCATCGAGAAGACCGTCCGCTGGTACCTTGACAATCAGGAGTGGATGGACAACGTCACCTCAGGCGACTACCAGAAGTACTACGACGATATGTACAAGGGTCGCTAGTCGAAAGACAACACAGACAGCAAAGACAATAACGGGAGCAACCAAATGGTCGCTCCCGTTTATTTTTTAATAGTATTCAATTATTCTTATAACCATGAGGGTCTCGCCCTCCTCGCCGACGGAGTATTGGTGTGTCCAGTTGCCGTGGCTGTCGAGGATGTACCTGTAGGTACTAGTCCATCCGCCGCCGCAATATGAGGGTTTCTTGCACTGCACCACCTCCTTGATCAAGTCGCCGTTCCCGTCGTAGAAGTACTCGCTCACAAAGGTGTCGCCGTCTATGCTTTTCACCAAGCGTCCTTGGCTGTCGTATTCGTAGTCCTTGCGGAAATAACGCGAGCCGTAGGCCGTGAGGCGCCCTTCGTCGTCCCATTGCCACCAGGGGCCGTTGTGCTTACTGTCCCAGTCGCTGCTGGTGGCCACCGGCAGGCCGTGGTCGCCATAGACAATCACCGTAGTGTCGCGCCGCGAGCGGGTCACCAGCCCACCGTGGATGACATGCGTCAGTCGGCCGTCGGTGTCGTAGTAATAGTGCTCATAGTTGTCGCAGTCGCCGTCGCTGACTATCGAGTCGAGGTGCCCCGTGCTTTGTCCATTGTCAGCTATTTCACTTACATAATAGCCACATTATTCTAAATAACGGACAATAGAAAAAAATATACAATAAATGCATTTTGATGGCGTTATCTTTCCGAAAAAGAAGAACAACATCCAATGTACAAGAATATCATCTTCGACTTCGGCAACGTGCTGGTGGAATGGCACCCCGAGCGGGTTTACGGTGAGTACTTCGGCGACGAGGCTAAGGCCTGGTGGTTTCTGCGGCATGTAACCGACATGAACTGGCGCCAACGCATCGACCGCGGCGAAAGCCAGGACGCCTGCATCGAAGAACTTCAAGGACGCTTTCCTGAATATCGCGAAGCCATCGTCCTCTACCGCGACCGTTGGCGCGAAATGCTGACTGGCGAGATGCCCGGCATGCGTGAGCTGCTTACCGAGTTGAAAGATACAGGATACGAAATATATGGTCTGACCAACTGGAGCATGGAGACTTTTCCCGAGGCTCGTCGGCACTTCTCCATCCTGCAGATGATCGACCGTTATGTCGTCTCTGCCGCCGAAGGATACGTCAAGCCCGACCCGCAGCTGTTCCAGGTGCTGCTCGACCGCTACCATCTGCAATCTGACGACTGCATCTTCGTAGACGACAACCCCGACAATGTGGCTGCGGCCTGCCAAATGGGCATGAAAGGCATCGTGTTTGGCGGAGCCGAGAACCTTAGAAAAGAGTTGATACTATAAGAGTAAAAAAGTTGAAGAGTAGTGACGGAGGAGAGTGACGGGGAGTGAGAGGGGACAATACCGATGCTAATGATAGGGTAGACCAGAACATTTGTCCTATCTCCTGTCTCCTTAATTCCTAGAAAGAACAAACACTTAACATTTCCTTAATGGTTAATGATTAAAGATATGAATAAAAAGACTATTATCTGCATGCTGATGCTCTTGTGCGCCCTCGGTGCCGGCGCTCAGCGACGTTTCGATGCCAGCGCTTCGTTCGGAGCCAACTTCAGCCAGATTGACGGCGACGGTGCCGGTAGTTACAGCCATCTAGGCCTGCGCGGCGGCTTGGGCACCAGCTTTTATTTCGGATGGGACGAACGCACCCCTTGGCGCATGGTGGTTGAATTGGCCTTCACCCAGAAAGGGTCGAACATCAATAATGACTTTCTGGACCGCACCATCACATTGAACTATGTGGAGATGCCCCTGATGATGAGCTATACGATGCTCGACGGCGCCCTGCGGCTGGCTGCCGGCGTGGCGCCGGCCATATTGGTGGGCGCACGTGTGAGCGACGGCGACGGCGAACGGAACGCAGCACAGGAAGACAACTACCGACGCTTCGACTGGTGTCCGCTGACGCTGTCGGCACGCTACCTTTTCTCCTACAGCATCGCCGCCGAGGTACGCTTCCAGACTTCAATGTTGAGTGTGGTCGACCAAGCTGCCAGCGGCACCTACCGCCTCTTCCGCGACAACCGCGGAGCCTTCAACCGCACGCTCACCTTCGGACTAGCGTATTGTTTCTGATGCCATGGAGAAGAAGGACTGCGCCCGGCGAGTATTCGCCGACGACCGTTTTGCCTCACTGACGGGAATAGAGATTGTGTCGGTGGGGAACAATGAAGCATGCTGCACTTTGACACTAGACGACCGTCACCGCAATGCCCGCGGAGCTGCGATGGGCGGTGTGTTGTTCACCTTGGCCGACTTCTGCGCTGCTGTGGCGGCGAACAGCGACCGTCTTGACAAGACAGAAGCAGAAGGCACCCCTTCCCTGCATTGGGTATCACTTGACAGCAACATCCATTTCCTGGCACCTGCGACGGACGGCGTGCTCACAGCCCGCTGTACCCCCCTCAAACAGGGACGCACTACGGCGTTGTACCAGACCATAATAGAAAATCCCGGCAACGGCAAACAGGTTGCCATTGTCGAGACTACCATGATACACGTCTAACGGTTCTTTCCGTTACGCTTTGCGGACACTCTTATATCCGCTCAGCAGGCCAGTATTGGCGTTGCCGATGAAGGCCAATACCTGTTTACCCTCGTCGGTGTGGCCGTAGCGTTCCTTGACCAGCTCGACGGCATCGGGGAGAGGTATCCCTTTGACAAAGATGTAGCGGTAGATGTCGGAGATGGTGTCGATGCTCTCACGCGAGAATCCACGACGTTGTAGCCCCAAGCTGTTGATGCCGCAATACTGGATGGGATAGCGTGCAGCCTTGACGAAGGGCGGGATGTCTTTGTCGACAAGAGCACCTCCCTGGGTGATGACATGCGAGCCGATGTGTATGAACTGCAGACAGGCCGTCTTGCCTCCAAGGATGACGTAGTCGCCGAGGATGATGTGGCCTGCAAGGGTGGCGTTGTTGGCCAGCACGCAGTTGTCACCCACCACACAGTCGTGAGCCACATGGACATAAGCCATCAGCAGGTTGCCGTTGCCGATAACGGTTTTGCCGCTGGCGGCAGTACCGCGGTTGATGGTGCAGCACTCACGGATGGTGTTATTGTCGCCAATCTCGACGGTGGTGTACTCGCCGGCGAACTTGAGGTCCTGCGGCACAGCGGCAATGACGGTGCCGGGGAATATCTTGCAGTTGCGGCCAATGCGGGCACCGGGGAAGATGGTGACATTGGGACCGATCCAGGTGCCATCGCCAATCTCCACGTCATCGTAGATGGTGGTGAAGTTGCTTATGGTCACGTCCTTGCCGATCTTGGCATTGGGGTTGAGGTCGTAAAGTATCATTACCTGTTTGATTGATTGCTTGTTTGATTGTTTAATTCCTTCACCAAGAAACGGGCGAAGGCATTGTTGGCCTTGTGGCCAGGTTTGCGTATGGAGAAACGCCCGTTGAGCATGCAACCCACTAGCCGGATGTCGCCCACAAAGTCAAGCAGCTTGTGTCGGGCCGGCTCGTTTGGGAAGTAGGGGTCGGTGGTATTAAGCACTCCGTCGTGCACCCGGAAGTGGCTGACGTCCTTATGGAAGGTCTTGGCCAGTCGCTTGAGTTGCTTGGAGGTGAGCTCACGGTTGACAAAAACGAGGGCGTTGTCGAGCGAACCGCCTTTGATGAGGTTGAGGTGCAGGAGGGGTTCTATCTCGTGCAGGAAGACGAAGGTGCGGCAGGGGGCGATGCTGGCGGCATACTCACTGAAGTCGTTCATGTCGGCTTGCTGGCACCCGATGACGGTGTCTTTGAAGTCAATCTCGCAGTGCACAGCAAAGTGGTCGCATGGTTCGACGTCGAACACCGAGCCGGTGGGCGAGTACTCGAAATGGAGCGGTTGCTGGATATTAATCACCTTGCGTTCGGCCTGCTGTTGGCGAACACCCACGCGGACCAACTGCAGCAACCAGGGGCGAGACGAGCCGTCGAGGATGGGGACTTCGCCGCCGTCAAGTTCCACCAAGGCGTTGTCGACCTTCATTCCATGAAGGGCCGACATCAAGTGCTCGATGGTGGCGATAGTGTGACGGCCGCTGCCGAGGGTAGTGCCACGCGAAGTCTCACCCACTTTCTCGGCCAGCGCCGGCTGGGTGATGATGTTGACACGGTCGGTGCGACGGAAAGCGATGCCGAAGTTTTCGGGGGCTGGTTTGACAGTGACCGTCACTGTGCGACCTGTGTGCAGGCCAGGACCGGTCAGACGGAATTCTTTATTGATTGTGTTCTGGTATTCCATTATTTGAAGAGTGCTTTGATGAAGCGCAGGTCATCCAACCGATAAAGCTGCGCCTTGTCATTTTCCAAGCCGGCACCGCTGCGTCCGAGGTGGAGAGGCTGCACAAGCGTCGGCAGGCTGTTGCCTGGCGTAAGCCAGAAATCGCTGTTGCGACGAGCCAAACCGCTGCCTATGTAAAGCATCAAGTCGTAGGCTGTAGCGGCCAACTGCGACGTGGGCTCAGAACCGAAACGGTTGCGGAAGGACTGCAGGAACTGCACATGCACGTCGTTGGTCATATCCCACGCAAGGCTGTAGGTATGGTAGCCGAGAAGCTGCAACTGGGCGAAGTCGATATCGTTGTACTCGCGCGTCCAGTCGGTGAGGGTATAGAGCGTGGGACTGTCCTTCTTAATACTCGCCAAGCGGTTGAGCAGGTTGATGCTGTACACACGGTTATTGTCCTTCCCCTGATCATATATGCTCAGCACGTTACACTTAGGCGTAGCCTTCAGCACCGATACCAGTCTTGCACTCTGACTCCAGTTGAAGATGGTGTATTTGATGTCACCTCGCTCCGTGAGCTGACGTTTCAACTCATCCATTGCCGCTTTCTCGGCCGCGCTGTTGGAGTGGATGATATAGAGGTGACCGTCTGGCCGTTCGAACTTCATATTGGCCAGCATCAACGCCACCATGCCCGACAGCGAAGGCTGTATCTTGACCATGTGGGGATTGTCCGCACAGAGCTCGCTACGGGTAGCCATGGGGTTGACGATGTAGACACCCGCCTGCTGCGCCAACTCTGCAGCCTTGTCGAAGCAGTCGCGCAGCAGCAGTGCCACCACGAAATCACACTTCCCCATCTGATGGCTTACAAAGGCTTGTTCCACCTGCGCAGGAGTGTTACCGCTGACATCGGCCACATTGAGCTCCACGCTGATGCCTTGTTCGGACAATTTGTCGAGCGCAAGTAGCAAGCCCTCATAGAACTCAATGAACTCAAACTGGCGATAGCTCTTCTTGCCACGTTGCTCCACATCGAACTTCGAAGTGCTGATTTGATCCATCTGATCCAAGTGCAACGGCATCATCAAGCCCACCTTCAGTGTCTTATCCTTCTGGCGCTGGGACTCAGTCGGACTGTCCTGACTCGGAGAAAGCCCTAGCGCATATTCTGCCAGCGGCATGGCGGAAGTGGAAGCAAATGCCAAGTCAGAGGCCGGTGAGGATGCATATTCCACCGTGTCGACAACAACTATGGTGTCATGCACAGCATATGGAACATCGATATAGGTTGTATCACGCACCGACACATACTCCTTCAGGGTCACCGTGTCGACAACAACTATAGTATCCCGCACGTCAATATAGGCCGTATCATGTACCCGCACATACTCCGTCAACATCACAGTATCTCGCACGTCTTTATAAGTAGTATCATGTACCCGCACATACTCCGTCAGCGTCACGGTATCTCGCACCGTAATATAAGTAGTATCATGCACCGGCACATATTTAGTCAAGGTTTCTGTATCGGTAATGACGGTCGTATCGTGTACTGGCACGTCAATATAGGTCGTATCATGCACCTTCATATACTCCGTCAGCGTCACGGTATCTCGCACCGTAATATAAGTAGTATCATGCACCGGCACATATTTAGTCAAGGTTTCTGTATCGGTAATGACGGTCGTATCGTGTACTGGCACGTCAATATAGGTCGTATCATGCACCTTCATATACTCCGTCAGCGTCACGGTATCTCGCACCGTAATATAAGCAGTGTCACGTACAGTCACGTACTCCGTCAGCTTGACCGTGTCGACAACCACGATAGAGTCATGCACGGCGTATGGCACATTAGTATAGATTGTATCACGTAATGTCACGTACTCCGTCAGCTTGACCGTATCGACAACCACGATAGAGTCATGTACCGGCACATGCACATATGTAGTGTCATGCACGGCGTATGGCACGTTGATATAAGCAGTGTCACGTACAGTTACGTACTCCGTCAGCTTGACCGTATCGACAACCACGGTAGAGTCGTGCACCGGCACATGCACATATGTAGTGTCATGCACGGCGTATGGCACGTTGATATAAGCAGTGTCACGTACAGTCACGTACTCCGTCAGCTTGACCGTATCGACAACCACGATAGAGTCATGCACCGGCACATGCACATATGTAGTGTCATGCACGGTGTATGGCACGTTAATAAATGCAGTATCACGCACCGTCACATACTCCGTCAACCTGACCGTGTCGACAACCACGGTAGAGTCATGCACAGCGTATGGCACATTAATATAAGCAGTGTCACGTACAGTCACATACTCCGTCAACCTGACCGTGTCGACAA
>CAMJJD010000005.1 GCA_946406015.1 uncultured Bacteroidales bacterium | reverse complement strand
CACGCTTGCTCTCCTCTCGACTTCCGAAACGGTCTTGACTCGTCTCCGTATCCCCCACCCTATCTCTATATGGTGGGTGACACACGCTATCTCTTTCTTCTCATCCGTTTCAAATTACTCTGTCCTCCTCTGGCGGAAAACGGCTGCAAAAGTACAACCTTTTTCCAAACTACCAAAATATTTTTTCAAAAAATTTCTGCTCAAGGATGGAACAACACTGTTTGTCAGCATATTGCGGCGAAAATATTTTTCACCTGGTCACCCGCGGGAGGCACCGGAACGGCACCCTGGTCGCAAAAAAAACTCGGAATTTCACCCTCGTAGACTGCAAAAATAGCAAAAACATACACAAAACAGACACATAGCACTATAGCACAGCATGTTACGTAAGTAAAACACACCTCCCTCCCACCATCGCCTTACCAACACCTTACCAACGCCTTACCAACTCCTACCACCGTGGTAGGAGAAAAGGGAATCAATAGTCTTTTTCACAGCGATTTACACTGCAGTACCCTTCCAGGGGATTATCTCGGCCCTGGGAGGGTACTGCAGAAGGCTCATTCAGAGCGATTTATCGAATATCGCGACGACGGGGGAGCCAAAGGACGAGGGCAAGGGCGACGAGGAGAGTGAGCGCGACGGCCCACCAGTTGAGCACATAGGCGTGGAACTCAACGGTGTAGTCGCCAGTGGCGAGACGCTCGGTGCTGACCATGTGCTCGGCGGTGCGGCCGCCGGGGAGCTCGACGCGCCACAGGACGCGGTGCTCCAGTTCGCAATTGGCATCGTACCAAGACATTATATCAGCCTGCACCTGGAGGTTCAGCGAGTGGTCGTTGGCAAATGTGAGTTCGGGGAAGCGGCGTGCCTTCTCGGTCAGCGACTGCTGGGTGTCCTCGTCGAGGTCGGCCAGGATGAGCGACAGCAGGGTGTCGTGATACTGCTCCAGCAGGGCACGCTGGGCGCTGTCGATATTCGCGAGGTAGAGTTCATACTCTTTCTCGAAGAAACAGTGGCTCCACCATTGTACATACTTGGTATTCAAGTTGTCGAGCAGGGCATACATGTCGGCGCCGTTCCAGTCGGCCGGCAGGTCGAGGGGTTGGAAGAGGAGTTGTTGCTCCTCGTCGGTAAGGTACTGGGAGACAGGCACTGGAAGACTGTCGAGAGCGGAGAAGATGGCGGTGTAGCGGTAACGAGTGGTGAACCAGCGGAAGCTTTTAGTAATGGTTACGCGCGGGCGTAGCATGCGCGAGAGGGTGTCGCACTCGAGCGACCAGCCGTCGCGCGGCATGGCCTGGGAGTAGGCGTAGCGCATGGTGTCGCGCTCGGTGCGGAAGTCGAACATCTGCGGCCGGTCGAGGGCGGTGCGCGGCCAAAGGCCGTAGGGGGTTCCGGCGAGCGAGGTGGTGTCGCCCGAGAGGAGGGTGCGGGTGCCGTCGAGACGAGGAGTGACGCTGTCGGTGACGACATAATGGGTGGCGCAGGAGGTGAGCAGCAGGGCTGCAGCAGCCATGAAGGTCAAGATGTTGCGTTTCATAACAGGGTATATATTTGACGGTTATACATTGAATGGCGGTAGCCGACGAGGGGTGCGGGGGTGCGGGTCGGCGGAGTGTCGATACGGGAGCTGACGAGCTCTGCCAGAGTGACATGGGACTCGTAGCGCGGCTGGAAGGAGAAGACGGCTACGCCCACGGCGAGGACCAGCAGTGTGGAGAAGAGGGCTTGCCGCTGCTGCTGCCGACGGCGCAGGGTACGGCGCATACCGGTGAGGATGGCATCGGTGTTGGGCACATCGACAGAAGCCTGCTGCGCTTTTGTTATCAATTCGTTATATTCCATATTGCTTCAGTTTTTCTCGTACGGTGTTGCGTGCATTCCAGAGGTTGGCCTTCACCTGGTCGACCGTCATGCGGAGGGCCTCGGCTGTGGACTCGGCATCGAGACACTCTATCTCGCGCAGTTGATAGACAATGCGTTGCTTTGCTGGCAACGTCGCCATTGCCTGCTGCAGAAGTGCGAGGACTTGCTCCCCGTCCATGCTTCCTGCTGTGACAACAGACTGTTCCATCTGCTCTACCGCCTCACGGTGACGACGGCGACGACGCAATTCGTCGTAGCAGCGACGGACACAGATGGTGTAGAGCCAGGTGGCGACGGTGTGGCGCGGATTGTAGCGACGGGCGCGTGTCCAAAGGCGGATGAAAGTCTCCTGCACGACATCGTCGGCCGCGGAACGGTCGGTCAGCAGACTGAGAGCCAAGCGGTAGAGGCGCCCGCGATAGCGGTCTATCAGTTCGCGCAGGGCGACTTCGTCTCCCTTTTTCACCTGCTGCATCAATACTATGTCCGTGTCGGTTGTCATTTGCCTATTATACGCTTCACCGGAACGAAAGTAAAATTTGAGGGTGCAAAAATAGCAAAAATATTTGACATTACTATACTACAAAGCAGAAAGCTCCGTTATCGTGTGAAAAAACATTCATTATGAAAAAGACAGGAATCATTATCGCCATCGTGGCCGTGCTGGCCATCATCGTACTTTGGGGTATCCGAGTAAACAACCGCCTTGTCACCGCCGACGAAGGTGTGCAGCAGGCCTGGAGCCAAGTAGAAAATGTGTACAAACGCCGCATGGACCTCGTACCTCAACTGGTGGCCACCGTGCAAGGTGCCGCCGACTATGAGCGCAGCGTACTCACCGAGGTCACCAATGCCCGCGCCGGCGTGGAGCAGACCAAGGTGGATCCTTCGCAGCTCAGCGAAGAGCAAATCAAGGCCTACCAGAAAGCCCAGGACAACCTGAGCAAGGCCGTAGCCAACACCATCAAAGTGACCGTGGAGCGCTATCCCGAACTCACCGCCACACAGGGCTTCCGCGACTTGCAGACTCAACTCGAGGGCACCGAGAACCGCATCACGGTGGAGCGCGGCAAATTCAACGAGGCCGTGCAGAAATACAACACACTGCTGCGCCGCTTCCCGAACAGCATTATCGCGGGCATAGCCGGTTTCGAGAAGAAAGGCTACTTCACCGCACCCGAAGAGGCTTCGGAGCCCGTCAAAGTAGAGTTTGACTTCTAATGTATTCCGAAGACAGGAGTTGAGATAAATGCTTCGGACTGTCAAACATATTGTCGTACTGCTGGCATTAGTGTTGGGCTCCGGCGCCATCCATGCACAATGGTTGCCGGAGAAAAGCAACCGGCTGGTGAACGACTACTCCGGCATCCTGTCGGAGCAGCAGATCGAAACGCTGGAGCAACGGCTGGTAGCGTTCAACGACAGCACCTCCAATCAAATACTCGTCGTCATCACCCCCACCCTCGGGGGTGACGACGAGAACGCCGTAGCCCAACACATAGGGCAGGCATGGGGCGTGGGCCAGGAGGAGTTCAACAACGGGGTGGTCATACTCATCAAAAGCAAGACCGACGAAGAAAACTGGGGCGCCGTGGCCATCAGCACCGGATACGGTGTCGAAGGGGCACTGCCCGACCTCTTCTGCAAACGCATCATCGACGACCGTATGCTCTCGCCCTTGGGCGATGGGGACTACTATGACGCCCTGACTGCAGCGCTCGATGTCATCGAGCCCGTGCTCGCCGGAGAATACAATTACGACCAGTACCGCAAAGACGAGCGGCGCAAAGGCATGATTGCCCTCGGCATCCTCGTCCTCTTCTTCGCCACCGTCTTTGTGCTCCTGCTAATCCACGCCAAACGCCACCCCGACCAATGGAAGGGTGGCAGCAGCGGCATGGGCGGCAGCGGATTCTTCTACGGAGGAGGAGGCAGCCGTGGCGGCGGCTTCGGTGGCTTCTCCGGCGGTGGCGGCTTCGGAGGTTTCGGCGGCGGCAGCTTCGGTGGTGGTGGTGCATCGGGTCGATTCTGAAAAAAAATTTGGCCAGATTAGAAATTGTTCGTATCTTTGCCGAGCGTTTGTGATTGCAATTATTGCAATTACACACTGACAGTCAGAGATATAAACAATAAAAAAGTATACACCATGGGTATCAATGCTAACAAAAAAGTGAAGAGAAGAAAGGTCCGCATCAACGGCAACAAGAACTCCACCAACAACTGGGGCATCACCGCCGCTGGCTGGAATGCTGTGCACAAAGCCATCATCAACGCCGAGGACTAATTCCTTCAAAGTATCTGAGTTGCTGAGTGACTAAGTTGCTGAGTAACCAAGTAGCAAAGTAGCTAAGTTGCGAAGTAAAGCAATTTAGCTTCTTTTTTTTACCCAGCCCCACCCAGTCACCCAGCCATCTAGTCACTCCATCTATGAAACAGACCACCCTCTGCTATATCGACAACGGCGACAGCTATCTGATGCTGCACCGCGTGAAAAAGGAGAACGACGCCAGCCACGGCAAGTGGATCGGCGTGGGCGGCAAGTGCGAGGCCGACGAGAGTCCCGACGAGTGTATGCTGCGCGAAGTGCGCGAGGAGACAGGGCTGGCAATCACCCGCTGGCACTACCGCGGCATCGTCACCTTCATCTCCGACACCTGGCCCAACGAGTACATGCACCTCTTCACCGCCGACCGCTGGCTTGGTGAACCCGACATGAGCATCGATGCCGAGGGCGAACTGGCCTGGATCCGCAAGGCCGACCTACCCATCCTTCCCGGCATCGGCAATCCTTCCCTCCCCCTCTGGGAGGGCGACCGCATCTTCCTCCGCCTCCTGCTCGACGAGCAGCATCCCTTCTTCTCCCTCAAGCTCGTCTACGTGCAGGACGAGATGGTCAGCGCCACCCTCAACGGAAAGATACTATAATCAAATAAATATATGAAGCACCCACTTGTTCTGCTGGCAGCGCTAATTCTTTTTCTAACATCGGCCTGCCACAACCGCAACTCCGCAGAGGACATGGACACCACCACAATGCCGACAACAGGCATCGTCACAAATGAACAGGGCGACGCACTGCTCTGCGCGAGCGACAACGCGCTCTTTGTTGCTTTGACCGATATGGAGAACGAGATGAACATCGCCCTCTTCCGCGGCTCGGCGAATGACGAATTGCTCGCACAACTGATGCCCACCGGAGCCATGCGCTCGTCCATCAATGCATTCCTGGTCATCGAAAGTTCAGAATATCTGGAAAATGACCGCAAGCCGCACCGGATTCTTTTCGATGCCGGCCTGGGAGCCGACAAAGGGGGACAGATGATGACAAAGTTGAAAGAGGAGGCAGACCCTTCGGAGATTGACGCCATCTTCCTCACCCATCTCCATGCCGACCACATCGGAGGCCTGCTGCTCGACGGGCAGAAAGCATTCCCCAACGCCACCATCTACCTCTCGCAGGAAGAGCTGGAGGCCTGGAGCGACCGTGGTCCTTTCGCCGACCGCAACGGGCTGTGGAAAGAGGTGCAGAAAGCCTACAAGGGCTGCATAAAGACCTTCCGCGACGGCGAGAGGCTCTGCGACGGCCTGGTGGAGGCCATCCTCGCTCCAGGGCACACTCCCGGGCACACCGTCTACAAAGTGGACGGCGGCACATGCTATATGGTGGGCGACCTGCTGCATGTCCAGGACCTGCAGATAGACCACCCGGAGTTCTGCGCCAGCTTCGACCACGACCCCACGCTCGCCGTACAGACCCGCAAGAGATTCCTCAATCTGCTGAACGACGGAAGCAAATACATGGCTGCAGCCCACTGCTACGACCATTTCATCAACCTCCACGACCGTGCCGAGAATCTTTGACCCTTGGCAACAGCAGGCCATTGAAATCAGCGGCGGGCGGCATCTGGTGCTGGCTCCGCCAGGATGTGGCAAGACCGACATCCTCACCGAACGCGTCATCCACGCCCACGACCAAGGCATGGACTACGGCGACATGCTCTGCCTCACCTTCACCAACCGCGCCGCCAAAGGCATGGCCCTGCGCATCGCCGACCGCACAGGCAACCCCGTGCCCGACGACCTCTTCGTGGGCAACATACACCGCTACTGCTCACAGATGCTCTTCAACCAAGGGCTCGTGAACCACAACAGCGCCATCATCGACGAGGGCGACGTGGAGAACATCATCCAGGAAGAACTGTGCAAGAAACTGGGCATTCAAAGCCGCACCACCGAACTCATGCGCTACCAGCATGCTTTCTGGCAACTCACCCTCGGCATGCGGGGCGACCTCATCCTGCACGGCGAACTGTTGCACACCGGTGCCATGACCAAACTCTGCGACGTGATGGGCCTCCCCGCCGACGAGGACAGCCTCGCTGCGCTCTATCCCGATATCGACCAGATTCTCGAACGACACACCGTACTCCACGAGCTGCCCGCTGCCAACACCATGCGGCTCGCTCACGCCTACCAGCAGTACAAGGCCGACAACGACCTGCTCGACTACGACGACCTGCTGGTACTGGCCTACAAGTATCTTAGTGGGCAGTGGGCTGACGCGACAACGGCGACTGCAACGACAGATACCGCCCCTCAGGTCACCGACCACAAGCCACTATCCACCGGTCACTGGTCACCGTCCACTAAAAAATACCACTGGATTGAAATCGACGAGGTGCAGGACCTCAACACCCTCCAGCTCGCACTCGTCGACCTGCTGGCCACCCCCGACGCCACCATCGTCTACCTCGGCGACGAGCAGCAGGCCATCTTCTCCTTCATCGGCGCCAAACTCGAGACCCTCGAAGCCCTCAAGCGCCGCTGCGGCGACAACATCCACCACCTCCACACCAACTACCGCTCGCCTCGCTACCTCCTCGACCTGCAGAACGACTATGCCGTGCACAACCTCGGCATCCGCCGCGACATGTTGCCCACCACCGACGACACCACCGCTGCCCGTCCCGAGGACCTCTGCCTGCTCGACGTGGGCGACGCCACGCTCGAGAGCTACTACACCGCACGATTCGCCAAGCGCTACGGCGACATGGACGTCGCCGGCAACGACAAGGTCGCCGTCCTCGTCAGCACCAACCGTGAAGCCGACGAAGTGGGCGAAGTCATGACCTCTATGGGCATCCCCCACTTCAAAATCAGCGGCACCGACCTCTTCTCGCTGCCCGCCGTGCGGCTCCTGCTGGCACACCTCAGCGTGCTCGCCGACGAGACCGTCTTCATCGCCTGGGCCCGCCTGCTCTGGGGTCTCAACGCTGTCCCCACCTACACCGCCGCCCGCGCCCTCATGCGCGACATGCGGCGCGTCGCGCTCCTCCCCTCCGACTTCCTCACCCACCCCCACGGAGGCTCCTACCTGCAAGCCTTCATACAAGCCTACGAAACCGAGGAACTCGTCATCTTCGACACCGAGACCACTGGCCTCGACCCGCGCACCGACGACATCATCCAGATTGCCGCCATCCGCGTGCGGCAAGGCCAGCCGGTCGGCCAGCCATTCAACGTCATCCTCGAGACCGACAAGCCCCTGCCCGAGACCGTCGGCGGCCACCCCAACCCCATGCTCGAAGTCTACCGCACCAGCCGTCGCCATCCGCGAGCCGAAGGACTGCAGATGTTCATAGACTACTGCCGTGGCAAAGTGCTCGTGGGCCACAACGTGGAATACGACTACCAAATACTGCGCTACAACCTGCTGCGAGATGCCTCCCACCTTTCCCCACTCACCTCTCACCTTGAAGAGGTCTGCCCCCGCTACTTCGACACGCTGAAATACATACGCCTCGTACGGCCGCGGCTGCGCCACTACAAACTGGGCCACCTGCTCGACACCCTCCACCTCGAAGGACAAAACAGCCACCAGGCCGACGACGACATCCTTGCCACCCTCTCACTCCTCCGCTTCTGCCACTCCTGCGCCCTCACCCTCGTCACCGTCCAGCGTCAGTTCATGGCCGACCACGCCAAAACCATCGACATCTTCCGCCGCCGCTATGCCGACATCTACCTGCATGGCATCGGCAGCCAGCACCGCAGCGACTACGGCATCGTCGACGAACTCCAGCACGTCTACGACAGCCTCCTCGCCGCACGCCTCGTCGAACCCGTCGACAAATGGCCCCACCTACGCCACTACCTCGAAGCCGACCTCATCCGCACCGACCTCTACCCCACCCTGCGCACCCAGCTCGACCGCTACGTCACCGACCTCTGCACCACCAAGGAGGCCGACCTCTGCGGCGGCTCACTCCAGGAGCGCTACATCATTTCCACCGTGCACAAGGCCAAAGGACTCGAATTCGACACCGTCATCGTCTACCGCGCCATCGACGGCAGCTACCCAGGCTCCCACAGCTGGACCGAACGGCAGATACAGGAAGACGCGCGCCGCCTCTTCGTGGCACTCTCGCGCTCGCGACGCCATCTCTGCGTCATCTGCGACAGCTACCTGGGCCGCAGCATCCACTCCCTCAGCCCATTCCTCGACAAGGTGCGAGCCCATTTCACCCTCTACCACCGCAGCCCCGACGGCCGCATCCGCGAAGGCTAGCAATCCCGCTTCTTATCTCCCCGCCTGTTTTATGTCTCCCGCCCTTCGGGCGAAATCTATAAATCTAATATATTAATATAACGGCGAATTGAGCGAATTATACGAAGCTACGCAGGTCATAATTTAAGGCTAATTACTCGAATTGTTGCGGCCATTCGAGTAATTCGCCTACAATTACAAATTCGCTTAATTAGCCTAATTCGCCGTTATATAAATAAATTTACAGGATTTATGGATTTCAGCCCGAAGGGCTGGGAGATAAGTCGCGCGCGATTTGTTTCCGGAGGGGGTCCCAGCCGGCCGCGGACAACTCCGAGACATCTCCGTAACAACTCCGACACAACTCCGAGGATGGTCCGACTGAAGTCGGAGAAACCTCGGAGTTATTACGCCGCAAATGCGTATAAAACAGCACGTTACCCGCATTCCACCCACTCACCACCAGATAGTATTAATCATTACATACTGATTATCAACCGATTGCATTCACGCCCTCTGACGGGGCATCCGGCCGTCCCTCACCGCCGGAGGGCATAAAAAAGCCGTCCGCCAGAGTGGCAGACGGCTCAGTTGCATCGTGCACGATGTAAAGATTTCTGGATTTCGCCCGCAGGGCGGGAGGTCTGTGTTGTTACTCCCAGCCCTGCGGACTGAAATCCGGAAATCCTGAAGGGGAATGGCTACCCCAGGGGTGAGTTATTTCACACGGTAATAGATACTGGTGTCATTGTATTGGTTTACGACGATAAAGGCATCCAAGTCAATGTTATAGTCCATTACAAAATAGTTATTGCCTGGAATATTATACCATTCACAACGGCCCAGTATAGAGTCATAGGTATAGGTGAAAGGGTATATCTCACTGTCGTATTCATACGGGTTTGTCGACGTTGGATAATAATGAGAATAGCGGCTCCCTGTGCTGTCCGTTTCAAACATCATCATGTCATCACTTTGTATATCGTAATATGTGCCTAGAATGGTATTTTGATAATTGAAATGTTCAACCCATTCTGTCCCAACGAGCGACGTGGGTTTAACTGGTGCCACATCCACCTGATGTGGGACGGCGGTGCCAGTGTAGGTGCCGGTCTGGCTGTCGAAGGTGATGGTTACCTGGCATTTCTCTTTCAGGCGGGCGGCCTCCCAGGCGAGCATCTCGCTCTCGCTCGTGGTGGAGAAGGTGATCACGTCCTTGGCCTGCCCGGCGGCGCCTTCGGCGCCGCTTTGTGCCACGGTCACGAGGTGGCCCTGGCGCGCAAAGGTGTTGAGCTGGCGCAGGAGGTTGGTCATCTCTGCATCGCCGCAGACGGTGACGGTGGTCGTCTCCCCGTCGACGGAATAGTTGAGGGTGTAACTGGTGGCCGGCGCGGGCGAGAGTTCTTTCTGGCAGCCTGCCGCCATCAGGCCCAGCGTGGCCAGGCATGCGATGATAAAAGTTTTGGTCTTCATGGTGTTATGTGTTTATTGGTTTGTATATTTCCGGTATTTGTAACTGAGTATGGTGTAGAACTGTTTCTCCTGGCTGAGGTGGAAGACGTAGAGGGTCTGCCTTGGGTAGAAGGCCATGAGGAAGTCGTTGTTGGTCAGAATGGAGTCGGGGGGCAGCTCCTTGTGGCCTTTGGGGAAGAGGCTGGTGGTGGTCATCCAGGTTTCGTCGGCGTTACGTTGTTTCATGGCTGCCACCACGCTGTCGGTCATCACATGGAAGTCTGCGAGGAGGCTGTTCCAGGCGCCGCTGTCGGTGGCCTGGAGGATGGTAACGTCGACGGAGACGCTGTCGCCCAGGTCGTAGTCCTTGACGAAGGTGGCCATGATGCCCTCGGCCTTATAGTATTCCTTATAGATGTCGCTGCACTTGCTGACGGGCAGCATGCGCGGGCGGTGCAGGAGGAGTGCCAGCACCACGGCCGCCAGCACGATGGCTATGGATATAATCTGACTGCGTCTCATTGGTGGAGCATTGTTTGTTCGATGGATTCGATGGTGTCGGCGAAGCTGTACTGCCCACTGGTGGGGTGGCGTGCCACGCCGTTGCCGGCGGTGGCGGAGAGGGGGATGAGCAGGGCGACGGCCAGACACGCGGCGGCGGCATAGCGGAGCAGGTCGCGGCGGCGCTGGCGGCGTTGCCAGGCGGGGTAGCCGGCGACGAGGGCGGCGCGTGCCTCGCCGATTTGGGCGCGGCAGGCGTGGCGGAGCAGCAGCAGGTCGAGCTCCTGGAGGTCTTTCTCTTCTTTATTCATAATATTTAGCGTATATTGTTCTCAGCTTCATCAGTATGCGGTGGTGGCGCTGGTAGACGGCGTCGCAACTGATATGGTGCATGGAGGCCTGTTCCTGGGGCTTGTATCCCTGCAGGCGTTCCTCGACGAAGGAGCGCTCGTCGTCGGAGAGATGTTGCAGCATGGCGTTCACCAGCTCGGCCTCCTCGTCGGTCTCGACGGCGATGTCGGGTACCTTGGAGAGGGGGACAATGCCTGGAGATTTGGTGCGATAGTCGGCGTAGGCGTGGCGCATGACGCGCTGCAGCCAGCGGAAGCGCTGGCGCGGCGTGCTGTCGGGCCTCAGGGTGCCGACGCTGCGGAGCAGGTCGTTGGTGACGGCGACCAGCAGCATGTCGGCCTCGGCGGGGTTGGCGCTGTGGTCCCAACAGAAGTTGAGCATGTGCTGGCGGTAGGCCTGCATCAGCTCGGCGTAGAGTGATAGTATGTCCTTTCCTTCAGATGGCATTTTTCCCTCTTTGCCCTATTAGGCGGTATTTGGGACCCTTTTCTGACAGGAGGGGATGGGATTTAACATTATTTATGATTGCTCGCCGAGGGGGGAAGCGATCGGGGGTGGTGGCTCAGGGGCGGCAAGTGTAGGTGTCGAGGCGCTGCTGAGCGAGGGCCTCGTAGCGGGTGCCGGGGCGGCCATAGTTGGCGTAGGGGTGGATGCTGATGCCGCCACGGGGCACGAAGAGTCCGAGCACCTCGATGTAGCGGGGGTCCATCAGTCGGACGAGGTCGTCGAGGATGGTGTTGACGCAGTCCTCGTGGAAGTCGCCATGGTTGCGGAAGGAGAAGAGGTAGAGTTTGAGACTCTTGCTCTCCACCATGCGGCGGTCGGGGATATAGAGTATTTTTATCTCGGCGAAGTCGGGCTGCCCGGTGATGGGGCACATGGCGGTGAACTCGGGGCAGTTGAACTGCACCCAGTAGTCGCGTTCGGGGTGTTGGTTTTCGAAGGTTTCGAGCACTTCGGGGGCGTAGGTTCCGGGGATAGGGCTTTTGCGGCCCAGGGCCTGCAGGTTGTCTTGTTCGCGATTCATTGTATATTTAATATTTTGTGAATCTGTAGGGAGAGTCGCCATTGCGGATGTTGTTTGACGTACTCGACCGCAGCGGCGGTGAGCCGGGCGTTGCGACGGGCATCGCCGGTGTCGCAAGGCTGGAGGAAGTGGAGAGTGGAGAGTGGAGAGTGGAGAGTGGAGATTTGCCTTTCAGGGTCGTGGAGGCCGTCATAGACGACCTTTATTTCGTCGGCACGGGAGAGGACCACTTCGGCACCGTCGACATAAGCGCTCTTGGGCGAGAGGGTAATCCAGTCGACGTTGCCGGGGAGGGGGTGTGTGCCGTTGGTCTCGACGGCGACATACTTTCCGGCCTCGTGCAGCTTGTCGACCAGCGAGGCGGTGAGCTGCAGCGACGGCTCGCCGCCGGTGACAACAACCAGCCGTGCGGGGTAATTGGCCACCTCGTCCACGATGGCCTCCTCGTCCATCGGGGTGCCGGCGACGTGCTGCGTGTCGCAGAAGGGGCACTGCAGGTTGCAGCCGCTAAAGCGGACGAAGACCGCCGGGGTGCCGCTGTAGTAGCCCTCGCCCTGCAGACTGTAGAATATCTCGTTTATTATCATTGCGTTATTGTGCTATCGTGTTAATGCGTTAGTAATTGATAGCTTGCACTAACGCATTAACACATTCCCACATTTACACATTTACACATTCAATCCACTTCATAGGTGGCGGTGTTGCCGGTGGTCTCCTGCACGTCGACGCGGTAACAGTTGGGCACCTGCTGCTGGCACCAGCGGGCGATGTTCTCGGCTGTGGGGTTGCAGCCGATGACATCGTTGATGACCTGGTGGTCGAGAAGGTCGACGATGCTTTTCTTTATATGGGAGAAGTCCACCACCATACCGTTACGGTCGAGCTCACGGGCACGGCAGTGGATGGTTATCTGCCAGTTGTGTCCATGGAGCTGGGTGCATTTGCTGGGGTAGTCAAGTTCCAGGCGATGGGCACCGGAGACTTCGATATGTTTTGTTACGTAATACATACTATTTTATCTTTTTAACGGCGAATTCAACTTATTTTACGAATTGCTGACGAATTTAAGGCTAATTACTCGAATGTGCTGACGCAGGCATAATTGGCTCATCAAACTTGCCGACCATAATTCGAGTAATTCGCTTGCAATTACATACTGCGTAGGTATTCGTTCAGTTCGCATAATTCGCCGTTTAATTATCATACGCTGTCGGGTCGGGGATGCCGGCCTGGAGGAAGGCCTCGCGGCGTTCGGTGCAGGTGCCACATGTGCCGCAATGGTGCTCGCCTCCGCGGTAGCAGGAGTAGGTGTGAGCGTAGTCGATACCCATCGCCGCGCCACGCCGCACGAGGTCGGCCTTGGTGAGGTCGGTGTAGGGAGCGTCGAGGCGTACCCCTTCGTAGGTGCCGGCCTGCATGGCGCCGTTCATGGCGGCGACAAACTCAGGGCGACAGTCGGGATAGATGGCATGGTCTCCGCCGTGGTTGGCAATCAGCACACGTGTCAGGCCGCGACTTTCGGCCAGTCCACAGGCGATGCTGAGCATGATGCCATTACGGAAGGGTACCACTGTGCTTTTCATATTCTCCTCATCGTAGTTGCCACTGGGGATGGCATCGGCACCGCTGAGGAGCGACGAGGCAAAGTAGCGACCCATAAAGCCCAGCTCGATGACCAGATGCTCTATGCCCAGCAAAGAACAATGATGCCGCGCACAAGCTATCTCGCGCGCGGCATGATTGCTCCCATAGTCAAATGTGACGGCCAGCGCGATGCGTTGTTGCTCCTCATAGAGCAGTGTCGTCGAGTCGAGCCCGCCGGAATAGATGATTACAGAATCTCTGTTGTCGTTCATGGTTCTTGTTTTGTTGAAGGGGGTTGGCAAGAGACCCCTGGGGGAAGTGTTAAGTGTTTAGTGTTTAGTGTTAAGTGTTAAGTGCTTAGTGTTTAGTGTTAAGTGCTTAGTGTTTAGGGGGCGGCAGTTGTGGTCAAGTGCTACCCACTACCCACTATACACTATCCACTATCCACTTATTTCAAATAGTATTCCACGGTGGTGACCACGCGAACCTTCTTCACCTGTGGGGTGTTCTCATCGAGGTCCTCCACCTCGAAATAGCCCTGCGAGGCGGTACGCATCTTGCCGATGCGGCTGTGGCTGTTCTTCGCAAACTCGTCGGCAGCGGTGCGGGCGTTCTCCAGACTCTCGGCAATCATGGCAGGCTTGATGTCATTGAGACCATGATATTCGTAGCTGGCATAGCTGCTGCTGATAATGTCTTGCTTCAGCAGGTCGCCGTCGATGGTGCGCTCCAGGTCGCGCACAACGTCCATCTTGTCGGTAAAGACGTTGATGGTCTGGTTGGCGTTGTAGCGGAAGCGGATGTTGTTGGTGTAGTAGCTGTCGTAGCGGTCGTTGAAGTGAGCCGAGGTGTACTTTATCTCCTCGTCGGTGAAGCCCGCCTTCTTCAGCAGGTCGACCACCGCCTTCTCGTTGCGCTCCATGGTGGCACGGAGGTCGGTGAGTTCGTTATCTTGTCCGCTGAAGCTGATACGCAAGACCACACGGTCGGCCGGGACCTCCTTCTCGCAGAGGCCACGCACCTTGACGGTGTCGTCATAGGACTTGAGGGTTCGTACGGTGCAGACCATAAAGATGCCTAGCACCAAGGCAGCCAACACGATGGCTGTGCCTTGAATCATGTTCTTTCTGAACGGTATTTGACTTCCTTTCATATCTTTTTAGATTTTAGATTTCTGACTTATGAGTGCGTAGTGCAACCTGACTCATTTTATAACACATAACTCAATCATTCATCCATGTGACACTTTCGCGGCGCATGCCGAGGGTCAGTCCCAAATTGAGGCCGAAGGTGAGTCCCTTGCCGTCGGCATCCAGGTCGGTATAGCTGACGTATAGGTTGGCCATGGCCGAAGGCGTGAAACGGCGGGCCTTCCCCTTAGCGCCGTCTTTGATATGGTGCCAGTGGTGAAAATGGTAGAGTCCCCTGACGCCGAAGGTGTAGCTGGTGCCAATGTACCAGTCCATCTCCGTATCCATATTGGTGAGTCCGAAAGCCACATAGGGCGTGATGCTGAACTGCTGCCGGTCGAATAGTGTGTAGCCGTAGCCAAGCAGGTTGACATCGTTGCGGTACATGACAGGCAGCACCCTGTCGCCTTCGAAATTATAGGCCGAGTCACGAGCCAAAGTGGCAGCATTCAGCACGCTGAAATAGAGTCCGTGCCGTCCCCATCCGAAAGCACCCATATAACCGGTAGCACCTATCGATGGGGAGATGAGACGGCCCACGTCGCCTGTGCTGAACGAGACTCCGCCTTCTATACCCAGGCACCACCAATAGGAAAGAGGCGTAAACACGGGATGGTTGCCGGGGTTGGCATTGAGCCATTCGCGATTCTTCACGCGGATGCGCTCCACCGCCAGACTGTCACGTCCCATCTCGGTAGCAGCCCGTATCACCTGCATCTCACGATCCAGATGGTTCATTGTGGTGGCGAGCAAGGCCTCGTACTGAACCCGTTTGCTGAGGAGGATGGCATCCTGCTGCATCTGACGGCGATAGACCTCCACCAAGTCGAAGAGCACCTGGTTGTAGGTCAACTCAGCCTCGTCGGCGTGCCCCTCGGCCATCCACGAAGCCGTAGGATACATCAGAGCCGATGTACGGCAGTAAATGTAGGTATTCAACCCTTCGGTGGTGCCGCTGGTAGAGTAGACGATGCCATAGTCGAGGTGGCTGTTCTCGCGGCCGGAGGCTGCCGTGACGGCAAACTCCTCCAGCTGCAGCGCCCCCCGTTTCCACGGACGCCCACGACCCTGCCCCTGGGCCGCCATCGTGACGGCCAGGAGCAACAAAGTCAGTATAAGCGCTCTCTTCATGGGTTTAAAACAAACCTTCCAGGACACTGTCGTCTACCAGGTTGGGCATGGTGACCTTCAGCTCGGGGCAGATGTCCATGGCGCGCTTGATGGCGAACATGGCGCCTTCGTTGCGTGCCCAGCTGCGGCGGCTGATGCCGTTGTTGACATCCCAGTGGAGCATCATGCGGAGGCGACGGTCGCAGGCTTCGCTGCCATCAAGCACCATGCCGAAGCCGCCGTTCATCACCTCACCCCAACCAACGCCGCCGCCGTTGTGGATAGAGACCCACGTGGCGCCGCGGAAGCTGTCACCGATGACGTTCTGCACGGCCATGTCGGCACAACGATTGGAGCCGTCGTAGATGTTCGAAGTCTCGCGGAAGGGACTGTCGGTGCCACTCACGTCGTGGTGGTCGCGACCGAGGACGATAGGGGCGCTGATTTCACCCTTCTTGATGGCCTCATTGAAGCGGGCGGCAATCTTGGTGCGGCCTTCGCAGTCGGCATAGAGGATACGGGCCTGGCTGCCCACCACGAGGTGGTTCTCCTTGGCACCTTTGATCCACTGGATGTTGTCGTGCATCTGCTGCTGTATCTCGGCGGGAGCCGTGGCGGCAATTTCGCCCAGCACCTCCATAGCGATATGGTCGCTCTTATCGAGGTCCTCGGGCTTGCCGCTGGTGCATACCCAACGGAAGGGGCCGAAGCCGTAGTCGAAGCACATGGGACCCATGATATCCTGCACATAGGAAGGATAACGGAAGGCGGTGTGGTCGGCATTCCAAATGTCGGCACCGGCACGGCTGCTTTCCAGCAGGAAGGCGTTGCCATAGTCGAAGAAGTACATGCCTCGTGAGGTGAGCTTGTTGACGGCGGCCACATGGCGACGCAGGCTCTCCTGCACCTTCTCCTTGAAGAGTTCGGGCTGCTCGGCCATCATCACCTTGGCATCCTCGAAGGTGACACCCACGGGGTAGTAGCCACCGGCCCAGGGGTTGTGCAGCGAAGTCTGGTCGCTGCCGAGGTCCACCTGTATGCCTTTCTCAGCGCAATACTCCCACAGGTCGACGACATTGCCCTGATAGGCGAAACTCTTGGCCAGCTTCTTGGCGCGGGCGTCGTTGACAGCCACGAAGAGCTCGTCAAGGTTGTCGTGCACCTCGTCGACCCAGCCCTGCGTGTAGCGCTTCTGTGTGGCGGCGGGGTTGATTTCGGCGGTGATGGAGACCACGCCGGCGATGTCGCCAGCCTTGGGCTGTGCGCCGCTCATGCCACCGAGGCCGGCGGTGATGAACAGTTTGCCGGCAGTGCCGCCACCGAGTTTGCGGGCAGCATTCAGCACCGTGATGGTGGTGCCGTGCACGATGCCCTGCGGGCCGATATACATGTAGCTACCGGCAGTCATCTGACCATATTGGGTGACGCCGAGGGCGTTGTAGCGCTCCCAGTCGTCGGGCTTCGAGTAGTTGGGAATCATCATACCGTTGGTGACCACCACGCGCGGAGCGTCCTTGTGGCTGGGATAGAGGCCCATGGGATGACCGCTGTACATGACGAGGGTCTGCTCGTCGGTCATCTCGCTGAGGTACTTCATCACCAGGCGGTACTGAGCCCAGTTCTGGAACACGGCACCGTTGCCACCGTAGGTGATGAGCTCATGCGGATGCTGAGCCACGGCGGGGTCCAGATTGTTCTGGATCATCAGCATGATGGCGGCCGCCTGACGGCACTTGGCAGGATACTCGTCGATGGGACGGGCGTACATCTTGTAGGTTGGGCGCAGACGGTACATGTAGATGCGGCCATACTTCTGCAGTTCCTCGGCAAACTCCTTGGCCAGCATCTTGTGATGCTTGGCGGGGAAGTAGCGCAGGGCGTTGCGGATGGCCAGCTTCTTCTCGGCCGGCGTCAGGATGTCCTTGCGCTTGGGAGCGTGGTTCACCGTGGAGTCGTAGGCAGGCATTTCGGGCAGCGGGTCGGGGATACCGAGCCGCAGTTCATTCTGGAATTCTTCGAGAGTGTATTCTTTCATGATATATCGTTTTTTGTTTATCTAACAATTACTTTCTCCGTCTTGGTCCCGAGGTTGGTGGTGACACGGACAGTGTAGAGACCTGCAGGGAGGGGACGTATGTCGACCGTGCGGCAGTCGTCGTTGCAGCGGCGAGAGAAGACGCACATGCCGGCGACATTGTAGACCTCGACCAGTGTGATGCCGTCGGCCACCAGGTTAATCTCTCCGTCGGTGGGGTTGGGATAGACCTCAAACGCGGCTTCTTCCGGCTGCTCCACGCCGTTGGTACGGGGGCGCACCTCGACATAGATATCGGTAGTATCGGTATGTCCACGGGCGTCGGCCACACTCACCTGATAGGTCCGGCTCTCGGTAATCGTGGCGGTGCTATACTGCTGGTAAGGGAAGTCGATGCCAGTCTCAGGAAACCAATGGAACGTGAAGGGCGGATGCAGCCCGATGGCCAGCTCGACGCCCACCTGCTTGCAGGTGTCGTAGGCCACGATAGTGTCGCTGCGCAGGCGCACCACATCGTCTTCGGCCAGGATGAAGCGGATGGTGTCGTAGGTCTTCAAGGCAGGATGGTCCTCGCAGAGCGAAGTCATGAGGTAGAGTTCGATGAGCTTAGGCTCGGTGAGGTCGGCCGTGGGGGTGCCACGGAAAGTCAAGGTGCGTAGGCCGGTGCCAACGGTGAAGGTGGGGTGCAGCTGGTCGATAGCTCCACCTGTGTCGGTGACGATAGTATAGTCCTGACCCACCACTGCATCGCCGCCGAAGGCCACGGTCACATTGCCGTAAGAATAGGAGCTGCCCGCCAACGACAGCGGCAGCACTTTGGGGATGCTGCGCTCGATGGTGTCGGCGTAGCGGTGCGAGAGGCTCACATCGGCCGAAGGCGAGTTGAAACTCTTCTTCTCCAGAAACACACCGCTATCATAACTATTATCGCCCACATTGCAGATAGAGATGTGCATGTGGTACTGCGCGCAGGGGACGAGGGTGGCGTTGGCCGAAAGCTTCTGCGTGAAGCCGTCATACTGCACACCTGAAGCAAAAGTGTTGCTCACAAAAAATTGTGTGAATGTGTTGTAGCAATTGACACATCCAGAGGTGGGCGGAGTGGTGGCACCACCCTGCCCCACACCTCCGTTGACCGAATTGATGGCCACCACGATACCGTTGGGGTTGGTCGAACTGACCGTATGAGGTATGATGGCTATGTTTCTGGTGACCGTCTGTCCTGTGACGGGGTCGGGACCGGTAACCAAGAAGGCGAAGAGGTCGTTGAACGAACTCCACACATACTCGTCGTATTCCTCCGAGCCGAAACAGTAGTTCATGGTCACAAAGGGTGAAATGCTGACAAAGTCGAAATCAAGGGTGGAACAGCCATTCAAAGAGCCAGATGCATAGGAGGCCAGCGAAGCATCGGTGTAAAAGCCCGACACCGCATTTGAAAGCGACCCCGAACTATTAGGCCCCACAGCCACATCCAAATGGCCCGTGGTCATCACCACGCCGGAATCCATCTGGAGATGTGGGAAACCGTTGCTGAGGAAGGTGCCAATCTGGGGTTTGTTAACGGTGCCGGTGGCATTCTGGAATTTCACATTCCACACATAGACCCCGTCGCCGATGAGGTTGTTCTGCACAAAATTGGCTATATTCTGGTTCACAGCAGAGCTGACGCTGATGTTCTGCGCCCCGGCAATCCAGGACACCAGCAGGGTGCACACCAAAACAGCACGTCGTAGTTTTACCATAACGTTATCTTTTTCAATCAATTAAACCAATCACCCACACAAATCCACCCCTCCTATCGGCTGCAAAAATACGAAAAAATATCGAAACATATACATTCACTTACAATTATTTATTCTGTCATTGTTTTTCAACAAATAAACAACTGTTCTTTTACTTTTCTAAAAGAACAGTAAAAGAACAGTAAGAAAACACTAAAGGAAGGAGCTAGGAATCAGACGGGTATAGAGTCACCCAATCTGACACTAGAACAGAAGCTGTACCCCTATCTCGAGGCGCGGCAGCAGCACACGGCCGGCGGGAACCGTCTGGCCGATACCGTTGAGGCGGTAGCGGGCATAGAGGCCTATGAAGTCATAGGTGATGCGGGTGGCGACGCCGTAGTTCCAGCGGTAGTCGGCCAGCGGGTTGACATTGTACAGCCGCTGCTGGGTGGTAGCCTGGTCGGCGACGGTGGTGGCGGTGTTGTATTTGAGACGGTAGTTGTTGTAGCCGAACGAACCCCAGATGCCAAGATCCCAGTGCAATCCCTTGTGCATCATGCCGGCAGGCAGGAAGCGGACACGCTGGAAGAGCTCGAGGCTCCACTCGCTATGGTATAGCTTGCGCTTGCTGATGCTGCCGGCATTGTTGTTGATGTCGGCGCCGAGACCGAGGAGCGTTTCCAAGTCGTTGGTCGCCATGTCATTGTAGCGATATGCCGTGCTGCCGAATTCGGCACCGAGGCCGATGCCGTAGGCCTTGCTGAAGTGGTGCTGCCAGCGTACGCCGAGGCGTTTGGCGGGCGACCAAGGCTGACACTGCAACTCGTCGCCGTTGAAACTGAGGGGAAGACCGAACATGAGGTAGTAGTCCCACTCGGAACGAGTCTCCTTGGCGATGTCCTGGCGCGGGGCACGGGTGAGGACATCATAGGTGCCGATATGGAAGTCGCGGTCGGTGCTGTGCACGGAGGTCCACTCGCTCTTGTCGGGCACGGCGGAGGAGCGCTCGAAACGGTAGTCGGCCAGCTGACCGTTGCAGAAGACGACGAGCTGGTTGCCGCCACGGAAATCGACGCTCACCGACGTGTCGACGTGGGCGAGCGAGCGCTTGCCGTAGGTGAGGATGCGACCGTCGTCGGCGACATTCTTGTAGAAGATGTGCACATTGCTGTCGGGACGGGTGAAGACGACGCTGACGGAGGTGGGACCCTGAGGCTCGAAACGGAAGTGTGACTCTGCGGCAGCAACCTCTTTCTTGGCACCCACAAAGTAGGAGGCCTGCGGCACACCGTAGCCGAAGGCGTAGTCGCAGTAGGGATAGAGGTCGCCCGACCGCTGAAGCATGTCGAAGAGTTCCATGTTGGTCTTGCCTTTGCTTGCCTGCCAGGCGCAGGCGGCGAAGCCGGCCACCAGCGGGCAGGAGAAGGAGGTGCCGTAGACCATCTGGTAGCCGCCCTTGCCGTGGGGGTTGGCGGCCCAGGCATGACCGAAGGCGCAGAGGTTGGGCTTCTGCCGACCGTCGGCGGTGGGGCCGAAAGAGGCGAAAGAGATGTGCTCGTAGTCGGTCAGCGAGTGGGTGATGCCACCGATGCAAAGGACGCTGTCGGCGTCGGAGGGGGTGATGATGTACTGCCAGCGGCTGTCGTCAGCCTCGTTGCCGGCACTGTTGACAACCAGCATACCCTTGCGGGCGGCCATATTGGCGGCCTTGGCCACGTAGGACTTTCCGTCCATGTCCTTGGTGTAGTAGCGGTCCTTGCCGTAGCCGAGGCTCGACGAGATGATATTGGCGCCGTTCTTGTCGGCCCATTCCACGGCCTGCATCCACCACACTTCCTCCTGGAAGGGTTCCGGATTCACCTCGGTACGGGCCAGAAGGAACTCGGCGCCGGTGGCCAGTCCGAGGTCCTTGCCGTTCATGCGGCCAGCGATGCAGGAGAGCGTCATGGTGCCGTGCCCGTTCCAACCGTAGACATCCTCCTTGTGGTTGGGGAAGTTCCATGTTTTGAGGATACGCTTGCTTTCGCGCAGGTGGCGGAAAGCCTCATGGGTGTTCACACGGGGGAAGCCACCGTCGAAGACGGCGATACGGATGCCGGTACCGTCGATGCCCTTCTCGCGGAAGAGCTGTCCCTGCATGCGGAGGAGCTGGTCGGCAAGGGTGGTGTCGACTGAAGTGGAAGGTGGAAAGTGGAAAGTTGAAAGTTCGTCCTCGTTCCGGGACGCGCATTCGGATTGGGCGAGCTGCATATTGCCGGCAATCATCTCCACACGGAGGACGTAGGGCAACCGGGCGATGGCGTCGGCCTGGAGAGGGGTGGCGACGACGCCGACGGCATTCATCCAGCGGCTGCAGCCCACCTCCTCGGTGGCGAGGGCGTCGACACCGGCGACATAACTGTCGTTGAGCGGATAGTTGCTCATGTCGTAGAGGTCGGCGCCGCACTCGGCATAGCGCTCGAGGGCCTTGGTGTCGAAATAGCTGTAGGGGTCGAAGGTGGTGCCCGCCTTGTCGGCGAGGAAGACCCAGTAGACATTTTGCGCCGAAGCGCCGAAGAGGGTCAGCAAGAAGCTGAGGATTGCGATGGTCTTTTTCATATACGTTATCTTAATATTGTGTGTAATATTTCGTGACTGTTGAATTGGCGGAAGCCGCTAAGGTGCAGCTGGCAGTAGGCGATGAGTGCATCGAGGAGAGCGCGGCGGGAGTGGAAAGTTGAAAGTTGAAAGCTGGTAGACGGCAGCTGGTAGACGGCAGAGGAGAGGTATTCGTGCAGCAGTGCGGAGAGCGCTGGCGGGAGGGTGGTCTCGGTGAGGGCGGCGACGAAACGGCCTTCCTGCAGGTCGAAGAGGGACTCGCGTGAAGAGTGGTTGTCGAGGGGCTCCACACCAAGGTGATGGATGACGGCAAGGAGGAAAACTATAGGGAAGTCGGAGAGTTGAATGTTGGCAGAGGAGGGGGGAGAAGAGATTTGGAGCATAGCGCTTTCGACATAGTCGAAGAGGTCGGGCATGGGTTCATCCTCGCGAAGGGATTTGTAGAGAACCTCGGTCATGAAGAAGCGGAGGGCGTTGAGCGAGGCGGAGAGGCTGGGAGGCAGAGAGTCCGGGCGCTCGGGATGGCGGGGAGAGAGTTCCTTGACATAATTGAGGTCGCGTTTGGGATTGTCGTAGACCACCATGTCGACACAGGAGAGGGGTTGCAGGAGGTTCTGCTTCACCCGTCCACGCGGTCCTCGAACCCCCTTGAGGAGATAGGATCGCATGCCCAGCTGACGCGTAAACACCTTGGCGACAACAGCGGACTCGCCATAAGGGGTGGTGTGCAACACAAAGCCTGGGGTGGAGAGGAGCATTTATTTCAATTATGAATTATGAGGTAAGAGGTATGTTTTCTTATCGGATGATTAATATCTTGGTGACGGAGCGGTTGCCTCCCTCCCCATCGGAGGCGAAGACGTAGTAAACTCCTGAAGCGACACGCTCTCCGTTGGCGGTACAGCCATTCCACACAGCCTGACCACCGAGAGCCTGGGTAGAGTAGACAGTGTGGCCCGAAGCATCGGTGATGTGCACAAGACCATCACGTGTGAAGCCCTTGATGGCGATGGGACCGTCGTAGTCGGGTCGCACAGGGTTGGGGAATGCGTGGATATCGTCGAGGGCGAAACTTTCAGCATAGGTGGCCGAGGAGCGGTAGACCTGCAGACCTTGGTCGGTGCCGATATACACCTCGCCGGTACGTGGCTGTATGCCGAGGGCGATGATTTTGTTCGAGAAAAGGGGGCTGTTCTCGGCGGTGAAGTGCTCGAGCTGCTCGAGACCATTGGCAGAGATGAGGTAAAGACCGCCGGCCGAAGTGCCCACCCACTTGCGGTTAGCTCCGTCGACTGCGATGGCGGTGACGCTCTCGTAGGCCATCAGATACTCCGAGAATTCGCCATTGGTGATGGTGATATTGCTGCAGGTCACGGGCGAGGTCTCCCCTATCCCGCCATTGGCGAAGGCTTGATAGGCGTTGTAGATGACCTTGATGCCCTTGTTGGTGCCCACCCAGAGGTTGCCCGAACAGTCCTGCACCAGGGCTGTCACATCGTCGGTGGCAAGACGGCTGCCGTTGTTGGGATTGACACGCGCCATGCGGTTCACGCCATCGTGGACATAAATCATATTCTCGCGACCGCAGAACCACAGGTAGCCGGTGATGCTGTCCCACACCAGTTTGTCGACCGACGGAAGGGAAGCCATCTGCGAAGTGGGGTAGCGGCTCCACGAGCCGTCGGAGGAGCGCTTGGCGAGGGCAAAGTTGCTGTTGGAGAGGAGGATCCAGAGGTTTCCCTTGCCGTCGAAGGCCACGGCGCCTGAGCGTAGGGTGCTGTAGGTGCCGACAGTGTAGGGAGTAAGGGCACCGCCGGTGTTGCCTTCGTCGTAAAGCATGACGACCCGGTTGTCGCGGATGGAAGCCACGCCGCTGCCCCAGATGGCTGCGACGGTCTCGTTGGTGTCGTAGGGATTGACAGCGGCATCGACGAGGTCGGCGGTGCCGTCGAGAAGGCCGTTGCTACGGTCGAGCGACGTCCAGCGACGTCCTTCCGCGGTGAGGAGGTTGGGGGTGATATAGGCGTTGGCATAGACGGTGGTGTGGCCACCCGGACAGAGCATCATGCGATGGTTGAAAGGCACGAGGCGGTAGACGTTGTCGGCCGAGAAAGGGCCGTCGGGCATAAGGTAGGTGTTGCCAGAAGCACGTATACGGAAGAGTCCGCCCCACTCATGACCGACCCAAAGGGTGACACTGTCGGTATAGACGGCATCAAAACAAGAGAGGGCGCCCCAGTCGTAGCTGGTGAGGCTGTCGACCCGATGCAGACTGCTGTCGTAACGCACCACGCTCTCTTCGTGTGTGAGAGTCACATAGCCGCCGCCCACATGCATCGAGCGCACCACACCGCCGTTCCAAGCGACGGTGGCAGTGCTGTCGAGGGCATAGAGGGTGGTCAGCCCGGGGTCAAAGGTGAAGCCGACGGCCAGCAGGTGCCCGGCATAGTAGTCGAGCATGGTGACGGTGACGCCGGCCATACGGCTGTCGGCCGTCCAGCGGTCACTGATGGTGGGGTGGGGCTCACTGACGGCAATCCGCTTGAGGCCTTCGGCGGTAGCGGCATAGAGGCTGTCGGCCGAAAAGGCCAGGTCGCTCACCACAGTGTAGGTGCCGCCGGTACCGATGTAGCAAGTCTCCTTGATTTCACGACGGTCCAAGTCGACCACCACCACACCGAAACCCGTGGCCACCCACGCCTTGCGGTCGTTGAAGCGGATGCGGTAGATACTCTTGTCTCCACCGATGCTGCTGCGTTTGATGTCGGAGATATTATATACCCTACCGTCCTTCACCAGGTCGATATTGGAGTTGTTGTAGGCCACCACGAGGGTGCGGGTGGCGGTATCGTAGGCCATGGTGGCTACGCCGGCATCGCTGAGACCGGTGGTTTTGTTCATTCGCGTCAGCTCCTCGGAGACAGTATCGTAGCAGAACACACCTCCCCGCGCGGCGGCATAGACATAGCGTCCGACAGGCTCCACATGGAGCACCATCGAGTAGTCGAGACAGTCGCGCCACTGCCCCACGGCGGTCTGCGCACAAAGGACCGACATCGGGGAGTTGAGAAGTAAAAAGCAAAAGAGTACTAAGTGTTTAGTGTTAAGTGCCAAGCGCTCTTCGACTCTTCGACTCTTCTCCTCTTCGACTTTTCGACTCTTTGACTCTTCCACTCTCATTGCTCCTCCTTTCTCCGGACGAAGGCGTACTGGTAGAGTATCACCAACAGGCTTGTCACCACCGTGCTGCACACCGTGGCAAGCAGCACCTCGCCCAACCCGCGGAAACTGAAGAGTTCCACCGAGTAGAAGACCAAATAGAACGCCCCCGTCAGCAGCAACAGGTAGCTGATGAAATACTGTGGCGTAACGCTGAAGACGCTGGGTGTCTCAATGGTCACGTTCTCTCCGCGCGTCAGAATTCGGTCAGCGAAGGTGATGCGCATCATAGCCACCACTGTGCATGCCAATGCATGGAAGCCCAAGGCCCCGGCCATGATATCGACCACCAAACCCGTGCCGAAAGCCGTCAACAGCAGCGGCACACGTCCCACCGAGGTGGGCAGCATAAGGATGAACAGCACATAAAGCATCGGCATCACATAGCCACCCAGATACACATTGTTGAGCACCAGCAGCTGCAGCAACATCAGCAGCACAAAGCGCCCTATATTTCTCCATACCAGTCGGTTCATCTGTTTTATGAATTAATGAGTCCTTGAGTCTTTGAGTCGAAAAGTCAAAAAGTCAAAGAGTCTTTGAGACTTGTCGGCAGCCGACCCGAAGGCTCCTGTGGAGCCACGAGACATCAAGACCTCTATAGTTTCAACTTTCAATTTTCACTTTTTTGAGTCGTTGAGTCCACTTCCAATTCTTAATTCTTAATTCTTAATTTTTATTTTCACTTTTCAATTCCCTTGTTGTCTTATCTTTCGTCCTCCATCAGATGCTGTTGTTCTTCACGAAACTTGTTGTCAATCACATACACATGGCCCAATTTATTGAAGTCGGTGGCCAGCCTCACCCGCAACTTGTACATACCCATCCCCTTGATAGTGTCAGCCTCCACCACATAACCCACTGGGATGCCTTCGGGAAAGTCGTTGGCCAGACCGGAGGTAACGATGGTGTCGCCTTCCTCGAACTGGTGCGTCGTGGGCACGTCGATGACCTGCGCATATCGGAAGTCCTTGCCGTCCCACACTAGCGAGCCGCTGATGCCGGTGCGCTTCACCTTCACGCTGTTGCGACTGTCAGAATGGAGTACGGGCATCACCGTGGCGAAATTGTCAGTCGTCCTGATCACCACTCCGACGATGCCCTCGGGCGAGATGACCGCCATGTCTGGTTCCACCCCGTGGCGATGCCCCTTGCCAATCATGATGTAGTTGTTCTGCCCGCTCCACGAGTTTTTGATAACTGATGCCTCGGTGTAGTCGTAACGCTGACGGTAGACGGTGTCGTTCACAGTGAATATGCTGTCCGTGTAACTGATATAGCTCTCCGCCAGCCGTTCACGCAGACGGGCGTTCTCAGCGGCCAGCCGGTCGTTCTCGCCTTTTAGACCGAAGTATCCGCTCACACTGTGCATCCCTCGGTAGCATCCGCCGGCAATCCCGTTGGCCCACGACACAAGGCGCGACTGCTGGTAATAGCTCGACCGCGACATCATCACAATCGATGCCACCACCAGCAACAGAAAAACCACCACGTAGTCGTACTTCTTCAGTATGTCGAACAGCTTGTTCATTTACAATTCAGAGTCTAGATAATGGTTAATGGTTAAAGGTTAAAGGTTAATGATTGATTTTAGGAGTTAAGGAGACAGGAGATAAGGAGATAAGACAAATGTTTTGGTCGACCACGTTGCATGCATTGCTATTGTACTTTACTACTTTACTACTTTTACTCCTTTACTACTTTTGGGGTTAATGGTTAATGTTTACAGTTTAATAATCTTAATTCTTCATTTTTAATTCTTAATTTTTTTTCACTTTTCCAAGAATTGTTCCATCACCTGCTTCGTCTCTTCCACGGCACGCTGCAGGTCGTCGTTGACGATGGTCACATCGAACAGCGGCGCCTCCTCCAGCTCTTTGGCGCTGCGAGCCAACCGCTTGCCGATCGACTCCTCGCTTTCCGTGCCTCGGTTGCGCAGACGCTGCTCCAGCACCTCCACGCTCGGCGGCATCACGAAGATGCTCAACGCGTCAGCTCCGAAGTGGCGCTTGATGTTGCGGCCTCCGTTCACATCCACGTCGAACACCACCACCTTTCCCGCAGTCCACAAGCGCTCCACCTCACTCTTCAACGTACCATAGCAGGTACCTTCATACACCTCTTCCCACTCCAGGAAGTCGCCCGCCGCCACACGCGCCTTGAACTCGTCGCAACTCAGGAAATAGTAGTCACGGCCGTCCACCTCACCCTCGCGTGGCCTCCGCGACGTGGCCGAAATACTGAATGCCATCCTCGCTGCCAACGGCCATCCACCGTTCATCACCGAATTGATAATCGTCGTTTTGCCACACCCCGACGGTGCCGAAAACAATATTGCTTTGCCCATGGTAAATATTTATAGTTTACAGTTTAATGGTTGCTGGTAGTGTTAAGCGTTTAGTGTTAAGTATTTAGCGTTTAGTGCGCTTGGACTCTTTGACTTTTGACTCTTTCACTCCTCCTGTAGTTAAGTAGATAGGAGATAAGACAAATGTTCCGGTCTACCTTTTATTTTTAATTCTCGTTTTTTCACTCCCTTTCACTTCGAGACTTCAAGACTTTGAGCCAACAAATAATTTCAACTTTCAACTCTCAACTTTTTTCTCCCGCTGCGCGCAATCCTGTAAATCCTGTAAATCGTTTCTCTCTTCCCGTCGGGTCGGCTTCATCTTGGAAATCCCTGCGCTACGCGTAATCTGAAAAGACTTCGAGACTTCAAGACCTCAATAATTTCACTTTTCAATTTTCACTTTTCAATTTAAGACTCCTCTACCACTTTACTACTTTTACTCCTTTACTCCTTTTTCAAAACTTCTTGTCGAACACTCGCAGGAACGCCTGCACCGCGGGCGAGGCGTCATCCCACTTCTGCTGCGCCGCCACATCGTGCACATAGGCCAGCGCCTCGTCGCGGTCGGCGATGGCGTTCAGACTCATGATGAAGTCGTTGTAGGCCTTCATGTTGTTGTGGAACAGTTCGCTCATAAAGCTGAACTTGTCGTTGATGTTGATCACCGTCCGCAGGTCGTCCACCTTCTTCTCCAGGCTTGTGGGTCCGGGGCGGTCGGCGCCCAGGCTCTCGCCCAGCGTACGTTGCCTTCGCTCGGGCTGCTCGCCGACCGTCGCCACCGGCTGGTTCAGGTAGTCCAGCAGCGTCGGCTGGATGGGTCGGAGGTCGGAAGGGGTCTCTTCTTGGAGGTCGGAGGTCGGAAGTCGGAAGTCAGAAGGGGACTCTTCGACTTTTTGACTTTTTGACTTTTCGACTTTTTGGTTCTCCGCCTCTTCGACCGGTTCGATAATCACCTCGTCGAACAAAAGCGCGTTGTCATTCGGCTCCAATTCTTCCATCGACGGCATTTTGTGAATGCTTGAGTCCTTGATTGTTTGAGTCCTTGAGTCTTTGAATCCTTGAGTCCTTGAGTCTTTGAGTCCACTTTCAATTCTTAATTCTTCATTCTTCATTCTTAATTCTTCACTCGTCTCCTCTTCCACTCTTCCACTCTTCTCCTCTTCCACTCTTCCACATTCATCAGCCAGGGGGCTTTCCGGCTGCATCGCAGCCATGGTCAGCATCATCGCCATATCGGAGGATGACCCTTCTTGGAGGTCGGAGGTCGGAAGTCGGAAGTCGGAGGAGGACTCTTCGGCTCTTAGGCTTTTCGGCTCTTCGACTCTTCGATTCTTCGCCTCTTCCACTCTTTGACTTCTCTCCTCTTCCGCTCTTCCGCTCTTCCACTCACCTTCCCCTCCGCACTCCATCTTCAGTGCCACTTCGTACAGGTGTCGCAGGTTCTCCAGCAGCAGGTCCACATCGATACGGCTCACCTTCTCCTGCTGGGCGACCACTCGGTTGGCCACGGCACACAGCCGCTGCATGCCTTCCGTCAACTCTTTCACATGGTTTTTCATATCTCTATAATACATTTATCAATTTGACATACATACAATTATCCCGCATGTTCACAACGGGAATCCGAATGTAAAAATACAAAATAATACCATACCCGCGCCGCCCGCCGCAGAAAAGTTATCAAACACCCCCGTTGAAAAAAGTGTTAAGCGTTAAGCGTTAAGTGTTAAGTGTTGAGTGTTAAGTGTTAAGTAATCTTCAACTTTCCACTTTCATTTTTCCACTCTTCTCTTCTTCGACTTTTTGGCTTTTCGTCTTTTTGACTTTTGACTCTTCCTTTCTCCCTTCTCCCGTTTTTTCCCAAAAGTGTTGCATTTATTAGTTGAACTTAAGGGTTGTTAAATAATGTTAACATTGAGCCAAAACGGAGTACCTCCACGTCTAGTAAGTGTTAAGTTTAAATGTTAAGTGTTAAGCAAATATTATACATTAATCATTAACCGTCAATCATTAACCATTAATCATTAACAACAAACAAACTATTATGAAGACCAAGCACACATTTCTACGCTCGAAGCGGACAAGCTGCCTCGCTGCAGCCATCCACTGGATGGCTTTCATGCTGCCGCTGATGGCATGCGGGCAAAACCTTCGGGATTACACGACCAGCTCCGAGCCAGGCGAGTGGCAGAGCATTGCCTCGACGGGCACCCTGCTGACTTCTGTGACGGGCGACTATGGAAACCAGACGCTGGCTTTGCCGTTCGACTTCATGTTCGGCCAGTCGGAGTATCCGGCCGGCACCAACATCACGGTGCGTGCCGATGGCTTCGTCAGGTTGCGCACGAACAGCGGTAGTGGCCTTTCGCACAATGCTATTGCTTATTGGGACGACCAATCGACGTCCATCATTTCCCCCTTCATGCTTTTCGACGGGCAGATGCCGGAGGGTGCGTCGGGCTGCTGGTGGCAGGTCATGACGGACGACAACGGCAACCAGATGCTGGTCATCGAGTGGCAGCATGTGCAGCACTATCCGATGCACCCCATCTCTTCAGCCGAAGCCGCGCAGGACAACTTCAACTTCCAGTTGCGGCTGCACGCCAACGGCGACATCAGCGCCGTGTACGGTGCGATGCACAACGGAGTGACGAACGACACGCTGTTCAACTTCATGCTCGTCGACGGGGCCACCACGTGGCAGCACGAGTATTTCCCCGGCTACTCCCAGACCGAGGTGGACCATGTGGCCCTGCGCGGCACGTGGGACTCGGTGCTGGTGTCCGTGACAAGACCCGCCTATCGCTCGGGCAACAACTGGGTGATCAGCCCGGACAACAATCCGGTCGGTCTGCCCGATAGCGGCACGGTGGTGACCTGGCACCGTCCGGTGCCGCCCTGCCCGCGTCCCACGGCCATCGCCGTGAGCGCTGTGGGCCACGACACGGCCCTGCTGAGCTGGACGCCCAACGAGGTGGCCGACTCCTACGTGCGCATACAGTTCGATACCGTCGACTTCACGCCCGGCACCCCTGGCCACCACCTGCTGCTCTACGGCGGCGACACCTGCCACCTCCATGGCCTCACGCCCAACCACCAGCACTGGCTCTACATGCGATCCGACTGTGGCGCCGACAGTAGCGAGTGGTATGGCGTGCAGTTCACCACCCCCTGCACCCCGATCCCCCACAGCGAGCTGCCGCTGACCGAAGATTTCGAAGGCCGTCCCGATGGCGACCCCACCCTCTGGGACGGCTGCTGGAAAAACTCCTACAATGTCGTGGTGAAAGACATGTCGGCCCTGGAAGGGCGTCCCAACATGGCCCTCAGCACCTACCATAACGGGTGGTTCCACCTGCCACCGGTCGACAGCCTGCGCACCACGCGGCTGCGTTTCAAAGGTCACGGCATCTTCGGCGGCTCCTCCAACCCCACGGTAACCCTGCAGGTGGGCGTCATGTACGACCCCTTCGACATCAACAGCCTCGATGTGCTGCAGACCTTCACCCTCAACCACAACAGCTGGCAGGAATACGTGGTGCCCTTCGCCCCCTATACCGGCACGGGCAACACCGTGGCCCTGAAGTTCACCACCTCCGCACATATGTATATCGACGACATCGAGCTCGAGGCCTTCGATGGCTGCCTTCCGGTCGACCAGGTGACCGCCGACCATGTGGGGCAACATACGGCCGTGATCGGATGGAGCGTTTATGTGCCAGCCGCCAGCTACCGCGTGACATGGTATCCCACTGGCAGCGAATGGCTGGCAGACAGCCTGACGGTGAGCGGCGACAGCGCCACCCTTGTTGGGTTGGAGGCCAATACGGACTATACGGTATTGGTGCGTTCGCTTTGCAACGACACCTCGGTGAGCGTCCCCGTGAGCGGCCTCTTCCACACACGTTGCGCCTTGCCGCTACCGATTGACGAAAGTTTTGCCGCTGCGACATTGCCCGACTGCTGGGGGGCCACATATATGGTTGGCCGCAGCAACAGCGGCTCCTACACGCCACCAGTGCCCACGGTCGTTGCCGACGCGGAGAACAACGTGGTCAAAGTCTCGTCACGGTATAATAGCACTTATAACTATGAACGCGGAGTACTACTGCTGCCATTTGTCGACACCGTAGTCAACAGGTTGCGGATGACCTTCGATTACCGCGTGGAACGGTTCCCCAACCTGATGTCTTTGATGGCAGGGGTCATTCCGGACGATGATGATATTGAGCACTTCACTCCCTTGGCCACGTTCTATCCCAACGACACAGCGTGGCACACCTACACCGTCGAGACAGGCACCGTACCCTATTCCGAGGGACGGTTGGTGATTATGCAGCACAGCAACGCCACCCACGACTATGTGCCGGGCTACAACCATGACCTAGGCTATCTGGACAACGTCCACATCGAGGCACTGCCTGCCTGCGACCGTCCGGCGGCAGTATGGACGACCCACATCACCTCCACCTCCGCCCAGGTGCATTGGCTCGAGAACAACGGCGTCGACACCTACATCGTCAACTGCGATGGTTCCGACTATACCGTCTTTGCCGACACCATGCTGACCATTACCGGTCTTGAGCCGTCCTCAACCTATATCGTCAGCGTCAGCCGTCTTTGCGGAACCAGCCAGACCCCCTACCGCACAACTTCGTTTACCACAGCCTGCGGGCCTATCGCCGACCTGCCCTGGCTGGAGGATTTCGAACTGTGGGACGACAACTCCGTCGACCTCTGTTGGCTACGGCATTTCGAGAATGAAGACAATGCCTCCGCCGGTGCTCAGAGCATGGGAATCATCCTCACCACCGAATACGGCAACAAGACGCTGGCGATGAAGTCCAGCAACTATAGTTTCGAACCCAAACCGTATGACGCCATCACCGTGCTGCCCGAAGTAGGGTTCCCGCTCGACGGACTGGCACTGGGATTCAGCGTCAAATCCATGAATAATGCCTCAAACATCATCCTTGAACTTGGTGTGATGGGCGATGCTGGCGACAGCAGCACTTTCCAACCGATCGACACCGCAACCGTGACTACCGACTGGAATTACTATGAGCACGCCTTCGGAGTTGCCGACAGCGGACGGCTGGCCCTACGCATGAAATCGCTCAGCGGAGAGGTTCGCCTCTACATCGACAACCTCAGCCTCTTTGTCGCCACCAGCTGTCAGCGGCCGCAGGGCATCAGCGTTGACACCGTCACCCAGCATACAGTCACCGTCACCGTGGCCGACAGTGCCGCCGTCGGAGCCTACCGGCTCTTCTGGCGACACACGTGGGCAGCCAGTCCCGACTCAATGGATGTCACCGGCAACACCGCCACCATCAGCGGCCTCGCCTCCGGCATGCACTATGTCATCCATGCCGCCGCCCTCTGCGGAAGCGACCTCTCCAACATCGTCTCCACCGAGTGCGACACCGACTGCGACACCATCAGCCATGCCGAACTTCCATACCACGAATCATTCAACGGCACCACGCTGAACCACTGCTGGTCAGTGCTCCCCAGCGGCAACAACAATGTGCGGGTGGCTGACCACAGGCTGTTGCTCCAGCTTCTCTCCGGCGCAACGGCGATACCCTATGCCGTCATGCCCGCCGTCGACACCTTGGCTGGCATCAATCTCACTTTCAACACCTATGCCAACTCTGGTTTCACCGGAGGAGTGGCAGTAGGCATCCTGGCCAATCCCGCCGACACTGCCTCCTTCATATCCATCGACACCGTCGCGGCCACCACGGCGGAGACCTTCTTCCAGTTCGACTTGACACCGTTCAGCACCCAAGGACACCATATCGCCTTCAGACCAATCAGTTACGACCCCTCATGGAGTTCCATAGCATACATCGACAACATCACCCTCAGCCAAGCCCTGCCTTGTGCCCGGCCCACAGCATTGACGGTCGACAGCGTCGATGCCACCACAGCTACTCTTACCATCGTTGACCCCACCGACAACCGCCACTACCGTGTGACGGCAGAATCCATCTATGGCATCTCCACAGTCTTTGTCGACTTCGACACCACTGTCAGCACATACGATGTGACCCTGAGCGGCCTGACTCCAGCTACCGACTACACCGTCAGCGTGGCGTCGGTCTGCTACGACAGTTCCATCACCTTCGCCACCGACGCCCACTTCACCACTCTATGCGCCCCCTTGCCGTTGCCTTGGAGCCAAGACTTCGAGTCCGAAACCGTCTACCAACTGCCACGTTGCTGGCAGACTGCACAGGGTAACGGACGCGTCTTCTCGGGCACCAGCGCATTCGCTGGGGCAAATGCCTTCATAGCCAGCCTCGACACCAGCGCTTCCTGGATGGATATCGTCACTTCGGAACTGGCATTCGGAAACGACTCGGTGCGCATCTCCTTCTTCGCCAAAGCATCGCAAGGTTACACTGACAGCAACTGGCATCACCACGCGCTCGACAGCCGGCTGCAGCTCTACTCCATGCTGGGTGACAGCCTCATCCTACGCTACGACGACACCCTCGGCGCCGACTGGCAACTCTTCAACATCTACACCGACTCGATCCCCCACGGTTCCCGCCTGTGTCTCCGACTCTGGCGCACCGCCGGAAGCAACAGCGCCAACCTGCAACTCGACAACCTGTTTGTGAGCCACATCTCATTGCCTACCGTCCCTCACTGCGGCCAAGTGACCGACCTCATGGCCGACTCCGTCGGATTCACCACAACCACCGTCTCTTGGACACCGCAGGGCGATGAATCCCGTTGGGAAGTCCACCTGCGTGGCGAAGGCACAAACCTCACCACCCTCGTCGACAGCACCGGAATCGCCTTCACCGGTCTGTCCCACAGCACCACCTACGCGTGCATCGTCCGTGCCCTATGCGACGACACTCTCACCGGTGACTGGAGCGACACCCTCATCTTCACCACCTCGGATTGTGTTCCAGTGACGCATGTCACGGTGACCGGCATCACCGCCACCTCGGCTGTCGTCTCCTGGCAGCCTCCCCACGAGCAGACCCGCTGGCTTCTCAACTACGGACGAGCCAACTTCCTGCAAGGCGAAGGCACCGAAGTCCCGGTGACAGGTGACCCCGCCTATATCCTCGAAGGGCTCTCCCCATTGACCGACTACGACGTCTACATCCGTGCCATCTGTGACGACGGCAACCTATCGCTTTGGAGCGACCGAGTCACCTTTACCACTGCCTCCCTGGAGGGGATTTCCGACCTCCAACCTCCTACTTCCGACCTCCACGTCTATCCCAACCCCACAACCGACGCTGTGGAGGTCGATGGGCTGCAGGAAGGAGCCACCGTGACGCTGTATGATGTCTGGGGGCGGCAACTGGGCACCTGGCTCCAAACGGGCGAAGGACCGCTCACCATCAGCCTCGACGGGCTGCCGGCAGGAGCCTACACCCTGCGGAGCTCGGCGTACAGGGCACGAGTGATGAAGAAATAGCAAGGTCATTTTAACTTTATTTGCAAGAAAAAAGTTTTTGTGTGTACTAAAAAATTAGTAATTTTGCAGCCGCTGCAGGAAAGGGACTGCTAGCGCAACGGCACGATAACTAATTGAAGTATAAATATTAAAAATAGACCAACTATGAAGAAGTTTGCATTGATTTGCCTTTTTGCCACCATGGCTTTCATGGCCAACGCGCAAAACGAAACCCCCGCCGCAGGTGCACAACCTGAACACGGCGCCAAAATCCGCTTCGAAGAAATGGAGCACCAGTACGGCACCATCCAGAAGGGTGGCAACGGCGACTGCGAGTTTGTGTTCTGGAACGACGGCGACGAGCCCCTCATCCTCCAGAACGTGAAGGCCTCGTGCGGCTGCACCACCCCCAAGTACACCCAGAAGCCCGTCATGCCCGGCCAGAAGGGCACCATCGGCGTGCACTACAACACCAACAACGTGGGAGGTTTCTCGAAGACCGTCACCGTGACAAGCAACGCGGTGAACAACCAGCGCGTGGTGCTGCGCATCAAAGGCACTGTCAAGCAGGATGCCGCCCCCGCACAGTCTGAGAAGGCAGCCCCCAAGGTCGAGCCCAAGCCCGCCAAGCAGGTCGCACCCGCTCCCCTGAAGATGGACAAGAAGGCCGAAGTGGCACGATAGTCAAGTGGTAAGTGGGAAAAAGTCGAAGAGTCGAAAAGGCGAAGAACACTTAACACTAAACACTTAACACTAAACACTTAAAAGATTATGCCCAGCATCAGCAATAAAGGAATGGAGCTTCCGCAGAGCGCCATCCGCAAACTTGTCCCCTTCTCCGATGCCGCCAAGGAACGTGGCGTGCACGTCTATCATCTCAACATCGGCCAGCCCGACATCGAGACACCCAGCGGAGCCCTCAAGGCCCTGGCCGAGAAGGCCAACGAGATGTCGGAGAACCACGGCGTGCTTGAATACAGCCACTCGGCCGGCATCCAGACCTACCGCCGCGCCCTTTGCAACTACTACCATCGTCACGGTATCGACGTGACACCCAACCAGATTATCGTCACCACCGGCGGCAGCGAAGCCCTCCAGATGGCTTTCACCGTGTGCCTCAACCCCGGCGACGAAATCATCATCCCCGAGCCCTACTACACCAACTACAACACCTTCGCCAAGCTCTGCGACGCCAAGATTGTCACCATCCCCAGCGACATACGCACCGGCTTCGCCCTGCCCCCCATCGAGGACTTCGAGAAGGCCATCACGCCGCGCACCAAGGCCATCATGATCTGCAATCCCAACAACCCGACGGGTTACCTCTACACCCATGAGGAGCTGCTGAAAGTGGCCGGTCTGGTCAAGAAGTACGACCTCTATCTCTTCGCCGACGAGGTGTACCGCGAGTTCTGCTACGACGGAGCCAAGCACTTCAGCGTGATGCAGCTTGAAGGGCTGGAGCGCAACACCATCCTCTTCGACTCGGTGTCGAAGCGCTACAGCGCCTGCGGCGCCCGCGTGGGCTGCCTCGTGACGCGCAACAGCGAGGTCTACGCCATCGCCATGCGTCTGGCTCAGGCCCGTCTCTCGCCCCCCAGTTTCGGACAAATCTTCGGTGAAGCCGCTGTCAACACCCCGCAGGAATACTTCGACAAGGTGCAGGCCGAGTACGTCGCTCGCCGCAACGTCGTCGTCGAAGGCGTGAACAAGATTCCCGGCTGCTTCTGCCCGATGCCCAAGGGTGCTTTCTATACCGTCATCGATCTGCCGGTCGACGATAGCGACAAGTTCTGCCAATGGCTGCTGACTGACTTCCAGTACAACGGTGCCACCGTCATGCTCGCCCCCGCCACCGGCTTCTATGTGGATCCGGAACGTGGACGCCATCAGGCCCGCATCACCTATTGCATCTGCATCGACGACCTCAAGAAGGCCATGAAGTGCCTCGAGGAAGCCCTGCGGGTCTACCCCGGTCGCATCAACCGATGACACGTGAAGAGAGACGCCAACAAGTGATATGCTCCTGCATCCAACAGCAGGAGCATATTGCTTCTGTGGCCAAGCAGGAGATGGACTCGGCGCAGCAGCAAAGCAACGACTACGGTGCCAACGTGGACCGCTACGACTCGTACCGCACCAAGATGATGCGCTCGCGCGACATGTATGCCCGTCAATACAGCAACGCGCTGGCCGGCATACGAGCTTTGCAGGAGCTACAGAAACTGTCTCCTTTCGATACCGTGGAGCATGGTGCCTGTGTAGTCACCGACCGCCAGCATTTCCTGCTTTCGATTGGGGCTGGCAAGTTCCTTGTTGGAAATGAGGTGTGGTTTGCCATTTCAGCACAGACTCCCATCTATGCCGCCCTGAGAGGCAAACGTGTGGGCGACAGCCTGGTGTTCAACGGCCAGTCACTGACTATCAAAGAAGTTTTCTAAAACAATCGCCGCCCACCACGACATAGGACTGCTGCGGCAGACGGAAATAGCGCGGGTTGAGGGTAGAGTAGTTCCAAAGTCGGTTCCACGGGACAGCCAAGTAGGCATCGATCACCTCATAGTCAGAGGCGGCCTCGTCGTAGGGTAACTCATCGCAGTAGAGCGTGACGGTACTGTCGGGCCCGTTCCATGAGCTAAGGATCAGCGTCTCGAAGGCAACTGCCCACGACTGCACCTCCACAACCGGCACTTCGGATATAGGGGCGACTATTTTGCGATGTCCCGCTGTACGCTCTTTGTCGATGACCGTCTGCAACAGGTCAAGCCGCAGACGGTAAGGTTTCGAGTTGTGGACAATGGTGCCAAAAGAGCACAGAAGAAGCGCCAGGAGTGCTGCCGACAAAGCATTCTGTATCCGACCAGCAGAGAATACCTCGCACATCACAGGCACACCGGCAAAGAAAGCCAACGGCAACCAGGCACGTTCCACACAGATAGGACTGGAATCTGTACGATAGACAACCGCCGTCAGGAAGATGAAACCCACGTTGAACACCAGGCACCACGCCAATCGGGACCATTGGTGACGACAGACATGCCACACAAGTCCCAAAACATACAATATCAACGGAATGAGATAGAGCCCGACCGTTCCATCGAAAAGTTTTTTTACAACAGTTATCTCGTCCGGATGACGCAGACAACCCACCACATCGGCCCAATGGGGCATGTATCCGGCATCGTGTCCCGAAGTCAGACTCATCTTGACAATGACGGACGCAACCAGCGTGACCGCCATTGGAACAAGAGCGAGTCCTTTCCACTGACAACAAGAAAAAACTTCTGCGGACACGGCACGCCGTGTCCCCACGGACTCGACAAGATGGTATCCTAGCAGGAATACGACGAAGAACATGCCGATGGGATGCATGAAGACACAGGCCACGGTGCAGAGCACCACACCGACAGCGTGGAGAAGAGTGTTGCGCCGATGCTTGAGCAAAGCCAACAGCAAGGTGGCATAAATCATCAGCGAGAAAGTCTCGCTGATAGCGTGGAAGAAGGTGTGGCACATGCAGAGCATGGGTAACAGTAGCAACAACGCCAGTGGCAGGTCTTTTACTCGATAGGCAAGCAACAGGTAAGCCAGGTAAGCCAGCAGGGGGGCAGCCACAGAATAAAGCACCACCAGCATCGGTAGTGACAGTCCAATTTTTATGCCGATGAGAGGTAGCAACTGCGTGACGGCCATCGTGTAGCGGTGGTCGTAGATGACAAAGCTCTCCCTTTGTATCATCTCAAACAGTTGTGCTGCCGAGTCGACGAAGAGCACGCGTTCCTGCGCCAGCACAACGCTCATCACCATGAGGATGAGAAATCCCAGGTGCCCGACAAGTCTACCTAATACCGTTCCTTGCAGCTTCATAGTCGGGTTCTTCTAAAAGGGATTGGAAATTCTTTGAGGGATGAGACCGGAAGAAGGAGTCGAAATAGGCGGCACGCGTCATCGAATCCCAGTGGATGGAACCATGGATGTAGCGCACGTTGTGGAATGCCGAAAGGGCTGCCGTAGCGGCCAGCAGAAGCACCAACACCCATCGCAGAAGTCGCTTACGGTCGGAAACCCACTCAATCCATGCCGCCAAGGGGATGGCCAACAGGGCGTAGCTCTCGATAAGCGCCCGCATACCGCAGCTGCCGCCATACCACCAGCACCACCATGAAAAAACCACATAGAGGTTGAGCACTAGAAATACCGCAATAGCCAAAAAATAAGTGCGATAACGACACCAAAGCGGTACCAAACCTGTCAACGAGAAGAGCATCACGGGAGTGTAGACAAGCCACCCTTTGCGAAAACCGAAGAGTCCCTTCCCTATCTTGGAGTCACCGAAGAAGAAGCGTTCGTTGCCGCCGTAGGAGTAAAAAAGCCATTGGCCGGTGTTGTGATGCCAGTAGGCCATCTGAGGCACCCAGACAAGTATTGCAGCAGCCGCCATTAGCAGCAACTGCCACCAACAACCGGCCAGCAGACGCCACTTCTGTTGGATTGCCACCTTGGATTGTATGCCGTAAAACAGGAAGTAGACGACCACCAAAGCGTTTGTGGGTCGGATAAGGCTGATGAGTCCCAACGTGAGACCAATGGCCAAAGACCACCATACAGCAGGCCGCTCGTGCCACACTTCCGTCAGCCATGCGAAGAGGGCAAACAGGCAGAAACTGAAGGCATGCGACATGGGTGCCTCGTAGACGCTATACCAATATAAGTTGGTGCAGAGCCCGACAATGAGCAGCGTGAGAGCCGTGACCCACTCGGGGAAATGTCGAAGAAGCAGCCGTCGGAGCAACAGCAAGCCTAAAATGCAGTAGACGAGTCCTGCCAGCATGAGAGCGAAGGCATAGGGCGTCGAGAAACCGTCGGATGGATAGCCGAAAGCAGGTGCAAGCACATGTGCCGCCAGAAAAAATGGACAATACATGATGCTCAAACCCATCGAAGTCTTCACAACCTTGCGGCCGTCGGCAAGAGTCTCGGGCCAGTAGGTTCCAGTGTGTTCACCCTCGGTAAAGGAGAGTGTGAGGTCGTGCTCGATAAAGGCGGCCGGCAGGTAGGCATAGTAGGATACCACATCCCAGGCAATGACTCTCGTAGGTTCGGTGTAGCGATGGTTGTTGAACATCCGCAGCAGCATAAAAGCGGCAATCAGGAAGACAGCCACACAACTGAGGCTTATCGGACGACGGAATGCTTTCATCGTTTGTCAAAGGGATTAGGTGCCGAGATGTCGTACTGGGCCGCTGCCAGCAGCATCTGGAAGCCGAGGATGAAGGTGAGCACCGCCACCATGATGGTTCCGGTGGGCGACGGGCTGCTGATAGAGGCATAATGTATCCACTCGCATATACCGAAGATGAGTCCGAAGAGGAACGACGGAAGTCCCACAAGGATATAGAGCGAGCATATATTAAAGTCGTAGACAAAGTAGCTCAAGTGCAGACGGCGGAGCCACGCAGCCACCAGACGAGGCGGGAAGGAAAGGAGTGTCTTGCCGATGCTGAGGTTGCTCTGTTCGTCGCCATAGATGGCAGGCATGGTCACTTCGCTGATGCGGGCGCCAGTATAGTGCATCTCTATGAGCATGGAACTCTCGAAGAAATAGCGGTCTGCGATACGGCTGAAATCCATCTGCCGCAACGTGTCGGTACGAACGGCGAAGAATCCATTGACGGGGTCGCTGACGTTCCAATAGCCACTGGCGGCCTTCACCATGAAACCTACGCCCATATTGCCAATGCGCCGGACGGCTGGCATACGACGCAGCATGCGGCGGTCGAACAAACGGTTGCCTTTGGCAAAGTCAGCCTCCCGAAGAGCATCGACCAACGAGGCGATGAAAGAAGCGTCCATCTGACCGTCGCCATCGAGCTTGACTACCACGTCGGCCCCCAGTTCCATGGCCTTGCAGAAAGCTGTCTTCATAGCACCTCCGACACCCTGGTTGCAAGGATGATGCAGTGCGACGATGCGTCTGCCGTCGGCCATCCGGTCAATCAAGGCTGGTGTGCTGTCGGGTGAGCAGTCGTCGACCAGCAGGATGTAATCGACAAAGTCGGGGATGTCCTCCACCACACGGCCAAGGTGCTCCTCGACACGGTAGCAGGGGATGGCGACGGCAATCTTTTTCTCATTATGCATAGTTCGTTAGTTTTGTTTCTTTTTAAACAGGGAGAGGGTGCCATTGTCGGCAATCAAATCCCATTGCTGCAGCACGACGAGGGTTTCCTCGGTAATATGGTCATTCTCCATCACAGCATAGTCGTAGGGGAACCCCATCGCGGCATCGACAACTCCCTCGTCGTAGTTCATCACGGTGTAGCCTTTGCGTCCCATCTGGAGAAGGGGACCGTTCTGGGGATAGGCCAGAAAGGCGAGGATGCGGGCATCACGTGATACCCCTTGCTCGTCGAGCCAACGGTCAGAGCCTTGGAAGTGCTGCGAGGTGATGTAGGCTCTGTCCCCTTCCCAGCAACGGTCGGAAACTTTGCGGGTAGCCTCGCCATACATCACGCAGCCCAGCGCCACCAGCGCTATCACTCCAGGCAGATGGCCTTTGACAGCGGGCAGCACCCGCAACGCCAAGATGAAGGTGAAGAGCGCCGGCAGGAAGAAGCTGTCGAGGAAGTAGTAGTCGTGGTTTTGATACTGACGGAGCATAGCCACAAAAAAGCACATTTCGCCCAGCCACCAGATGGTGGCAAACCATCCGAGCGAAAGGGAGCCTCCGCGTCGTTTCCTAATGACGAGAAGCACCACAGCGGCCACACAGGCGACTGCCACCAGCCAGTGTTGCAGACGCGTGAAGTACTCGAAACGCCAGTGCCAGTGCATCTCGTCGAACACGGTAGTCACATCCTCCCAACTGCGGGGGGGCATCAGTTGGCTGAGAAACACCGAACCGTATGCCTCTCGCAGGTGTCTGTTCCACAGCATATAGCCCGCAATGGCCAATGCGGCCACCGCCAGCGACGGCACCTTGTTCCACAAGGTGGTCTCATGGTGCAGGATACGCAACGCCTCGAATGCACATAGGGCAATCAGCAGAACGGCATACGATGTGCGTACCAATGTAGCCATCGCCACCAGACCTACGGCCACATGCCAATAGAGAGTCCTTGAGTCCTTGAGTCTGTGAGACTTCGAGTCTGTGAGTCCTTGAGTCTGTGAGTCCTTGAGTCTGTGGGCCGAAGAGCACTTAACACTTACCACCAAACACTTACCACTTGACACCAAGCACTCCTGACAACGGCTGTCGTCCTGATAGTAGCGCATGTAGACCCACAAACCAGCCATTGCGAAAGCCAACGCTGGTGCGGAGGGTAAGTAGTTGGCGAAGTAATAGACGTAGAGCGGTGAAGTGAGTGCCACAAGCGTCACCAGCAGCGACTTGAGGGAGTCACCCGTCAGCCGGTACGCCATCAAGAAGAGAAACCACACTCCTACTAGGCTGACCAGCAGTGTAAAGCCTCGGAACACCCATGGTGCAGTGGTGCCGCAGAGGAGCATCAGCAGGCTGATGATGTACTCGTGGAGTGGAAGATCGACGGCAGTCACGGTGCTTCCGTCATCCACCTTCCACTTATGGGGGAACTGCTTATTGTAGATTTTAGTTTCGGGATGGAACAAGTCGTGCCCGTTCTCGGTGAAGCCCACTGCCAGAGCATAACGGTCAGCTTGCGCCCAGGCATGGACGAACGCCGGCGACTGTCGAAGGCGAGGCAGTCCAAGGGACAAGCCAACCAACACCACAACAATGGCTGGAATAAGCGTTAAGTGTTTAGTTTTAAGTATTAAGTACTTTTTCGACTCTTTAAACATTAACCGTTAACATGACTTCTTGGCTTGTTGACTCTTCTACTTTTTGACTCTTTAACATTAACCGTTAACCATTAACCATTATCATAATTTTCGACTCTTCCACTCTTCTACTCAACGTCTCGTTGACTCAGCAACCCAGCCACTCAGTCACCCAGCCACTCAGTCACTCGACGTCTCGTTGTCTTGACGTCTCTTCGACTCTTCGACTCTCATCCGTTAGTATCCGAAGATGTCATTTAGCGTGAGTTTCTTCACTTTGCCGAACTTGGCCAGTTTGTTGAAGTCTATCTCGCTCTCCTTGCCGAGGATGAGATAGCTCTTTTTCTGTCCTTTTATGTACTGTTTCTGGAAGCTGGTGAGGTCGTTCATGGTCATCTTCTGGTAGGCGGCGAAGTTTTGCTTGTTCAGAGGTTCTTTGAGACCCATGCGCTCGCAATGCAGGTAGACACTGATGATGGCCATCTTGGTGGTACGTTTGGTGCGGCTGCCGGCGATGAGGGCATCCTTCGCCAGTTTGAAGTTGGCTTCAGCCTCAGGCATGTCGTTGAAGAGTTCCTCGTAGGCGTTCAGGGCGTCGAAGAGCTTGTCGTTCTGGGTGATGACGTTGGCGCTGTTGTAGAAGTAGCCGTCCTTGTGTCCGCTGTTGGAGTAGTAGCTGCTGGCGCTGTAGGCAAGGCTGCGCTTTTCACGCATCTCCTGGAAGACGATGGCATTCATCGAACCGCCGAAGTATTCGTTGAAGAGATATACCTTGGGTGAGATGGCGGTGTTGTAGTGCTCGCCACGGAAGTATTCGGTGACGTAGGTGTTTTTGGCGTCGTAGTTGACGAAGAACACCGTGTTCTCGTTGACGGGCTGGGGATGGAAGACCTTGTTGGCGGGAACATCCTTGGAGGGTTTCACAGTGTGGATGCGGTCGACGGCGGCGGTGACCTCCTTGAGACTTAACGGGCCGTAGTAGAGCACGCGGTGCTTGTACTGGAAGAGGCCGTGGAGGGCGTCGGTGAGCTGCTTGGCGGTGTAGGCGCGGAGTTGGGCATCGCTTTCGGTGTTCTCCTTGATGTATTCCTCACCCCATACGCCGTAGGTGTTCAGGGCGCGGAAAGCGGCACGCTGGTTGGTCTTGTTGTCGGTACGGCTCTTGATGAGGCGCTCCACAAGCATCTGCAGGGACTCGTCGTCGGGCTGGCAGGTAGCCATGATTTCCTCCACGAGGGTCATGGCTTTCTCCATATTCTCAGCCAAGCCGCTGATGCCCACTGTGATGTCCTCGTCGCCCACGTGGATGTTATAGCTGCAGGCCAGCTTATAGAATTCTTCCTGCAGCTGTTCGGCAGTGTGTTTGTCGGTATTGAGATATTCCACCAGGTCGGAGGCCAGGTCGATGGCCTTATTGGCGGCGTAGCCGAAATTGAAGCGGTACTGCAGGTTGAAGGTACCGTTCTCCACGTTCTTCACATACAGCACCTCGCTGCCGTTGGCAGTCTTGCCTTTCTGCAGGTCTTTCTTGAAGTTCACGAAGACAGGCTGTATCGGTTTGGCCTTGGCGGCGTCGGCCTTCACTTGGGCCAGGAAGGGGCTCTCGGTGTCGCGGCTCACGAAGATGGGGGTGATGGCGGGTTTCTGCACCTTGGTCACCGGGTCGGGGGTGTCCTGGTGCTTGTAGACGATGACGTAGTTGTTGTCCTTGCAGATGCGGTTGGCGAAGTCGACGATGTCTTTCTTCGTAATCTTGGCAAGCTCGTTGATTTCGTTGCAGACGTCGCCCCAGTTGCGGTGTTGCACGAAGGCGTAGGCCATCTGGCTGGCACGGCTGTTGTTGCTCTCGGCCTGCTTCATGATTTGAAGTTTCAACTGATTGATGCTGGCCTCAAGGAGACTCTCGTCGAACTTACCCTGCTTCACCAGGTCAAGCTGCTCCAGCAACAGGTCGCGCAGCTGGCCGAGGCTCTGACCTTGGGTGGGGCGGCCGCCAAGCATGAAGGCGGCATAGTCGTTCAGCATGTAGGTACCGGCGTAGGCGCCGAGGCAAAGCTGTTTCTGATTAAGGTTGAGGTCGATGAGGCCACAACTGCCGTTGTTCAACACCATCTCCATGGCCTGGGCCAGCAGGGCGTCGCGGCTTCCGTTACCTTCTTCTATGCGGAAGGCAATGGTGAGGTTGGCAGGGTCCTGGCCGTTCACGAGGCGGATGATGGGCGTGGTAATGGGATCCTCTTTCACCTTGGTGAATGGGGGAACCGTACCCGGCACCCAGCTGCCGAAGTATTTGTCGATAATCTTTATGGCCTCGTCGGGGTTGAAGTCGCCCGCCATAGCAATGCACATATTGTTGGGCACATAGTAGGCGGCATGGTATTCGCGGATGTTCTTCATCGAGGGATTCTTCAGGTGCTCAATGGTGCCGATAGTGGTCTGCTGGCCGTAGGGATGGTGGGGGAACAGGGCCGCCATCATCGTCTCGTTGACGCGGCGGTTGTCCTGAGCCATGCCAATGTTCTTCTCCTCGTAGACGGCTTCCAGCTCGGTGTGGAACAGACGCAGCACCAGGTTGGGGAAACGGTCTCCCTCCACCTTGGCCCAGGTCTCCAGCTGGTTGGACGGTATGTTCTCCACATACATCGTGTAGTCGTTCGAAGTGAAGGCGTTGGTGCCCTCGCTGCCGATGGCCGTCATCGACTTGTCATACTCGTTGGCAATGGCAATCGTCGAGGCAACATAGCTGATGGAGTCAATCTGGTGGTAGATAGCCGCACGAGCCGCCTCGTCGGTCGTCTTGCGATACACCTCGTAGAGGTTCTCAATCTTCTGCAGCTCCTCTTTCTCTCGCTCCCAGTCGGTGGTACCCAGCTGGTGGCTGCCCTTGAAGAGCATGTGCTCCAGATAGTGGGCCAGACCGGTGGTTTCCGAGGGGTCGTTTTTCGAACCGGCGCGCACGGCAATGTAGGTCTGGATGCGTGGGGCATCCTTGTAGACGCTCATAAACACCTTCAAACCATTGCTGAGGGTGTATTCACGCACCCCGAGCGGGTCGTTGTCATAGGTCTTGTACTGGTACTGCTGTGCTCCGGCCATTATTGCCATAGCCACGAAACAGAGGGACATTGCTATTTTCTTCATCGGTACAATATTTTTTATTAATTAATTGCAAAAATACAACTTTTTCCTCACATAAAATGAATAATTTTATCGTTGCAATGATACACAATCACTTACACAACACCGAGAGCCATTATGTCTTTATGTCTATGGGGCTTTAAGACCATGAGTCTTTATCACCTTGCACTCATTGCCTCTTTGACTTTTTCGCCTTTCGACTTTTCCACTCTTTGACTCTTCGACTCAACGTCTCATTGACTCAGCCACTCAGTCACCCAGCCACCCGATGCCTCGTTGTCTCGAGTGTAACATTTTCGTTTTTTCCATACTATATGGATGAACTGGGAACTCTCGACACCCAACCATCCCCACTACGGGAAAGCCACCCGGCAGGAGCCACACTCGTTTTAAGGCCCGAAGGCAACAAGTTGTCCTCACTGCGGCCATCCACTGGATGGCCGCCCTCCCACCGGGTTTTCTTCAGCTGCTCTGCCTCTTTGCCGGCATTCAAACATCCCCACACTCAAGCATTCACACATTCACATTCACGCATTCCCACATTCAAACATTTACTGTCAAACCATGAACAGTAAACCTTATCCTTTTCAATTCTCACTTTTCAATTCTCCGTCGTCTCGTTGTCTTTTTGACTCTTTGACTTTTCGCCTCTTCCACTCAACGTCTCGTTGACTCAGCCACCCAGTCACCCAGCCACCCAGCCACTCGATGTCTTTTTGACTTTTCCACTCTTTGACTTTTCCACTCTTTGACTTTTCGACTCAACGTCTCATTGACTCAGCCACTCAGTCACCCAGCCACCTAGTCACTCGTTGTCTCGTAAACCTTAAAAAGTAAACCTTACCGGCACAGACGTGACAGCATAGTCCAGAAAGCCCTTATGCCTGGCGACAGGGAATAGTGAGATCCTGTCTCGTGGAGTGCGCGACCAGTAGCATCGAGGTGTTCTTGACGCAGCCGTTTGACGGCGGCAGCGCTGGCGAGGGCATCAATCGTTTGGCAGTAGTAGGTGTAAAGTATGGGGTAGAGATGGGTGAAGTCATCGTTGATGTTTTGAGCCATCTGACGGTGATTGTCATCAAGTGGAAGGTTTTCGCCCTGCAGCAAGCGTGTACGGAGTTTCGCGAGGTGGTGCTTCACGCGGTAGACGGTGACACGGTAGGAGACAGAAGACATTCCGAGGGCTTCTGCCATCTCTTCGTTAGGCATCGCCTGCTGCTTGTTGAGCAGTGTGAGGAGGGTGCGCAAGAGAATGAAGCGGTCGCGCGGCAGAGAGGTCTGGTGGGCGTAAGCGATGAGGGTGGAGGCAAAGGCAAGCATACGCTCGTCGGTCAATGGAGAGCTGGGAACATCTAGATTTTGGATTTTAGATTCTGATTCGAGATTATTAGTGACGATAGTGAGAGGTGGCTTTGCATTTGCGGTGACGCCAATATAATTCCGGAAGGTATTGAGCATCCAAGTCTCGAAGGCATCCTTACTTTTAATGCTCCTCAGGGACAGATAAGTCACCGTGTTTCTTCCCTCTTTCCCATCTCTTAGATACAGGAAGAAATCCGCCAGCACATCGTCGAAGTCGTCCTGCAGCTGCCGCTGGTAGATTTCGTATCGATTTCGTAGCCGGCCGAGAAGCCGCTGGTGCAGAAGGAAGTACATCGCCTCGTCGGCACGTGCTCCACCCTCCTGGATAATATCGAGGAAATTGGGAATTGGCATCTCCGCAAAAAAACCAGCATCCTTCATATTCATTAACCATTCTCCATTATTCATTCTCCATTATCCGTTATTCATTATCCGTTATTCATTCTCCATTATTCATTCTCCATTATTCATTCTCCATTATTTTATTTTCCATTATCCCCTACCCCTTAACCATCGTAAAAATGTTTAGTGACAGGTGTTACTCTTCAACTTTTTGACTCTTTGTCTTTTCGACTCTTCTACTCTTTGACTCTTTAACCATTAACCGTTAACCATTAACCATTATCATGATTTTCCACTCTTTGACTCTTCTACTCAACGTCTCGTTGTCTTTTTGACTTTTTGACTCTTTGACTCTTTAACCATTAACCTTTAACCATTAACCATTATCATGACTCTTCTACTCAATTCATTATTCAGAATCTCATAACATTGAAGGCATTCTTGATATGTCTGAAGTCCACGCCTTTTTCGTTTTTGACGATAGCGATAACATCGAGTCGGACATTCTCCTTGCGGCCGTGGCTGCGGACATATTGGTTGCCGATCCGTATCAAGTTGAGACGTTTTTTGTGGTCGACGGCATCCTCTGGCTGCAACACGGTGTCGTAGGAGCGCGTCTTCACCTCTATGATGACTAGGTCGCCAAGACCATTCATGTCCGAATAGGGGGCGTTGAACTCTGAGCGAGGGTCAAGTGCGATGATGTCAATCTCTAGATGTCCCTTGCGGTAGTTACGTTCGAGGATGGTGTAACCGTTGTCCTCCAGATACTTCGTCGCCATCTGTTCGCCCAGTTTTCCCAGTTCCAGCGCCTCTCGCCGTTGCTCCGGCGTGAGCTTGTTCTCCCGAGGAATGAGTACCTTCAGTCGTGCCATTTGTCTTTTCGTTTGTGGCTGCAAAGATACGAAAACATTTTGAGCTGGAGAAAAAGATTGCATCTTGATGTAACATTCTTCGACTAATCCATACTTTATATGCGATCGGACAACATTATAACTTATGATACCCACCCGCGAACAATTCAAAGAGTTTATGGCATACGTGCAGCATGCACAGGAAAAAGAAGACAAAGTGAATGATGCCTTTGAGCTCATCTGGGACGAAGAGCAGGCTCAACACGTCCCGTTCTATATCTCTCCCTGGTGGAAAGTGGTGAGATATGCATTCTGCCTCCTTTTCAATCTCAAATTCAATAAACTGGGAATCGACGATGTACTGGGATGGTGGATGGAAGAGGCGCCAAAAGGCGAAGCAAAATACTGGATTGACGAAAAAGAATACAACGTCAGTGACATCGACGCCTTCTACGACTACCTGGTAGACCTAGCTAAAGGACCTCAACCGAAGTAATGATGGAAGAAGGACAGAAAGACAATCAGACAATAGACAATCTGGTAGATTATTTGAGACCGCTCGTGGAGCACATGAAACACATCCACGACATGGCCGTCGTCGCATATACCCCATTGGTCGATGACCTATGCAACCGCAAAGCGACACAAAACGAAGTAGAGTGGATGCTAGACTGGCTACTAATGTACGCTGGCGACGACCGGATGTCACAGCTTTACAAACGCGTTTGCCGGGCATACTGGCAGGTGTATCCCGACTCCATTGCTTTCTACATCATGGAGTATCGAAAGGAGTATGACCCGGAAAGCCTGATTGGGACAAAGTATGAATACCTCCTACATGAGAACGATTATGATGAAGAATGAGAATCTGATCGACAAACTCCACGAAGCAGACATGCTCTACTTCGTGCTCGGTTCCTTGATAAGTGCCGATTCCCTGATAGATGTCGAAGCTTGTCACAAAGCCTTGGACTGTCTGGAGAATCTCAAACGGGATTTCGAGACTTCAAAACTAAAGGAAGACCAAAAACTTAAGTCCTTTCTGGACAATACAGAGAGCATCATCAAGCGAGACATGAGGCATTTCGAAGAAATATCAACAAACAAGCTTAAAGACAAATCATTATGAGCGGAGGAGCATTTGATTACCAACAGCGTTACATCGAGGAAATTGCCGATGATATCGAACAAGAAATCATCGAAGCGGGACAAAAAATCCCACAGGAGGTCTGGGAGAAAAACCACTGGTACGGAGGTTCGTATGATGATTCAGACCGAACCTATCCAACCTATGAGCGAAAGACAATCGATATCATGAAACGGGCGGTATACGTACTGCGGATGGCCTACATATACGCCAAACGCGTGGACTGGATGCTCTCTGGCGATGATAACGAAGAATCGCTAGTCAAGCGCTTGGATAAAGAACTAAAGGCGCTCAAGGCCAAGTACCCCAGCGGCAAGTTTACCTTCAAAGAAAAAGACATCTATTATGACAAAGAGTGTGAACGATATATGCTGAATGAAGACAAATAAAGATCAATGATCATTGGTCGTTTTCAAACGCAGCCTTTCTGGTCGCTTGGCCCGTTGAGGCCGATGGCAATAATAAAAGCCAAAGGCAATTTCGAGTTAACAGTTAACACTTGGCCGATGGCTGACAACCGATTAAAAAAAGCCGATGCGCAAGCACCGACCCTATCCCCCTCTCATTTCATTTTTTTTTAATTCTCGCAATTTTATAAAATAGCAGTCTTCTCTGATAATCCCTAATTATTGAGGTTTTCTTAGATATTCCGCCATTATCGATTTTCCCAAAATTCTCAAATCTTATTTCTGGATGACCGACAAATAATAGGCTCACGATTACTCGCAAACCTTCAATTTAACATTTTAACAATTAACATTTTCCCTCTCCCCTTTCGGGAGTTTGGCGCAATTCCGTTCGGGAGTTTGGCCGATGGCAACAAACAAACAAAGGAGCCGATGCCTAAGCAGCAGCCTAAAAATCTGTATTAAGGAAAAATCCGAATCAGAACAGCGAGGTCTTCGCTACCTCAACTGTCATGTTGATAATACTGTTCTCCAACAAGAAACTCGGGAAATTCTGCGTCTTTACACCAATAATGCCGCAGATATCAGGAATCTTCTTGAAGGGCTTGCCATCATTGCTGTAACCCGTTTCCTCGGTCACAATAACAACATTCTCCTTATCTTTTATGCTATAGGCATAAAGCATCATAGCGAAATCTGCAGAGGCCATAAACTTGTCCCGAGCAAACCGGTATTCCGCCTCAGGGAATCTTGATCTGACCGACGCATTAATGAAATTGTTATCAATTAGGTTATATATCGCTTTGTTAGGTATTATCCCTGCGATACTAGTCTTATACTTGGGCTTGGCAATAAATGGGAGCGCCTCAATTACTTGTCCCTTACCTTGGCGTTTACACTCCTCAGCAACCTGCTCCAGAACGATAATCTTTCCAGACCGAATGTTCTCCTCAAAAAACGCCTTCAGCTTTCCTTCTTTGTCAAAGGGGAGAAAATACCTCACCAACGACACAAGCGAACTAGTATCAATGACTGCCTTCATAGAACACCCTGCTTATATCGTTTGGCTTAATATTTAAAGCCGTACAGTATTCATACTCCGTTACCACACCCTTGTTAAGGGCATAATTGTAAATATCATAAACCAAATTAGACTGAATCGGTTTGGGATTACGCCCATTAATCTTTTCTCCAGCAGCAATTCTATTCTCTTTCTCCAACTGTTCCCTTTCCTTACGAGCTAAATACTGCTCATGTAAGTCCTCCCGCACATTGCTGTAGTCAGTATATGTCATCCTATGCTGGAGGAACAAATTAGTAAAGATGGCCAAACGGCTGAGGTTCGTCTCCCTGGAAATGCCTGCAACCAAATCATGACCGTAATCTACATGACAGTCATACTGGGCAATTGATTCAAGCTTCTGGGCATTCACCGACCCCAGCAATAGATAGTAGGCGAAACTATTACACCACTTTTCGACATCCGAAATATCAGTATTCTTATCAGTCACCTTGGCAAAGTCCAACTCATCAACATCTTCCTTGTCAAGGAGATAGTGACCTAGTTCATGACAGAGCGTGAAGATTTCACGGCTCAAAGCATCCTGATTCCTTTTCAGAACAATAGCATTGGGCCCAATGTAAAACCCGTCAATATTAGCCTTTTCTTTCTTATTGAAAGTATCAACAAACTCGAATACAAGAATATTGTACTCTCCAAGCTTATTGATAAAGCTTTTCAGATAATCCCTTTTGACCGAATTAAAAACAGGGAGCAAAGTCTCACGTAAAGAGAAAGCTACCTCTTTTGGATTCTCATCCAACGTGTATGTTCTCAACACCCTCTTCATATCAAACTGTGACATGATAGAGATAGTACTGATCTGCGTCTTGAGATCCTCGAACTCACGAACCCTCTTTCTGGCACCGATATTCAGTTCAGAAGTAAAACTCTCCTTTCTAAAGAACACGCTCACCTTCTTGTCTTTCACTGGTACAGAAGGGTCGTAATAATACAGTAAGCCCTTATTAAAAACCTTATCAATCCTCTTCAGATAGTTAAGTTCTATCTCGTCGCTATCGATATCCTCCCACGTGATAGGAGTCTTCAGACCCTTGTTGATTGAGGACAAAAGCTCCCCTGCTGACATTTTAAACAGTGACAGCAAGTATTCTACCCGATGCTTATTATACTCAATCTTCATATTTGTAATTGATAACGCGACGTGCTCGCCATTATTATATTCGACGCTGCAAAAGTACAAAAATTATTCCATACGGAAGAGAAAAAATACAAAGAAACTGCCTTCTACACCCTTCAAACGCCATTTTTATGCCCTCACCCCACACAAAAAAAAGGCCGATGCCTAAGCACCAGCCTTCACCTTTCACCTTTCATTTTTCAACTTACTAAGCCCCCCATCCGTAACCCGTAAGCTACTCTTCACTTTTCATTTTCCATTCTTCATTCTCAACTATCCATTGTCCATTCATCCCCCTATCCCCTGTCACCAATAGAATCCACCGAATTCAGTCCATATAGGGTCATCCGGGACATCACGCCACAGTTCATAGCCATCTATCCCGAATTCATAAGAAAGGATTGGTAGTTTTCTATCAATACTCTTTAGTTCACTATATTGTAGCCCGAACCATAGTGATTCACCCTCTCTTTTACAAAGAATCACAAAAGACAAAGCCTCAGAGACATCCAAATAGTTATCGTCCCATTCCTTCTTCGCCCTTCGTATTACACGATACTCTTGCTCATACTCCCATTCCTTCCTCTTGCAGAAAAAGATTTCATCTTTCCTTCGCCATATCTCTGCTTTTAGGCCGGATTTACTCTTATTCATAAACCCATAATCTGGGAGCACATAGTCCATGTACTCAACATCTCTTGCGTAATCTCCGTCTGCAAATTTCAATTTCTTTTTATCAAATACCAAGCAGACTCCATTCCCCTTATCCGCATATAATCCCCACATGGGATGAAGATTGAACCCTTCATATATTCTACCATCGACACATCTGTCTTGAGCGAAACTAATCTGTTGATATTTATGCATTTCCTTCTCCGCAAACAATCCATTTAGATTATCTTCTTCCAAACCGCCGAAGACAACTCGCTGAAAGACCATCTTATTACTCTCGACCAAATCATTCATTTGTGACAATTTCCCGAATCTCAGCCGCTTGCTTTCGACAATCTTGCACGCTGATTCAAAACTCGTAAAATGATATAGGCGAGACATCTCTGCGAATCTTTCTCTTATACTTTTACCCATAGAATTATTATTTGAGCTTCGTTTTCATAAGGTTTTTGAATAGCCATTTTTTGCCAATTCGTGTTATTCGTGAGATCTGTGTTCGAAAAGATATTTCTGCAGTTTCTGCGCCATCTGCGAAACCTTTCAGTTAGGGTTAAAGTTAGCGTTATGGTTACCATTAGAACATTCGCGTTTTCTGCGAGACACAAAAAAAGCCTCGCCGTAGCGAAGCCCTATCTCTAAACTAGTCAAGCGTATTGATTCACCCTCCTATATTCCTCGCACAACGCTAACAGTTCTTTAAACTTCCCCAGCCTTGGCTCTTGCATCTTCCCTGCATTCACCTTCTTTCTATTGACCTTCAGCCAGTTCAGCATATCATGCTCCTCCATACGATGACGCGACGGATTTCTATGGTTTTTCTCCATAAAATCCATCACCTCATTATATTTCGTCAACCAACGAGTCTCTTGATCCATAAATCCTTAATTCCGTAAATTCGTGATTCCTGCGGAAGCTTCAGCCTTCGTTAAGCCTTCCTACATCAGCCAACTCTCATCTTTGACACTGCCTGTATAATGATTCTATTGATATACCGTTCTGCCCCTCCGTGTTTCCAATCGTAAAACTCCCTGGCAAACAATTCTTCGGGATAGGCTACTCGTGGTTTCTCTGTAATCCCAAACCCATACTCTTTAACAACTTCTGAGAAGAACTCAAAGGGCAAACCGGGGTTATATATCCTCTGCGCAAGCATTACCGCCCCTATGCTGAAACTGTCTTCACGACAGATAGCCTTCACTATCTTCTCAAAAGGGTCATCGGTCAAATACTGCTTACCAAACTGCGATAGTGTGAATATCAAATTACTCGCCTCTGTGTCGTGCCTGAAAAACACGCACTTCAGTCTTGGATGTTTATGCAGGTCTTTCAGGTCCTGCATCGCCATCACTAGCGCACTCTGTTTTCCAGGTCTGTTGAAGTATTGCAAACCGATGGGCAGGATATTGTCTTTGCTGAAATTCGAGTCTCCATGAGTTGGAGCATAGTCCAGCATATACAATACACCGTACCTTTTCTTAAACGGCATATCTTCCGTCACCACTATAGGATGATACTCTCCGTCGTATGTGGTGGCAGCAAAGAACGCCGCACACCATATATCATTGGTCAAGTCCATATAGCAGGTCTTGATTCCGTAGTGCTGCGCTAATCCGTCATACATCACTGGCAACCGCACCAAGCCCAGCTTCTCATGCATGATACCACCACTTTCAATCGACATAATCACAGGATGCGACTTCATCAGCAGTATCATTTCAGCCGTCTGTAAATGAGAGCGCAAAGTTTCTTTCTCCAGTCTTGCTCCTTCAAATCTATATAGCGAGGGCAAGCACTGCTCATAATATTCACTTTGACCCCGATAGAACGTGAAGGCCGTTCGACTGGTTGGCAACAATACCGGCATATGCTGGATACTATCCCGCATCAACAGGTAATGTCCCGTTTTCGACCAATCGTAGAAGAAATCTGTCTTTTGGCGATTGAGTGGCAACTTGTGTATTTGTGCTTCCTCCTCCTGAGCCACCACGTCTTTCAGGACATCCAGTATTGTGGGATAATCCGTCAACGTGTCTTCTCCAGGTTGTTTGCCGTACCTTTCCCAATCAATCATAGCATCAGTTTGAATTCTTCTGCCCAACCTTTCAGTATCTCCAGAGCAACATCAGCACGCCCTTTTTCAAGCATTTTCATAGCTCTAAAGGCCTCCGTATGCATAGCCACGTCACAGCAATGCTGTTCGTGTGCCGTTTCCGATGCCTCTCTCAGTTTCTCCATTCCCAGCTCTTCATGCCCCATTGAAAACAGACAAAGACCAATATAGTATTTCGCCACGCCAACAAGGTTATAGTAGTTCCTTTCCATAGCCAACGGAATGGCATTATTAAAATCCTTCAATGCCTCATCAATCCTGTTCAATTCAAGATACACCTTTCCTCTCCGAAGGTAGGCCTCTGCCAACATGTCTTCGCGTCCATATTGCTCAGTTAATTGAATCTCTTGGATGTGCAAAACCAGCACACCTTGCAAATCATTCAGGTGTCGCAGGTAATGCTCCTTGGCCATCAGTGCCACTATATTCAACTCATAATCCTGTTGCGCCAACAACGCATCCACACAAGCCATCAAGTCACCGGATCGACCAAGATCCACCAAAGGCAAGGCAATGATTCTCCGGATTTCGTTCTTTACATGCGCGTCGTCTTGCTCTTTCAGTATGTCCAAAAGTTCATCACATACCGCGTTTTTGGCGTATATATCCTGCGTAAGCAGCCGCAGTTGCAGCCCTCTCAGTCTGTCTTGCAATTCTTTTTCCATCAATCTACTCTCCCTTTATCTCTATTGGTCCAGAATAAACTTCTCTAATCATTATCTTGTCCAAATGCTCACGTTCATGCTCCTTCCAGTATTTCAACGCTTGTTTCTTCTCGCGCTCAGAAAACAAGTAGAGTGGCCTATCCACAAACGCAATACCCTTAAAAGCTATCATCTCCTCTATCTGAGTATCCGTATAATCCTTAAAGTACTGTTCCTTTGCCATTTCAAGTGCCATCCTTGAAAAACTATGTTCCTCATTCCTCAATGCTAGTAGCTTCTTCTGGAACAGTTCCTCCGGAAGGAAATTCCTTGAACAATTACTATAGTTGAATATCAGTTTGTTGATTTCTGCCACGTGGCGAAACTTAATTTTCTCGAAGCCCGCCATCCTATTCATATTCTGATGCGGCTTCATCTTCAGCACATACCCCGCTTGATTTCCAGGCCTGCCAAAAGGCTGCATCCCTACAGCGCGCAGGGCTGGCTCCCTATTATCTCCAGGCAAAGGAACAGACGGATCATAGTAATGATAGAACACCCCATATTCATGTTTCTTGGTGTCCGTTATTGCTGTATATGTGTCCGTTCCCCAGTGATATTCGGTGGCTGCGAAGAATGCCGCTACCCACAAATTCACCGTCAGATCAGACAATTCCGTCTTTATCCCGTAATGTTGCGCCAACGCTTCCGCATCCACATCAAGAGGCAACTGCACCATCTGTCCCGACCTGCTCTTATAATATATGCCGTTCCTGAAAATTTGCGTCAACGGATAGTCCTCTATCATCATTTTCAGTTCACAGAGTTTCAGCCGTTCCACAAACTGGTCTTCCGGCATCATGCCATTCTTCTTTCGTGTACCCTTTCTCCACAGACTGGGTTTCGAATTAGGATAATAACTGCTTTGTCCTCGATAGTAACAGTTCCAGCACAAACCTACCGGAAACAACTTGACATAGCCCGATGGCATCATAATGGCATCAAACAGACCATCCTGGTCATGGTGCGGCATCATAAACTCTGCCAGCGTCCCTTTCTCCAGAGCCCACCACTCTTCGCCTATGGCATATCGGTCCATAATGTCAAGCAACGTTGGCAGCTTGCTGATAATCTGTTCCCTCTTCTTTGCCCAGTCAGTTGCCATTTCCTTTTGTCTTTTTCTGATATGCTTCAATTTCTCTTCTCAGTCCCCAGTACATATCCTTATTATACTGCGACTGTATCTCCTCAGGATTAATAGTCTCCAGTAAGCGTACCGCTTCCTTTGCAAACCTTTCTCTATCTTTAACCCAATTGTACTTGTCGTGTGTCCACATCATATAGCTGCATCTGGCCCGATAGACCTTTGCACCAATTTCTCCATCCCTCAACTTGTTGCGCTTGCAATACGTCTCAACTTTGCGTATGAGTGACAGCCCCAAAGCTGTATATTCACTTGCCAAAAACTTACCCATCTCCATATACACCTCCGCCACCAATTCTTTATTTCCCGTACTTTCTGCTATCTTCAACGCTTCTGAAAGTATCAGTAAACTATGCACCATCGGGTTGGGCATCTTCATTACATTGCTCTTTAGCAGCATAATTCTCACCTGCTCTTTGAGTGATAACGGTTGGTTACGGGTTATGATGTCCGTCATAGTCAGCATCGAGTCCGCTGTTTTATAGTCACGAAAAGACAGGTAGATGCGAGCACGCTCTGCTAATAGACCGATTAAAGTTCTATAGGCTATAGGAAACGGAAAGTTCTGTTCTACAATATTCTTTGTACCCAAAATAAAGTAAGCCGTATCAATGGCTTTTCGAGCCTCCTCATACTTCCCGTCGCTAAGAAGCCGTGAAGCATTCTCCACTTTTGTTCGTAACATTTCATCCAAATAGAACCTACATTCCATCATTTTCTCAGAAAGCCAATATTATTGCACATCAAACCTGCTTTTCCTCGCATCCTTTACCAAACGAGTCATCGTCTCGTCAATCTTCCCTTTGTACTTTCGACTTTTCTCCATTGCGGCTGCAATCAGCGCATATTCGTTCTCTATCGAAGTCGCAATAATGCCCTTGTCATCCGTATTGATACTGATAGCGTTGTCAGGCAACTGCTCCACAAAAGTAAACAGCGGCAGATCAATATACTTTTCAAAATAGCCTATCATATAGTTCGATGTGGGGCATGTTTCAATTGCTATCCGCTTTCTACCAATCTCTTGTAGCAATTGTTTCTGAATCCTGCTTACACCGCCCACTATTGCTCTTGGCATTTTCCAGAATGCCAGCTTTTCACCTTCTTCCCGTGTTTTTTTATCGCCGTAATACTCTCTGAACATCGTACTCACCACAGCATCTCGCCTCAATGCATCCAAAGCTGCATCATCGTCCAGAGCGGTCTGTGCAAACAACGACAACCCTTCTGCCCTTCCTGCACCCATCGGATGGTCGCCTCTCAGTCTCATGCTGTCAGTATATTTACGAAGGTCAAAGTCTTCCGTATACCCTATTTCCTCATACAATGACTTAATCTTGTCTTCGATTTCTTTCTCTTGAACCTTCCCTATCCTATATCCTACCACACTACACATTTCTATAAACCAAACCAGATTATCCAACATCACCTGTCGCGTAGCAATTACGTTCCAGCCGCGCAGTTCATAATAACGCTCTGGTTTGGTTGCCAAAGCCAATGCATGTCCTATCCTACAATGTTCATCCCACTTCAAATACTTTAGCACCTCGTGTATCGCCCTAATTCCATCCAAGAGGTCATAGAAATCTTCGCCAGCATGATAGGTAAGCTGTTTAAGGCTTAATCTCTGATGCCTTCTCACATACCTGACTAACTGGGCATACACTTCTGGCCTAGCCTTTTCATCCGAGCCGGTAAAATCTATACCCACTATGGAGAACTCTATGTCCTGCAATGCCTTGTTTCTTAATATTCTCTGAAGAATCTCTTCGTACGTATCCGTCAATGTTTTCAATCCGTTACTCTTATCATCATGCGGAAAGTCGCTCTTTCTATACGACACCACAAGCCGTACTCGTTTCAATAGCTTTTCCCTATCACCCTCTTTATTACCAAACAGGCTCTTTTCAATATATATGTTTGGAACAGGACTCTTTCCACCATTCTTGTCCCATTGCCAACTGATTCGCGACTCTACATAGTTTTTTCCTCGTTCACCAATGGCTGTTTGAAGGGCATACCTCTTTCTGGCTTCTCCCATGTGGTCGATACCTTGTTTGTTTGCCCCTTCATACTCTTGGTAGTTCGAAAGACCTATTTGCTCATTGGTCTGAAGGAACAGCTTTCTATATGAGCATTTTATCAAGATGTACAGGTAGAAAAATTCTGCTGTGTCCTTTGCAGTTTGTTCTCCCTTGTATAACCGCCTCAGATATTCGTACATAATATACCGCTCTCCTACGTGAAGCATATAGGGAGAACTCTTTTGGGATTCATCACTGCCGAGTTCGTCAATAATAGCATAGTCCCAATGCTCTACCTGTCCAACATTAGGTTTCAAGCTGTTCTGTTTGGCCGAATTAATCTTCCCATAGCCATTATCCACAAGCAGCTGCCAAACCACACCGTCCTTGAAACTCTCCAGAATATCATCTTTCATCTTCTGCTCAACACCATTTCCATTACATATTTCAAACAGTTGGTATCTGATGACCGCCGCAATAGCGGCATGCTCCATTCCAATCTCCCTTTTCCGCTGTGAATCACGCTTTGGCTTGAAGGTTCTGTTGTTCATCCAGTAAATCCATCTGATATTGAAAGCATCTGATGATGCACCAAGATGTGAATGAAGATCGCTTAGACTTTTCCCCTTACTTAATGCATTCCAATCAACCGCAGTAATGGGCAGCGTGTCTTCCCAAACAAAGTTTGTCCTGCCTCTTGCATGATTCTTCTCCTCCATAGCCAGCCATGAAAGCGACAACAAGTCTTCACTCACTGGCAACGAAATCATTCTCCATCGCAGCAACTGCTCTTTCCTCACTCTTGGTATTCCCCCTTCTTTCTTGAGCAACCATCCAGCCTGTGTCGACACAAACATCAGAGGCCATGTTGCTTCTTCGTAGTCAGCAAACTCCGTAGCCCAATTCCGCTTATAGGCTTCCATAGTCTGCCGGAGTTCTTGTATATCGAAAGCAGGCATCGTCCTTCTCAGTATTTCTGGAACAAAATCCAGAAGACTGCTTTTATCTCTTTTTCCATCCATTATGGCAAGTAGCCGTCCTAACGGAAAGTCATAAAACAATGCTTTGATGATGCCTCTCTCTATGTCCATTGCCTTAGTCTTCTATATCTTCTTCGTACTGGGTTTCAGCCCCTACCATCTCAGTCATCACCTCCGCAAAGGCTCTGGCTATGTGCTCTTTCTTATACTGTTTCTCTTCAGGGAACATCTTCTGCCACTGGTCGTTGGTTAGTCTGGAAGACTCCGATGGATAGAGTCTATGCATATCGTCTATGATGGCTGTGTTTTTCTTACTTCCCTTGAAGGTGCCAAAAAACTTTCTGAACCTTCGATAAATTTCATCCTCCGTCCGGTCTATTTTTTCCAGCCCTGTCGAATAGATATTTCCAAACAGTTCACCTTCATCTTCGTCGTTCAGCAGTTCTATCAACGCTTCAAGATAGGCAAACCGGATGATATAGGGAGCCGCAGTACGCGAGTTCCTATATGTCCGCATCTCGGAATTGATAATGTCTTTATAGAAATCCTTAATACAGTCCAAATGGTCTTTTGTGTTGTGCATATTAGCCCTGCGACTGGTAGTATTTTCCATCATCGCCAAAAGCACGTCCCCGTTTCTGATTGCACCGTTCGATATAAGCCTCATGAAACATTCGTCCAGTTTGCCCTCCTCCATAGCTGGCAACTGTTCCATCGTGATTTTCCGCTCATGATTCTCGTTATATTCCTTCAGTCTAACATGTTCAATCATCCTTCTTAGCAGAGACCATTCGTGCACCAGCGCAAAATGATAGAAATCTGTACCATCATTTTTCTCATCTGCCAGATACACAAATCTTCCGTATGTATATTTAAGATTCACCAGATTATAGAAAGGTGCCATGATATCAAATACCAGATAGCCGGTACTCTTGTGGTAGTTGGTCAGGTAGTACGGCTCTGCAAAGTCACGGGGCACGCTGTAGTGCGTTCCTCTTTCTTTCTGCTTCACCGACTTCTTTGTACACAGAGCCAGCATCTCTGCCACACGGAATTGTTGTTTAAACAGAGTTTTCTCCTCATCACCTAAAGCTTCAAATCTCTGCATTCCACTCTTCAGGTTGTGTATGGTGTCTTTATACAATTGAGTCCTGGCACTATACACCCGCAGGTCTCTGAAGAAGTATTCATTGGGGCCCAGTGTCATCCGGGGCAGCAAGTCATCGGGCTGATAGGTGAAATAGGAGCCATTCACAAACCGTTGCAGTTGGTTTGTTCGCTTAAACCAACCGTCACTGCGGAATACTTCACCTTCACTCTTCGACTCCGGATTCATCTCTCCCTTCTGCTCGGTTATCACGTCATAGTATTCATACAGCCTAATGCTGTAGTACGACTTTATGAAAAACAGCAATCTTTTCAATTCTTCATCCACATTACTCCGCTCAAGGAAGTTAATCAGATAGAACACATCGCCCACACTGATGTTGTAGCTGTAGTTGTTGGGATTCACAATCTGGGCCACCAGACTGTCTGCATTAGACTTGTCTGTCCGTATGTATTCCGACAGGATAGACACTGCCAGCTTATTCGTATCACTCACGTCGCTGCCACTGGTCAACAGTTGTGCTTTACGCTGGTTCTCCTCGTTCAGTTGTCTTGTCCATGTCTGGTAGAAGTACGTCTTGAAGGCATGTTTGTTGGCTATTGATACCTCATTTCCATTGAAGTCCTTCATGTTCAACAGCATCCCCAGCAAATGCCGCAGGCTGCGCAGATTATTGGGAACAATAGGTGATACGCTCCCTTTGCTGTTATAAAACAGGAACCTCGCCTTCATGTATATCAGCTGCACCACAGCTTCCTTCACCGAATTGTAATCCTTCGGTTGCTGGTCATCCTTATTTTTATACACCTTCAACTGCATATCGCAGAGGTCGTATATCTTTGGCATATTGATACGGTTCTCCGTCGGTATCAACTTCGTCACATATTTAGCGGCCATAGCCGGTGCGTCGAGGCTTTTATTGGGAGCAGCCTGATTGTTCAGATAGTTAGCAATCACCTCTATCAACTGTTCCACCTTCAATGAAACTAACAGCAGGCATTGTTTGCTCACCAGATATTTTCTGATTTGCTCTGCCATCACGTAGGCCTCGCCCACGTTCAAGTCAAGGTCGTCTATGCTGATGACAAGGAAATTATGTTCCGCATCCGCTCCTTCTTCAGAAAAGAACGTCAGATACTCGTTTATCAACCCATCCATCTCCTCCCGTAGCGACATTCCCGCAGCCAGTGCGTCCAGTTCTTCTATCGGGTCATAGCCGGCCTGTATGCCTTTTTCCATCTGGGTCAAGCACCATTTTGCTTTATGGAAGCATTCTTGAAGGTGCATTGAGGCCTCACGCTTCTGTTTTTTCTCCGCAGCTTCGTATTTCTCAATCTGTTCTTTGAACTTCGAGAACAACTGACCTAATACCAACTCCAACACGTTGTGCCTTTCATCGAAGAACGCAGGGTCTATCGTTTCAAGGATATGAAAGTTTGTTGCACTGATGGTAGGATATTGATTACCAAGGTATCCTGCTACACGTTCATCCGTCTTGTGCCCGACAATATGCTTCACCGTTTCCATACACGATGATTTTCCTTCACCACGGTCACCACAAAATGCCACAATGCTGGGGATGTTCTCTTTGGGTTGCGAGAGCATCTTCTCTATCTGACGGAGTGCAAGGATATACTGTTCGCTGAAGATGGACTCGCCATAGTCCTGTTCTTCAACTACCACTATATCTTCTTGACCTCTGTAAAAACGCAATGTTTCCATTTTATTATTGTTTATCTTCTTATGTATTGCAAACTACTCTCCCTCGCTCACAGAGCGTCTCCCCCGCAAAGTTATCTCAATTCTCCACCCCCACAATACCTGTTGAAAACTTTCCCCTTTTAAAACCACAACACCTCCAAACGTCCCCAAAAACGCCAAGAGGTGTTATGTATTATAATTCATTCATAAGCGTATCGATGCTCCAGGGTCAGCATCCCATAAGCGGCACATTACTCCGCTCCCCACACAGGCCAGCCGCCCGCCAGAGGCGGTCGCCTCGTCTGTCTATCCTGCCGCACTGTCATCTTTGGGACGTCTTTGCGGCACAAACACATACGAGCAAAAAGCCCAAACACCTTTTAGGATTGACTTCAACTTTTCACTCTTCATTCTTGACCTTCAGTCGAGACTGCTCACGCTCGGGAAAGCCTAAGCAAGCTTTGCTCTCCTCTCGCTTAATCGCAGCCTTCATTTTTCACTTCCAGGATCCCTTCCACCTAACTTCGTTCACTTTTCTGCGGCTCGGCAAAGAAAACACGTATTCTCTGCGCTCGCTCTTAAGAAAAGGTCATACGGCACAAACGGGCCTTCTTTGCATTCGAAGATCACGCTGCCTGTTTCAAGTGATTCTAGTTTGTGCCATACTCCTTGAGGGATGTCAACCCCATAGTTGCCACGCTCTTGACTCAGCACCACATCTTCTATGATAGAGCCATCATCATTGTGAGTAGTCACCCTAACCTTGCCTCGCAGGATAACGAAAGACTCATCCTTGGTCGGGTGCCGATGGATGGGTACCACCGTCCCTGGCTCCACAGCATTCAGCATCCGGTGGCATTTATCCTCCAGCGACTGATGGAAGTTATAGTTCATTCGCAGCCGAGGAGAATCCTTCGCCTGCGCACTAACCATATTCAATAATTGCTCATCGATAAGCATTACAGGTTCTTCACGATGTCCACAAAGTTGCTAACCACATACACCACATCCTCATCGCTCAGACGAGTATGCAACGGCAACGTCACCTCGTTCTCAAACAGATGATAAGCATTAGGATAATCCTTGATGTCAAATCCAAGAGCCTTATATGCCGTCATCATAGGCAGTGGCTTATAGTGCACGTTGCAGGCAATGCCACGTTCAGCCATCTGCTCAATCACCTTATTGGCATCCTCACGAGTCTTACCCAGCAAGCGTACCAGATACAGGTGATGCGAACTGCAATGGTCTGCATCCTTATGGTTCAGAACAGCCACTGGCAGATCCTTCAACGCCTCATTATACTTTGCCACAATCTCCTGACGACGTTTCAGCAAGCCCTCATAGCGTTCCATCTGAACCAAACCCAGTGCAGCCATGATGTCCGTCATGTTGCATTTGTACCAAGGACCAATGATGTCATACTCCCATGCACCCAGCTTTGTCTTTGCCAAAGCGTCTTTGTTCTGCCCATGGAGTGAGAACAACTGGCTCAAACGGTAAAGCATCTCATTCCAAGTCTCCCCTTCTTTCTTAGGCACATTAGGCAAATAGTCAAAGCCCTGAACCATTAACCCTTCACCATTAACCAACACTGGCTCATTCCCAAAGGGAAGGTGCCAGGTTAAGGCTCCTCCTTCCGCCGTAGTGAAGTTCTTCACCGCATGGAAACTGAACGATGAGAAGTCTGCAATCTCACCTGCCATCTTGCCTTTGCGGTTGGCGCCATAGCTATGTGCACAGTCTGCAGACACCACAATCCTACCTATCTTTGCCTGCAAAGCATTGTTAGGCTTAAACAAACCCTTCTTTGCCTCCACAATCTCGAACACACGGTCATAGTCAGCCACAATGCCACCCAGATCCACAGGTGCAATCACCTTTGTATTCTCCGTGATGGCTGCAGCCAACTTGTCGTAGTCCATCTCCACATTGTCCTTCTGGCTATCCACCAGCACCAGCTTGCAGCCCACGTGCTGTGTCACCGATGCCGTTGCCGTATACGTATATGCCGGCACTATCACCTCATCATCAGGCTGAATATCCAGCAGGTGCAGCACCATCTCCAGTGCAGCCGTAGCCGAGTTCAGGCACACCGTCTTGTCCGTGTGCACATACTCCGAAATCAGACTTTCCAACTTCTTTGTACGAGGGCCCGTAGTGATCCAACCCGAAAGAATAGCCTCACGCACCTCTTTAACCTCTGCCTCCGTCATATCCGGCGGAGAGAAAGGAATATTCCTAAGTTTCATGTTCATAATTCTACAACTCTATGAATTTTATATTTGTTTGTTTCTAACAGTTATCGTCAAATAATAATCGTTCACATCATTAGCCCCCAATCCAAGTTATTCGCCAAAGCTAGCATTTTCTTACCTTCATCGGGTTCAATAGAGTTTACATAGTATATTTTTCCATACAACCATTGCCGTGCATATCCTACACCAGGCATTATATGATCAAAATGCTGCCATGTACCATATTTTTTGCAAAAATGAAGATGCCTATATATCTGCCTTTTAAACTTCTGTGGAACTCTTGGCTTATTACCATCCACTAGCACACCTGTCACCTCCTGTCTGCTGTCTCTTCCGTATGTTCCAGTTTTCTTATGATTCAGTTTCAATCCTTCCTCACTCACAATTTTCAATATAAATGATGATTTGGGCAGTTTTGTCAAATCATCTCCAGAAAATGTCATATCATCAGCATATCGAGAATAGTTTAGGCCATTTTTTATAGCATATTTTTCCATCCGAGCATCCAGCTTTCTACATATTAAGTTCGACAGTGCAGGACTTGTAGGGGCTCCTTGTGCTAAAACAGGATAAAAAATTGCATTCAGATGACCGAACCAGAGTTTCTTGTATTGAGGCATTGCATTGTATTTCCCATCACTTATTTTGATGGTACATAACGAAGCAAGGTCGTAACTAACTGCAGGTGAGTAACCAATCTCCCTAAATACTCCATACACCCGCCTCACATCAATGCTTTCGAAGAAATCTTTTAGATCAAATTTCCTGATATACTTCTTACCAACATGAGCTTTGGCATTCCCCAGAGTATTACTACCCTTAATGAAACCCTTACAACACGGATGGACAGTCTGCTTTTCCAATATATTGTCCAATATCCACCGCTGTATACGTTTAAGGTTTTCATATGGCACAACTATTCTCCTCTTTCCCCCGCTTTTTTTCTTAATCAAGTAATATGTATAATAGCCATCTCTATCTCGAACTAAATCTCTCAAGGCAATATAATCTATCCCTAACTGTTCTGCCAAATGCTTTAGTGAGAAGACCACTGGCACTTTTTCCTTCGTCAGTCTGTCTATATATTCAACCGTTACCCGCCGGAAATCAGGTTGACAGTCTTTGGTTGCTTCTAAAAAGGAGTCTCTCGGGAAATCCGTCATAAAACATATTACTCTTACCAGAAACCCTGCCGATAGGCAGGTAATTATGACTGCACTACGGGCTGTCATAATTATCTGTATAATGTCACTTTACGTTACTCTCACAGCCAAGGGGCTGTAATATTCTCAAAATTAAACTGATTATTTGAGCTTGCGCTAATAGTTTTATAACGTGAAACCCCAAGAAACTCCTTAGGGATATATGGTTTCAAAACATACTTTTCGTCCGACACGTTTACCACAAAGTCGGTCTTTTTACTTTCCGTTCTTCTTATCTGTTTGTATAGTTGCCGTCCTTCCTCTGTCACATTACCTCTATCATCTAAAAACCTCAAATCTTTTGCTTTCAAGCGAATTCTTTCAAGTTCTTGTTGTGTCACCTCTAGCATCACACACATATATGCTTCTGACCTTCTTTGCACTTTACAGAACAGTAGTCCAAGCAACAACAATGCATCATGGCTATAGTCATTAAATGGTTTATCCACTCGCCCCGCAGTTAATTTCATTGCAATGCTCAGCCATAGATATTTTCTCCGTTCAAAGTCATTCTGACGTTTTGTTCTATCATATAGTCTCCTTGGAAACAGGGGGTTCCATCTTTCATGTCTATCACTTCTAAACTTACTCTCCCACAAAATGGGAAGTGTGTTATTGGGCGTAGTATGGTCAAAAACCACCAATGATTGACAATTGCCATAACCAAGTGGTCCTACATATAAATCCATTCCTTTCACATATGGCTTTTTTGCATAAAGCAGATTGCCATATTTCTCCGCAAAAGCTTTGATATATTTCATCTTGGCCGGATAGCCAAAAACAGATTGTCGGTAAGCAAATGCAGGTTTATGATTGTCACCTAAAACTTTAATTCCTTCATCTTCCAACCTCTTTGCGCCTCTTTCCATACAGGCTACACATAGGCAATAATACATAGAACCCTTTGGCATCTTTCCTTTTACCTCTTCATACAGTTTCAACGCACTACCTCCTGTTCCCACAAAGTCGTCCAGCAAAACAACTTTATACGGCTCATCTTTTAATAGTTTCCCTTCATCATAGAAATCCCACCTTACCCTGCTAAATCTACCCATCAACTTTCTCACAATATATGCCATTACGCCACCACTCTTTCCAACACCTCCTATTGGGCATATTAATATCTTGGAGTTGTACTGATATTGATGTATAATTATTTTCTTAAGACCGTTTTCTAGAATTGCAGACATCCTATGTTCAGAATAGAATGTTACCTGATTTATCAGCACGAGAGCCACCTCCCAATCCTGCTCCTAAAAATTATAAAGCCAGCCCAGTATATCAGCTTCTGACACCTGTTCATCAAACCTGTGCTTCAGCGTAGAGAGTATATATGGATTAACTCTTTTCACTTAACCAAAAAACATTAACCTTAAATGCTTCCTTTATTCCTTAATTCCGCAAATCCATTCTCGATTTCCTCAATCGAGTATTTCCCTCCCCACATCCTATACACATACTCCGGAGTTATCAACTCAGGATCGAAAGAACATGATTTTCCTTCGCTCTCAACAAATGATTGCAGTCTTTCTTCTAATGATGTATCTGTCATAACCATGAACAATTAACCATTAACCCTGAACCGTGAACCATTAACCTAAGTTGTCATGAACCGTTAACTGTTACCCGTAATACTCTTTATACCACTCAGAAAACTTTCTCAAACCTTCTCTCAACGTAATCTTAGGTGTAAATCCATAATCCCGTTGCAAGGCTTCAGAATCAGCATAAGTTGTTGGCACGTCCCCAGGTTGCATAGGAACCAGCTCCTTATGCGCCTCGAAGTCGTAATCCTTGGGCAGCACACCGGCACGCACCAACTCCTCTTGTAGGATGTTCACAAAGTCCAGCAGGTTCTCCGGCTGACCGCCACCAATGTTGTAAACGGCATAAGGAGGCACGGGCAGACCGTCCTCTCCATTCTTGCGTTCAGGTGCGCCTGCCATCACGCGTACGATACCTTCTACGATATCATCTACATAAGTGAAGTCCCTGCGGCAATTACCGTAGTTATAAATCTGGATGGTCTCTCCTTTCAATAGCTTATTTGTGAAACCAAAATATGCCATATCAGGACGACCAGCAGGACCATAGACCGTGAAAAATCTGAGGCCTGTAGAAGGAATGTTATACAGCTTGCTGTAACAGTGCGCCATCAACTCGTTACTCTTCTTCGTTGCAGCATACAGGCTCACGGGATTGTCTACCCTATCTTCCGTGCTGAACGGCACCTTCTTATTACCGCCATAAACAGAACTTGAAGAAGCATACACCAAATGCTCAACTGGATTATGACGGCACGCCTCAAGAATGTTATAGAACCCTATGATGTTGCTCTCAATGTACACATCCGGATTCTCAATACTGTAGCGCACACCTGCTTGAGCAGCAAGATTGACCACAATGTCAAACTTGTATTCAGCAAAAAGCTTATCAATCAACCCCTTGTCAGCTATGGAGCCAACAACAGACACATAGTTAACCTTGCACTTTTCACTGATAGCTTTTAACTGCTCAAGACGATAGTCCTTGAGCCTAGGGTCATAATAGTTGTTTAGGTTGTCAATACCTACTATAGTCCCCTCCTTCATATCGTGGAAGAGACGATTCACCAGATTGCTGCCAATGAATCCAGCATGACCGGTAACTAATATCTTTTTTCCATTCAAATCTATCTTTTCCATCTTTCCCTTCTAGTATTTGTTAAAAATTATATCCGTGTCTTCGTAATTCCGTAAGTCCCGTTGCGATTTCATCTATCGCAACGCTTCCTCCCCACATCCTATACACATACTCTGGAGTTATCAACTCAGGATCGAAAGAACATGCTTTTCCTTCGCTCTCAATAAAAGATTGCAGTCTTTCTTCTAATGATGTATCTGTCATAACCGTGAACAATTAGCCATTAACAATGAACCGTAATTAATCTATTGTATAGCGTTGTACCTGTCATACTCTCAACTTTGAACTATCCCTCAACCCTCAATTCTAAACTTTCAAGATGCCCTCGGCATCGTGAGGCACATACGGCCCTTCCTTACATTCAAAGAATACACTTCCAGACTCCAAGCATTCCACATTATGCCAGACGCCCTTGGGAATATCCACTCCGTAGAGTCCTTCTTCTGGGCAGAGGATTACGCTTTCTATCACTGTACCATCATCATTGTAGGTATTCACCCGAACTCTACCACGAAGCAATACAAACGACTCATCTTTCGTCGGATGACGATGTATCTCAACCTTCGTTCCTGGCTCCACAGCATTCAGGAATCGATGACACTTATCATCCAGCGACTGATGGAAGTTATAGTTCATCCGCAGACGGGGAGATTCTTTTGCTTGTGCAGAAACCTTATCTAACAATGTGGCATCAATTACCTTCATTACCTAGTCATCGTTAAGGTTAGCGTCAACGTCCGGCTTTGCCGCTATTCTCCTCTTGCTGCAGAAACAATTCCATTATGCATGATACCAATGAAAAACCGCACAGAGCTGAGTGGGAATATTGTAGCGTGCCTGCACAAGTCTTTCACTCTTTTCCATGCAGATATACATTTCTGTACAAAATATGAATGCTTTTGGAAATATGAATTATCTCTGTTATGTCCAAAGTTCCCTACTTCAAGTATGAACTCACATATCTTATCAGCCTTCTTTCTAAGACTAGCATCAATCTCACATCTGCCATCTTCCTTCTTACATCTTACATCGAGGAGCGGCATAGAATCCTTCGGGAAACCTAGGTATTCTATTGCCAAAGCTCCGAATACCTTCCATTCGCTCATCAGCCCAGCACGTTTAATCCTTTGTTCCAAAAGTTCGCAGTTCAGTGAATCCCTATATGTATAAAGTAGTCTGCACCAGTCGCAAATCTGTCTCAACCCAATACCACCTTTATAAAAGTGCTGCAGGATATGAGCAAAAACGTACACCACATCCTCATTTGCAGCTGGCAAGAAAACTTGCGTCCGTTCATTCATCCATGACCGCACCTGTCCACCATATAAGATATCATACTGCACTTTATCCAGCATTCTATCCACCCTTTTGGACAGCCCCACTCGCAATGTCCCGTGTAGTTCTACTGCCCATTGCCCCACTTGCATGGCAAGGTGTTTCTTTCCCGCCTCCTCCGGCTCTGTTAACACGCCCTTTGGCAAGATAAATGCCTTAGCTTTCTCATAGTTATCTTTACTCAGCAACAAGTCCACATCACCAGACGACCTCCAATTAGGACGATTGTAACATTGAGCTAATCCCTGACCTTTCACAAGCAAAGTGTATATACCCTCCGACATCATTCCTTCAATGAGTTCTGCAATATACACATTCATTGCTTTGTTCCGCTGCTCAATCATCTGCACCTCGCCAATCCACTGCAATAGCAACTCTTTTGGCGGTTTTAGGTCAGAATACTCTAATCCAGCAAGCACAAGCCCATGAACAGATTGTTCCTGTGCCAGCTGATATATCTTCTCCCATTCTACACCCTCAAAAAGGTTATCGTTAGCGTTAAGGTTAAGGTTGGCGTCAGCCTCCCCCCACAGTCCAGCCCTTACCAGTGCGAAGAATGCCTCAATTGTTTTGTCTCTCATCGTATCCCAAAGTCCGCTCGGGCTCTGCCCGCTTGTTCCGAAGTCTCAAGAACGTTATAGTGAACGTCAAGGTTATCGTTCTTTAACTATCACCCAGAATGTCTTGAAAATCAAACCAAGGTCATAAAAGAAATTATGCTTCTCCACATACTCCAAGTACAGTTTGATTTTCTCCTGCATAATGACCTCGATGTAATACTTCTCTGGGTCTTCTGCCTGTTCCATCAGTTCATTCTCATTACGAAACTTGATGGAGGCAGGATCAGTAATTCCGGGACGGACATCCAACACGTGCATTTGCTCTGGAGTCCAATAGTCAACATAGTGACGCACTTCCGGACGTGGACCAACCAGAGACATATCACCAATGAAAACATTGATAAGCTGTGGCAGTTCATCCAATTTGAACTTACGAATCCAATACCCAGATTTAGTCACGCGAGGGTCTCTTCCCCCAATGGTAACCAGACTTCCCTTATCCGATCCCACCCTCATTGAGCGGAACTTAAAGATACGGAAGTCCTTGTTATACCTGCCCACACGTACCTGACGGTAGAATACTGGTCCCTTACTATCCAGTTTAATCCAAATAGCAAGTATCAAGAACAATGGGCTCAGTACTATTAATCCAAGCCCACTTGCAACTATATCAAATAATCTTTTCATCTAAAACTACCTTATCTTATATAAAAACCTCTTAACCCACGACGGCGATACCGTCATACAAAACATGCCAAATGCAAACAGATTAGCAGAAAGGTCATATCCTAAAGCCTTGTTCATCTTCAACCTGTCTCGAAGCATCTGCTTCGCACGTTTCCATCCGTTCCTGCGATTATAGAAATCATCATTCACACGGAAATGCAGCACCGTATCCTTCACATTGGCGAACACACAGCCATTCATGAATCCGTCAAACCACAGCATCGTGTCCTGGTTCTTGCGGTACTCATTCCTGTAGCCGGTAGCCACCTTCTCAAAAAACCGTGCTCTGAACATCACTGCCGGATGCGCCAGAGGGTCACGATAACGGAAGAATTTTCTGCAATCGTCGTGCATCAATGGGTACTCCACGTATTTTCCACGCAGATTATCATTACCATCAATCTCCTCTATGGCACCGCCCACCACATCTACATCTGCATGTTCCTCCAGATACTTCACCTGCTTCTCAAACCTGTCCGGCAACGATATATCATCTGCATCCATGCGTGCATAATACTCATACCCTTCCTTCTTGCAGATGGCAATCAAGTCGTTCAACACACAGGCCAGTCCACGATTCACCTCGAAGCGTACAACGGTGATGTTGGCCTCTTCATTCATCTTCTTCAGGCATTCATCTAATTCTTCTCCTACCGGCCCATCAACGCCAATATAAATATGGAAATCCTGCAATGTCTGCCCGAGAATACTCCCGACAGACTTCTTCAGAAACGCTATGCTATCCTTTTTATAGACAGGTAATAATACTCCTATTTTGTTTTCAACCATAACCATTATCCTTTAACCTTGAACCGACTTTACGTCCACGACGTAAAGTCCCCTGTGCCCTTCAAAACAAGCATCGAAACAAATTTTCTTTCCATCCCTGCTCCAACGTGGGTGCAGGTCACAACGAGTGTCATTATCATATTTGAATGGAGCAAACACACGTGCTAGAACTTTTATATCCTTGCCCTCCACGTCCGTATCTCTTGCCACTTTTACTTCCTGTATTCTTGCCCTATCAGGGTAAGTATCCAACACTACAAGGCTCTTATCCGTAGGGCAATAACTTGGATGCCCATCATTGCTCAGTTGTGGCCAAAGGTGTGTATACTCCTGTGTTTTATCTTTCATTAAATAATAACCAGTGCCCTCATTATGCTTGTTCTCGAATGCAATGATGTGCTCATCGTCTTTCCAATAGCAATGAGAAACCATATCATCATCGCTTAGCAAATACATATCCGTGCCATCCACATTACAGGTAATCAGCCTTGTGTATTTACGTTGCCCAATAAACCAACGATACAGCACCATAAAGCGTTTACCATTAGGCGATAGCATCAGATGGTTCACTTTATGTACGCTACCATTTTCCAACATTTCCGGTCTTGGTTGGAACCTTGCAAAGTCAGTATACTTAAACAACTCTACCACTTCTCCTGTCTCAACATCCATCTTACAGATACAAGTCTCATCCGGCAATGCCACTCCTTTTGTCTTTTCAGACAAAGCAGAATATCCATACCCAGGTCTTAGGTTATGTAACCGAGAAAAATCTAACGATAGTGCCGTCTTACCATCACTCGATACAGTATATACTGGCAAAGGTAACACTCGTTCTTCTTTAGTCTCAATGTCAAAGACTATCGAGCAATAGTTACCCTCTCGTAAATCATTGTAGATAATCTTTGTTTTAAACTCAGGCCCTAACCACTGCGCCATACAGCCTTGCTGCACGTTCCATGTATGAGTAGTAGCAATATTTAATACCTTTTGCTCACCTTCTGAATCAAGTAACAATATGTCTGCCGTATCATCTGGATCTGGTTCACTCCACGTATCCCTTGCTCTCATACAAATCATATATCTGCCTGATATATCCCAAGGACTCTTGTCATAATAACCAAAAAAATACTCGTTATTATGGTCATTAGGCGATATATGTACAACATTACCCTCTGACTTAATCTTGGAGGATATAGCGTACATAGCCAACTGGTATAAACGCTTTACCCCTTTCTTTATACCTGGATATTTGTTAAGTTGGTAATTGATTTTCTGCTCTAAACTCATAATACAATTGTTATTTAATTCCAATCAACTTATAACACCATTTCATCCTCAACAGACATTCCAAAACACAAAAGGAAACAAAGGTTATAATTACGAAATTTAACATCACACATATGATTCCGACACTAAAATGCATAGTTGCTACAACATAGTAGCAAGGCAATGATACTATCATGTGTATTAGATAATATTGTAAGGAATACTTACTAAAGTGATTTATTATGCCACTCAATTTCTTATTATTAATAGGGTGCAGAGAAAGACTATACATAGTCCCAATACCAGCCCATGCCATCAGTACTCGATGAAGATATTTAGTCGTGAAATACACTGGCGGAACATAGAAAAATAAACCCATTAACAATATCAACAAAACAACAGGCACCCAGAAGTTATGCAACATAGAGACTAACTTATTACGGAATGGCGATAGTAAATAACCTACTACTGCAAACAATGTAAAAAAGCCCATTTGGCTCAATCTAAATAGTTCGATGTTCAACGAATAAAGAAAGATTCCTATAACTGCCATCAGCAAGAGACCATATTTAAATTTGCGAACTAATTCCATAAATAGCAGGATAAAAAATAGAACATATACAAACCAAAAGAATTTACCATAACATAGAATTCCAATAATTCCATCGTTAATACTAAACTCACTTCTTGTAAAAGATGAAAATAAGATTCTAAGTCCTAATGAAACTACAGAGAACGTAAAATAAGGAACCATAAGCCTTAGACTTCTGGATTTAAAGAAGTTAGACACAGAACTGGGGGGGGGGGGGGGGGGGGGGGGGAATTAAAAACCTTAAAGCTCGAAGCTTAA
>CAMJJD010000004.1 GCA_946406015.1 uncultured Bacteroidales bacterium | reverse complement strand
GGTACGACGGCTTCGAGGCCGGCATCCACACCGTCTACATCGGCGAGGTGATAGGTGCCTGGAAGAGATAGGAGATGGAGATCACGACCCTCGTGGAAACTGATGACCGCACGGCGTTGCGCCGCTGGCTGATGGAGCACCACCAGACGGAACGCGAGGTGTGGGTGGCCACATATCGGGGCAAGCAGCCGATGGCCGAAGCGTTGCCGTATGTGGAGGTGGTGGAGGAGGCGCTCTGCTATGGATGGATTGACTCTACCTGCAAGCGGCTGCCCGACGGACGTCTTGCACAGCGCCTCTCGCCACGAAGGAAGAACAGCCACTGGACGGAACGCAACCAGGAGCGGTGTAGGGAACTGGAGCAGCGGGGTTTGATGACAGAGGCTGGAAGAAAGACATTGATACAAGCAAACAACAAGGGACCAAATAGATAGTCGAAAAGTATGGGTAAAAAGAAATCAGTCAAAAAGAAACCTACCAAAACGAGACCGATAAAAAAAAGTTCGACCAAAAAGAAACCTACCGTCTCGAAAAAATCGAACTATACAAGAAACAGTATCATCTTCTTGTTGGCAGTAGCTCTTTTGGTAATTATTTGGTGGCGCATAACTGAATACAAATATTGGAGAAGCTATGAGCTGTATCCCGCACAGATTACAAGAATTTATCAAATATACGCAGGGCATTATAACCATATGTGGAGAGTAGAATACCAGTATTCTGTCGATGGTAAAATATATACAGACGATGAGGAATTCTGGAACAAATCCGACTATGGAGACTGCCAAGTCGGAGATACAATCTACATTGAACTCAGCTCTACAACACCTGATGCGAGCAGATGGAGACCCAATGCAAAGCGAAATGATTGATATCGATACAACAAATATGTGCTCGCACCTGCAGCAGAAGCTGTTCGACGAAGACGGCGAATACCACCGCCTCTGGCTGGCGATGCAGGAGGATGCGGAGCTGACGGCGGTGGTGCGCTCGCGGCAGCTGCATATCTACCGTAACGGGAAGAAGGTGCTGGTGCTGGCCGGCAAGGCGGCACCAAAGGTCGTCAGGGAAGACAAACTATGTGTAATGGTTAATGGTTAATGATTAATGGTTATGGAAAATAATTCTCGATTCAATATACGTCCGGCGAGGGCCGACGAAGCGGGCCTTGTGCTGGAGTTCATCAAGAAACTGGCGGCATACGAGAAATGTGCCGACGAGGTGGTGGCTGACGAGGCGACGCTGCATCACTCGCTTTTTGTGGAGCGCTCCGCCGAGGTGCTCTTCGCCGAAGAGGAGGGCGTAGTGATAGGCTTTGCCCTGTTCTTCCACAACTTCTCCACCTTCGTGGGTCGTAAAGGGCTCTACCTCGAAGACCTCTTCATCGTGCCCGAGAAGCGTGGCCGTGGCTACGGTAAAGCCCTGCTGAAACACCTGGCGCAGCTGGCTGTGGAGCGCAACTGCGGCCGCATGGAGTGGATATGTCTCGACTGGAACCAGTCGGCCCTGAAAGTCTACCGCAGCATCGGCGCCGTGCCGATGGACGAGTGGACGGTGCAGCGGCTGGACGAGGCGGCGTTGAAGAAGTTTGCTGAAGAATAACAGCCGATGGAACAGTCAGAAAGAATCGTGCGGATGGAGCATCTGCTTGAGGTGGCAACGCGAGCCGTCAAAAGGCTGGCGGCGGCACTCGTCGACTATGAGGCGGCGCAGGAAGCATTGCGCGAGTTGGAGGCTTACTACGGCAGCGAGGAATGGAAACAGGACTTTGCGGCCGACGAAGCCGGACGGCTACCCAAAGAGATGAAACGCGGTGTGCTCAGCGAGGATGCCGTGTGGAACCTGCTGGAGGAGCGGGACGAGGTGGAATCGAGGCTTAACAGGGAGCTACAATAAAACGATAACACACGCTACCGCCATCTGGACAATCAGTATGGCTGGCACCCCGTAGCGGAACTTCTTGTGCTGCGTCTTGTGGCGGAACACCCTCATCGCCAACAGGGCTCCTATGCTGCCACCTAGGGCGGCAAGGAGAAGGATCGTTGCCTCAGGGATGCGCCAACGGTTGTGGCGGGCTTTCCATTTGTCGATGCCGTAAGAAATGAAGGTCAGCAGGTTGACCGCCAGGAGGTAATACAGGATTATCTTCATGTAAATTGTCATATCGCGCGGAGTGTTACGTCGACTATGTCGCCGAAGGTCTTGCCGATCCGCTGGCGGATGGCTTTGGTGATGCCGATGATGTAGCAGATGTTGCCGTCGGCATCCTTTACGCCCATATTGACCACGCTGCCGCTATAGGGTACGCCGTCGAAGGTGGCCTCCACCTTCAGGCGTCCCTTGCCATATTCTCTGCGGATGTCAATGGGCACCACCACGTAGGCGGCGTCCATGTCGCCGCTGCGTTCGATGCGGGCTGTGAAACGGTGCTCCATGTATATGTTTGTTTTACGACAACAAAAGTACATTTTTTTTCTGATTCCGGAAAAAAGAGTTATCTTTGCAACAGTTTATCGTATAATCTACCGAGACGTATAATACTCTGAAACGGGGTCAGTTAAAGGTTCCAGATAAACGCTGATAATTGACCGAATTTTCAACCAATATCCAGGGTAAAATACGCAAGAAAACGACCATTCTTGTCGCCCTACTGGCGACTTTTTTTCTTAAACAATTAAACCTATGTCAAAAAATCGAACCCAGCATTTAGTCTATGCTTTAATTACGGTTTTCATTACCGTTCACCTGTTTGTTTTTTATAGCCTGTATGTTATCGAAGGCGACAACTTGATGCAGGCAACGGGAATGGCCTCGGTATTGCAGGCACTCGATAGCCAGGGCGGAGTTTATATGCTCGGCATTTATCTGCCTATATGGCTGATGGTCGTTATTGAGACGGTTTGCGCTTTCGTGCTTGCGGTGGCGATGGGCAGCCCTCTGGCCTTCCGACTGGCCAGCCGCAAGTTTGACCCACGCCGCAACCACCCGATGATATTCGAGTCGGCCATCATTACGGCCACCGTTTGCCTCATGTGTCCCTCGATGAGCCTGTTGGCCGACTTCTTTTATTATCCTTACTATAAGGGGTTCGACATCATCGACTTTTTGTGCCGTTGGTTCCGTCTGGTATGCTACAACCTGCCGTTTGCCTATTTCTCGCAGATGTTCTTTGTACAGCCTTTTGTACGGTTTGTCATACGAAGACTTTTCGCCAGCAACATAGCGCAACGAAACGAGCAGAACAGCAACAAGACAGTCAAGCCGTCAGACGAGACCGAGGCTATTGCCGACGTAATCATCCGCGAAGACGAAATTGCCGCTACAGATTAAAATACCAATAATAAATCACCTAAAAAACAATTATTATGTCAGTAACCAACTTAAACGAAATCGACAAGGCAGATGTGCTCGTGGCCGGTCTGCGGAAACACCTCAAAGAGGCACAGGCGCTCGGCATCACCACCGATGCCCTCAACCGTCTGGAAGAAGCCGCCAAAGCCCTGCGGCATAAGGATGCCGAGGTCGACGAACTGCGTCGTCAAGCCACCCTAAAGGCGCACGAGAACATGGAATTGATTGCCGACCTCAAGGCCCAGATGCTTTCCATGCGCAAAGCCGTGAAAGCCCGCTATCCGCAGTATGAGTGGATCAAATACGGCGTGCAGGACAAGCGGTAAACAACGTTCACTGCCCTCCGAATACCTGCCGGAAGAAGGCCACCGTGTGGGCGATAACCTGCGGGCGGCGGCGGGTGATGGTATGATTTTCACCCTCGACGACCTGGAGGGTGGCGCTGTCGCCGTAGGTCTGCAGGAAACGTTCGCTGCACCACATGGGCACTATACCGTCGCGGTCACCATGAAGCAGGAGAACGGGACCGTCGTAGGCGGCTGCGGTGCCGTAGATGTCGAGCTGCTGGGTGGTGACGAGATATTCGCGACCCAGCTTGTACATACCCCAGCAGCGGATATACTCAGGCGGATTCCCGGGGTCGAAGCGAGCGTTGAAGAACTTGCCCCCTTGGCAAGCCTCCTTGATGACGGAGCCGGGTGCCAGCAGCACCAATCCGGCAAGGGCATTGCCGCCTTCAGCTGCCAACCGGCCCGCCGTCATCGAGGCGACGACGCCACCCTGCGAATGACCCAGCAATCCGATGGCAGTCACGTAGGGCAACCCCTGCACATAGTTCCATACGGCGCGTGCGTCCGCCAGCTCCTTCTCGATGGTCATGTCCTGTTTGCGTCCTTCGCTGCGGCCGTGCCCGTCGAAGTCGAAGCGTATGGAGGCGATGCCCGCTTCGGCGAGTCCTCGGGCCAGCTGCGGCATGGGACCATAGTCCTTGCTGGAGAAGATGCCGTGCATCAGTATCACCATCGGACAACTGTCCTTGGCGGTGTCGAATCCGTCGGGCAGGGTGACCTCGAAGGCGATGCCCCCTTCGGGTCCACGCACCGCATACTCCTGCGTCCGGCAACTGGCAAAGAGCAACACCCCAAGTAGGATTAAAATATAGCGGGTGGCCTGTTTCATATCAGTATCATTTTATGTAACAATCAGGTCGGCAAGAGTGCCCTTTGCAGCGCGGACAAGGTCTTGCGGTGCCAGTCGGAACTGCAGCCCGCGCTGTCCGGCGCTGCAATAGACGTAGTCGTACTGCATCAGGCTCTCGTGGAACCATGTGGGCAACGGCTTCTTCATGCCGATGGGCGAGCAACCGCCCCGGATGTAGCCCGTCAGCGGCAGCAATTCCTTCACATGAATCATCTCCACCTTCTTGTTGCCCGTCACCTTGGCGGCCTTCTTGAGGTCCACCTCCTCGGCACCGGGGATGACGCAGACGAAGAGGCCCAGCCGGTCGCCCCTCAGCACCAGCGTCTTGAAGATGCGCTCGATGGGTTCACCCAGCACCTCAGCGGTGTGCTCGGCACCCAAGTGCTCCTCGTCCACCTCGTAGGGGATGAGCTCGTAAGGCACCTTCTGTTGGTCGAGCAGCCGCGCCGCGTTGGTTTTCTTGGTTCCTTTGTCTGCCATCAGACCTCCTTCCAGTTGAAGTTTTCTTTGCCGGCACCCACCTCGAAGTTGTACTTGACGATGCCGAGGTCGAGCTTTGCCCACCCCACCAGCGAGAAGCGTGTGCGGGCGGCGACAGAGTGCCCGTCCACCAACTCAAATTCGAACTTCTGCTGGTGCACCGCTGTAGGCGCCAGCATAGCAGCCTCCATCCCTTTCCTGAACCAATCGGGCATTGCGCCGGAGAGCTTGACGAACCGCTCCATCGGTCGCATGGGGTGCTGCACACCTTGATTGACACCGTAGCCGAGGGCGACGACGCAATGCAGTTTCTCACCGTCGGCAATCACGTAGCGGTCGGGCTGTCTGCCTACCGACAAGCCCACCCAGCAGCTGTTGAGACCCAGCGTCTGCGCCAGCAGCACCAGATGTTGACCATAGTAGCCAACCCTCTCGTCGGCACCTTTGGGTGCAACCATCGCCAAGTAATTACGCACTCCTACAAAGCGACCGTACTTGACCATACCGCCGGTGAAGGCCTTGGGCTCGTCGAGCACAAGCTGGATGTGCAACCCTCCCTCCCGATTGCACAGAGCAATCTCTTCTTCAAGCCGCTTGACGATCGCGGCCTCGATGGGCTTCTCTAGATATTGCCGCACCGAATGCCGTGCGACGATGGCTTCTTGTAATGTCATAATATTCCGATTGTTTTCATCATTTCGTTGTAATACCTGGCTTTCTCCTCCAGCTTCATCGGGAAGGCGCGTGAGGAGGAGGGCATGCGCCAAAGGCGCATCGGTCGGCCGGCGATGGTGAACTCGTTGTAGGTACCCATAGCGGGGACAGGGACACCATAGTCGTCGGTGAACACCGAGAAACTCTTCTGACCCGTACAGACGATATCGTGGCACAGCGGTATCTGCGCCAGCAGGGCGGGGATATCGGTCTTCTCCACTATCTCAAGGTCCTTGTCCGAGGCGTTGCCGCTGAGTCGGCGCACCGCGCAGGCGGTGTCGTAGATGGCAATGCCGCGCTCTTCGAGCAATGCTTGAATGTCTGATTGCTTGAATGTCTTATGTTCGGCGTCAACCAGCCGCCTGGAGTCGCTGAAGAACACCAGCCCGAATATCTCCCACATCATGTTGGTGCGGTTGGGGTAGAAGAAGTCCATGCACCAACGCTTGCGCGGCGGCGGGAAACTGCCGAGCATCAGCAGACGCGCCCCCTCGGGCAGGAACGGCCGCAACGGATGTCGCTCTATGTCAATCGCACTCACACATCAAAAACGCACAACGGACGTTCTTATTGTCCCGCGTGACAAAAAGACACAATTAAATCGCGCACGATTGATTCCACAGCAACGCCACAACAACACCGACGCAACTCCGTGATTTGTCCGTGTTCAGTCGGACCAACTACGGAGGAACTACGGAGGGACTACGGAGAAACCACGGAGAAACCACTCTATATATACTGAAAACCAATTGTTTATATCATAAAAAACCACTATATATGCTGTTTTTGAGTCAATTGAACCCCTTGGCGGAGGTGAAAAGAGAGGTGGCAAGAGGGGTGGAAATAGGGCAAAAATCCCTTAATTAAATCGTGCACGACCAACTTCGAGACTTCGAGACTTCGAGACTTCGAGAAACAACAATAATTTCAACTTTCCTGCCTGCTTGCAGGCCTTGAGCTCCGCTGAATCAAATATTATCAGCGAAAAACTTTCAATTTTCAATTTTATTTGTATCTTTGCAGTCGAATTCAGATTTCAGCAAAATCAGTAGAGTTTTTAACCATTAAACGCAAAACCATATATGACCACCACCATCATCACCGCAATAATAGCTGCCGTCGCGGGCCTGCTGGCAGGCCTGCTGACAGGGAGTCGCGGCCGGGGAAGCAACATAGCCCGGATAGAGATGCTCGGCAAGCAACTGGAAGAGAGCCGGCAGAACCACCAACGGCAGGTGGACGAGATGCGGCAGGAGCACCGGCGGCAGCTGCAGGAGCAGCTGGGCGAAGCGGCACAGTCGATTCAGACCGTCAAAGCAGAGGCCGCACAAACCCTGCAGACCGCCAAGGAAGAGGCAGCCACCGCATTGGCCAACTACAAAGAGGAAGTGAGGAAACGCCACGAGCAGGTGATGGAAGAAACGCGCCAGAGCTACGAGAAGCTCATCAACGAACAGGAGCGGCGCCACACCGCCGACACCGAGGCCCTCGAACAGCGATTCAACAGCACCGTCAAGATGCTCAAAGAGCAGATGGAGAACAGCACCAACGAGATGCTCAAGCAACGGCAGGAGGAATTCACCGCCGTAAGCAGCAAAGGTATCGCCGGCATCGTGAACCCGCTGAAGGAGACGATGGAGAAGATGAAAGAGGAGATGGCAAAGAACTCGACTGTGCAGACGACCATGAGCGCCGAAATCAAGACCAACATGGAGCACATGATACGCCAGAGCATCGAGGCACAGCGAAGCGCCGAAGAACTGACGCGTGCCTTCAAGCATGAGAGCAAGACGCAGGGCGACTGGGGCGAGGTGATACTGAGCAACCTGTTGACACAGCAAGGATTCACCGAAGGCAAAGACTTCGAGACACAGGTCGTCATGCGCGACGAGGACGGCAACATCATACAGCCCCACGAGGGCGACAACCTGCGACCCGACGTACTGTTGCACCTCGACCAGCAGCGCGACGTCATCATCGACTCGAAGGTGTCGATGACGGCCTACATCAACTATGCCAACGCGCAGGACGAATTCTCGCGGCGCCAGTACCTGAAAGAGCATGTGGCCAGTCTGAAGAGCCACGTCGATGAACTGTCGGCCAAGAACTACCCGCAGTATCAGGTGAACCCGCACCTGGACTTTGTCATCATGTTTGTTCCGCAGGTGCCCGCACTTTGGGCCGCCACCAACGAAGAGCCGTCGCTCTGGCAGGAGGCTATGCAGAAAAAAGTGTTCATCGCCGACGAGCACACCCTCTATGCCGCCTTGCGCATCATCCGCATCACGTGGACGCATATCGACCAAGAAAAGAACCACCAGCGGCTGTACGACCTGGCACAGGAGATGATCGAGCGCACGGGCAACTTCCTGAAAGACTACAACAGCGTGGGGAAGAACCTGCAAGATGCCCTCGATGCCTACGAAAGCGGCAAGAAACGCCTCATGCCCGACGGGCGCAGCATCACCACCACAGCCAACCAGATACTGGCCCTGGGGCTTGACAACACCAAGACCAGCAAGAAGAAAAAGAGCCAGGTGACCATCATCCCGACGGAATATCTGGACACCCAGTCGGCCGTAGAGTCGGAGAGTCCAACCGCTGAACAGACAGATGTCGGATAAAAAATATTTTGTCACGTGCAAAAACATTTGTATCTTTGCACTTTGAAAAACCACACCACCTCGGTATCAAACCATAACACCATACAGCCATGTTAGGATTCTCCAGCAGGAACAGCAAGACCTCCCCCGCCCCGCCGACGGGATGGGAGACGGCACCGGACATTGCCATCATCTACCGCAGCGAGTTGGACTATATCTCGCGCTGCGTGCTCGACTATCCCGACATAGAGACGGGGGGCAACCTGTTCGGCTACTGGAACAATGCCGGTCAGCCGGTAGTGCTCTATGCCCTGGGGCCGGGCGAGAACGCCACCCATCAGCTGGCGTTCTTCATTCAGGACATGGGCTATTTCGGGACGATTTACAACGAGTTGAATCACCGTTTCCTCCTGTCGCACATCGGCGAGTGGCACTCGCATCACCAGTTGGGGTTGGCCCGCCCCAGCGGCCACGACGCCTCGACGGCCTACCGCACCGTGCAGGCCACCCATCGGAGAAGCCTGTTGCTCTGCATCGCCAACTGGCGCAACGGTCGCACTACGGTGAACCCATATTCCTTCCACCAGAACATGCCCACAGGCTACGTCGATGCCCAGTGGCATATCGTCGAGCAGGAGAGTCCGTTCCGGCCGGTAATCGATGCCGCGATGGGCAATCTGCTGAGGCACCCGCTGACTGCCGAGGCATCGCACGGTTCCCTGCGCACCCTTGGGCAGCCCGAGAAGCAAGGGCCCAGCCTCAGCCTGACCGACAGCCATTGGCTGCGTCAGGAGGGAGGCATCGGACTGATGCGCAAGATGGTGTCTGTGGTGGAAGAGCTGACCGAGGGGAGGAAGTGCTCCTTCCAAGCCGACCAGGCAGAGGGCATCATCCGCATCCTGCCCGAGGGTGTTGACTGGAGCATCGATCTGGCTTCCGACTTCCCGCAATCGTCTCCCATACTGAAACTCCAGGGGCAGCCCACCGACATGCAGCCCGCCTGGACGCCCCTCCGCGGATTCGACGACGCCCTGAAAGCCTTCACCCGCTGGATTACTGAAGCATTGTCAAGTCAAACCAATATCCAACAATCATGATATCACAAGACCGTTACCAGGCTGAGGATGCCATATTGGCGCACTACATACCGCGCACGTCCTTTCGGTTTGAGAACATCTACTCCAACCATCCTGTATTGAAAATCACCTACGTGACCCGCAACAGGGCAAGCTATGTGCTCTATTTCGACCTTGCCGGTTTCCCGAACAACAAGCCGAAAGTATACGTCATGAAGATGATGTACGACAAGAACGGGCACCCCATGGACAGCACTTCGGCCACCAACCACACCCTGCAGTCATGGAACGGATGGACCCAGCTGTGCCACTACTCCGACGAGCACTGGAGACCCAACATCACCCTGATGCACGTGTATATCAAATGCGCGGCTTGGCTGGAGATATATCAAGCCCATCTACGCACAGGTTACAACATCGGGGCCATACTGGCACACCAGCAGAGCCATGTGCCTTATTATGGGGCATAAGCATCAGGAATACTAACACATTAAAACATACATAAAATGGGAAACGAAAACTTTGCAGGCTTGGATGAACTCGAACAAGCCCTTCAGAACGGCGGAAAGAATGGAGACATCTACTTCGAAAACGGGCAACTGACCACCGAGAAGAACCCTTACGAGGAGTCGCTGACTGCAACCGAACCGTTGAAACACGGTTGGGCAAACCGCTAGAGACCATGGAGCGCACGTACTACGTTGACGGAAGCGAGGTGCAAGCGTTTCTGTCAGGGGATGTTATTACTGTCCCGGGAGTGGCTTACGAATGGGAAGGCGAGGGCGTAGTGCACCTGCACCTCAAGGCGCTGAAACACGCCTACGGCCTGTGTCGGACGGTGCTCTTCACCAGGGAACCACATCCGGCAGCCGATGCAGACACAGACTACACGGTGTGTGTGGCCGAGGACGGTAGTTGCACCGTGTGGACGGACGGGGCTTCCGATCAAGCCCGGACCATCCCCACGAAGGAAAACCTCTACTCGCGCAACCACGGTATACTGGAGCTGGGCATTCTGGAGAACAAGCGCGTGGTGATAATAGGCCTCGGCAGCTTCGGGTCGCAGATAGCCATCGAGCTGGCCAAAGCCGGCGTAGGCAGCTTCGCCCTGATGGACTTCGACCGCATCGAGCTGCACAACCTGGCCCGCCACACGGCCACCACACGCGATCTGGGACGCCTCAAGACCGACGTCCTCCGCGAGGCGATAGAGGGCAAGAACCCTTATGCCCATGTCGACCTCTTCCCCATCGACATCAACCAGCACCTCGAGACATTGCTGGACGAATGCCGCAAGGCCGACCTGGTCATCTGTGCCACCGACAACAACCTGTCGCGCATCAACATCAGCCAGGCGCTCATCAACACCCAGACGCCGGGCATATTCGGCAGCGCTTTGACGCGCGCCGAGGGCGGCTGCGTGTTCCACTATCAGCCCGGCGGCCCATGCTACAACTGCTTTCTGGGCAACGGCCTCATCGCCGGTGCCCGTGAGGAGGTGAGCAGCGTGGAGGCCGGCCGTCGCAGCGGTCAGATTGCCGCCTACACCTCACCCGAAGATGCCGATGCAGTGGTGCAGGTTGGCTTGAGCGCCGACATAGAACCCATTTGCAATATGGTGGTGAAGTTGGCCTTGGTAGAGCTTTCGCGCGGCACCGAGTCGGGCATCAGCTCGCTGGAGAAAGAGCTGGTGTTTCCGGCCTACCTATGGGTGAACCGGCGTGAGCGGCACTTCCTTCGGTTCGCCTCCTTTGCCGACCCCGGCAACCGGCCCACCATCATGCGCTGGTACGGCATCCGCATGCAAAAGGACGAGAACTGTGTACTATGCGGCAAGGCGCACGATTTCGTGGTGGAGCAGAAACTGCTTGATGACATGGGCGTGACGCTGGACGACCTCCAGGCACAGACCGCCGACCTTGACCAAACCCTTGCCGAACTATAGTTTAATCCATTATGGCAACCAACTTACCGCTCAACAACGATACCCGGGAACTGATGGAGGGTGCTTCTGCCATCTGCCGTCGCTTCCACATCGCCTGCATCGAGCCCGCCGTGCTCTTCATGGCCATCCAGCAACGCTACGCGAACGAGCTGGCGCATTTCCTCACAGGAATAGGCATCAACCCCGACACCTTCTATCCGCGTGTGGCGCAAAGCATGAATGGTCTTGAGCGCTGCAACGTCTCCGGAAGCGCTGTGCGAGTCTCCCCCACCGTGCTCAAAGCGCTTGAGCTGGCGCCACAAGTAGGACAGCAGATACACGACACCATGCATCCCCACGCCGGCCTCGCGACGGCGCTCCTCTCCGTCCCCAGCCCGCTGCAGCAACTGGCCAGCCAGGCCGGCTTTTCGCTCAGCCAACTGACGCAGAGCAACGAGCCGGCACCTACGCCCGCCTCCGACCTTTCGCCCCGACCCTCTGGCCAGCAAAGGCGACATTGTCCTACCATCGAGCGCTATTGTGTCGACATGATTGAGCAGGCACGAGCAGGGAAGATACACCCCGCCATCGGGCGAGACAAAGAGATTCTTGACGTGCTCCAGATTCTCTCGCTGATGACCAAGAACAACGCGGTACTGGTCGGCGAACCAGGCACCGGCAAGACGGCCGTCGCCGAGGGATTGGCTTTCCGGATGCTGAACAACGAGGTGCCGGAAGGCATGGAAGGCATGCGTCTGTTCCAACTCGACAGCGAAGCCATCAAGAGCGAGGAGGTGATGCGGCACATCATCGACGAGGCCAAGGGAGACCCAAAGACCGTACTCTTCATCGACGAGATACACACCCTCATCGGCAACTGCTCGTGTGCCAACAACGAGGTGGCCAACCTGCTCAAACCCGAGATGGCACGTGGCACCATCAAGATTCTCGGCGCCACCACGCTCGACGAATACACCAAGCACATCGAGAAAGACAAAGCACTCGAACGGCGATTCCAGAAGGTGCTTGTCGACGAGCCCGACATCGAAACCGCCACCAAGATACTCAACGGCATCAAGCGCCGCTTCGAGCAACACCACCAGGTGACCATTCCCGAGGAGGTGGTCGCCGCCGCCGTGAAGTTCAGCCACCGCTACATCAGCGACCGCCGTCTGCCCGACAAGGCCATCGACCTGATGGACGAGGCGGCGTCGAATGCGCGCCTGCAGCACCGTGACAGCGTGACGCAGCACGACATCATGACCGCCGTCACACGTCGCACCGGCATCCCTCTGCAAAACCTCAGCGGCGACGAAACCGAGCGCTTGCGCCACATCGAAGAGCACCTCCACCGCTCCATCATAGGACAACGCAAGGCCGTCAGCGCCGTAGCCGCAGCCATACGCCGCAGCCGCATGGGGCTGGGCAACCCCAACCGCCCCATGGGCTCGTTCCTTTTCCTGGGCACCACCGGCGTCGGCAAGACGGAGCTCTGCAAAGCCTTGGCGGAGTTTCTCTTCGACTCGCGCGACAAGATTGTGCGCATCGACATGAGCGAATACCAGCAGGAGCATTCGGTGGCCCGACTCTTCGGTGCCCCTCCGGGCTATGTCGGCTACGACCAAGGGGGACAGCTCACCGAGGCCGTCCGCCGGAAACCCTACAGCATCGTGCTGTTCGACGAGATGGAGAAAGCGCATCCCAAAGTCTACGAGACCCTCCTGCAGATGCTCGACGACGGCCGTATGACCGACGGACAGGGGCGCACCGTCGACTTCCGCAACACCATCATCGTGATGACCTCCAACATAGGCCAGGACATCATCGCACGCAACCTCATCGGCCATACCGACGACGTCACCGTACAACGCACCTCCGACGCCGTCGTAGGACAGCTGAAACAACGGGTGGCTCCCGAGTTCATCAACCGCATCGACAACATCGTCATGTTCCTGCCCCTCACGCAGGAAGAGGTTCTGCAGATAGCCAAGTTGCAGCTGGACGGCACAGTGTGCCGCTTCCAGACGCAAAACATCTCCCTCTCTTTCACCCCACAGGTGGTCGAATTCATCGCCTCGCACGGCTATGTGCCCGAACACGGGGCACGTCCCATCGAACGCACCATCAACAGGCATCTTATCGACCCTCTGACCGAGGCCATCTACGCTTCACGCATCAATCGCAGCGCCCCCATCCAAGCCGATGTGGCGGGCGGGGATATCGTTTTCCACAACCTTAATTCCTGAAGCGTATGAGAATAGGCGGCTACGATTTCAACCCCCGCGACCTGACGCTGAACCTGCAACAGAATGCCGGCAGAGGCATGCCTCCTCCTGTCCGGCCTCAGACCACTACCTATTCCCGTCCCACCCATTATTCCTACTCATTGTGGGACAGGATTAACGACGGTGTGGAAAGTATCGGAGAATGGCTGCAGGAAACCGGCGTATGGCTGATACCCGTCATCGTGGCAGGCATCCCGGCCGTGGGTGGCATCATCTGGGCCCTCGTGGTGGTGATATCGGAATTTTCCAAGCACGGTTTCTGGAACGGCTTGCTGGCTTTGATTGTCGTTGCCTTCATTGCCGCGATTGCATACTGCATTCTAATGATTGCCGTCGCTCTTATGTCCAAGGTGGTCTACCTGCTGGGATATGTTTTCACCAATGCCTGGACGCTCCTCATCACCCTCGTCCTGGCAGGCGGCATCTGGCTCTTTGTCGCTTTGAAAAACGCAGACCATACTCCCAAGCACAAATACCAACCCCGCACCGAACAAACCACCCCGACGGTGACCCGCTACCGCTGCACCGCCAGCGTCCTCAACGTACGAGCTGCGCCCTCGATGAGCTCCCAGGTGATTGGCACCATCCAGAAAGGCGAGACCGTCAGCGTCGTCGGGTTCGAAGGCAACTTCGCCAAAATCAACTGGCGCTCGCAGACGGCCTATGTAAGCAGGGACTACATTCAGAAAATTGAAAGGTGAAGATTGAAAATTGAAATTATCGAAGCATTGCTGCAACCCATTTCAACTTTCACTTTTCAATTCTCAACTTCCTAGCACCGCGTCGCGCTCGGCGTCGTCCCAGTAGGTCATGTTGCGGAAGGGGTTGACGTCGTCTTTGTGGCGGCTGGCGGCTTTCTGCTGCTCGATGTAGCGCTTGATTTCTTCGTAGCGTTCGGCGTAACGCTGCCAGAGGGCGTCGGTGAGGACGTCCACGCCTGCCAGACGGCAGAGGACGCCGTAGGCGTGCCTGCGCTTGAGGTCGTCGTAGTAGGGCCCCCAGAGGGCATCCATGCGTGCATGCAGGGCATCCCAGCTGCCGATGGCGCCGCTCTCGACGTCGGCGATGATCTGCTCCATGTCGGGCTTGGCCACCAGCTGACCGCCGATGTTGATCCAATCGGGAAAGTTGAAAGTTGAGTCTTTGAGTCCTTGAGTCTTTGAGTCCTTGAGACTTGACTCCACAAGGTCGTCGACCACAGTTCCGACTTCCAACCTCCGACTTCCAACTTCTTTCATGGCGTAGAAGACGAGCATGTCTTCGTAGGCCTTGAGGCCTTCCTTGGCTTTGAGGATGACGGTGGGTCGCTTGCTCTTCTCCATGCCCTCGGCCAACACAACGCTGTCCCGGGCGTTGGCCATCCAGCGGCGCAGCAGCTCCATTCCGTGCAGTATCTCCTCGGCGGTGTCGGGTGCCAGGTTGTCGAACTCGATGTGCTGGGCTTTGACGACCCGTTTGTCGCGCTTGGCGAACTTCTTGCTGTTGCGGTCCATGGCGTACATATTGTACATCCACCAGTAGGCGGGCATCACCTCCAGCTGGTCGCGGCTCACATTGTTGTTCACCAAGGCGAAAGGCAGCTTGATGTCGAGTTCCGCCGGGTAGTCGCCCTTGGCCAGCAGGCAGTAGGAGGCGAAGCGGGAGGAGTGCTTGAACGAGCAGCAGAGGCCCGGCCAGAAGCCGCGACCCGCGGCCAGCTCGTTGTCGGCCGTGCGCGAGTTGTGGTTGCTGCCGATGGTGCCGCCGGCGGCTATGTTGCTCTGGCCCATAATGAGGCCGGCGATGAGGAACGAGTTGTTGTGGTGTTGCTCATGGGCGGGGAAGATGATGCTGTTGCCCACCTCGCAGCGCGCCAAGGTGCTGTTGTCGCCCACCACGGTGTCGTTCAGGCGCAGGCCGAACTCGAGGTGTACATGCTCGCCCAACAGGAACCGCTCGGCGATGACGCCGTGCTCCAAAGTGCAACCGTAGCCCACCACGCCGTCAATCAACGTGATGCAGCTGTCGACCACCGAGGGGTCGTCTTTGCGCGAGAGGAGGGTCACGTTGCGGATGCAATTGGTGTTCTTGATGGTGCAGCAATCGCCCACGCGGGAGAATGCGGAGGGTTGACTTGACTCCACAAGGTCGTCGACCACAGTTCCGACCTCTTCGGTGAACTGTTCCAGCTTCTGGACGAATGCCTTGCGGCCACGATAGCGGGCCCACATGTAGGCGTCGCCTATGGTCATACCGGGGAAGGGGCGTATGGCGCGTCCGCCATTCTCGTTCATCACCTCGAGGGCTTTGGGTTTGCCGCCGCCGACCATCTCGCCAATGTTGAACAGGAGCGCATTGTCGCCCAAAACGTAATTGGCAAGCATGCGAACCTCCCGTATGTCGGCATTGTTGCCAACGGTGCAGTTGTGGAGTGTTGAATTGACGACGGTGGGTTGCGCACCCATCGTCACCTCGCCCTCGAAACTATTGTTGCGCAGGCGTTCCACGCAGAACGGGTCGGCCACACGGATGGCCGACCAGTCGTCTGCATAGTTGCCCGCCCGTTCCAGTTGTTCTATCTCACCCGAAGTGAGGTTACGGTAGCGGGTATTCATGGTTCAAAAAAGATTAACGTAACGCTCGATGGTACCTTCCAGGCGCTGTTTGTCCTTGAAGTACTGGTAGGTGCTTATCTTCAGCTCGACAGTGGCCTCTTCGTCGCACACCACCGTAGCGTGCTGGTGCATCTGCAGCATGGAGGAGGTCCACATGTGGTTCACACCGTTCTCAATCATGTGGTGCAGCGCACGGGCCTTCTTGGGACCGTTGCAGAGGATGAGCACCTCGCGGGCATCCATCACGGTGCCCACACCCACCGTCAGGGCCTGCTTGGGCACCTGCGACTCGTCGTTGTCGAAAAAGCGGCAGTTGGCCTGGATGGTATTGGTGGTAAGGGTTTTGACGCGGGTACGGCTGGTGAGGCTGGAGCCCGGCTCGTTGAAGGCGATGTGGCCGTCGGGACCTACGCCGCCCATGAAAAGGTCGATGCCGCCGGCTTGGGCAATCATCTCCTCGTAGTGGGCGCACTCGGCCAGCAGGTCGGGCGCGTTGCCGTCGAGGATGTGCACATTCTCGGGCTTGATGTCGATGTGGCCGAAGAAGTTGGTCCACATGAAGCTGTGGTAGCTCTCGGGGTGCTTCACATCGAGACCCACATACTCGTCCATGTTGAACGTCACCACATGCTGGAAGCTGATTTTGCCTTCCTTGTTGAGTTTCACCAGATGCTGGTACAGCCCAAGAGGCGAACTACCGGTGGGGCATCCCAGCACAAAAGGACGCTCCGCCGTGGGTTTGAAATCAAGAATACGTTTGGCCACATAGTTGGCAGCCCAAACTGACATCTCGTTGTAGTCTTTTGAAATAATTACGCGCATTTTCTAAAAGATTAAATTAATATGTAGTTTGTTGTATTTTGGTATTATTTCTGAAAAAAAGGGCGTTCCCCACACAATGCGGTCATTCTCAATATGCGATGCAAAGTTAAACATTTTTTTTTATCTGACCAATTTTTTTCACTCCATCCAGTGCTGTATAAATATTTTTTTGTATTTTTGCACCGAGTTTGTTACACTGAAGAAACGAGCAAATGAGGATATTATTGAAAGGGATGCTACCTGTATTGCTGCTCGCCCTGGCGCCTGCTGCCGTGGGCCAAAACAGTATCGTGAAACAGTACACCGCGCTGGTGGGTGACAGTGTGCTGATACGCACCGACAACAGCATTTTCGTCACCTGCTGCAATACCACCGACATGCGCAGTTGCTTCGTGGTGGATAACGGTACCACCTGCCGACAGTTTTTCACCACTCAAGTGCCTTCGGGAATATACATCACCGATTCGGGCTATGTGGTGAAAGACATGCAGCTGGTGAATGGCGTGTGCTGGTTTGCCGGCTATAAATGGTTCGACACAGGGCAACCTGTATACACCCCCGGCGGGGAGGCGTACAACCTCATCACCTACACAGCTTTCGTCGGAAAATTCAACACCGCTGATGTGCTCAGCGGTAGCGGGAACTACGGCATCATCGAGATTTCCGGCATGCACCACATCGAGCGGCTGGCAGTCATCGGAAACAATGTCACCGCCATAGGAGTGAAGGCCAACGGAGTGCGGCAGTTGGTAGACCTCAAAAAAATATTCTTGAGTTATACTGTTCGTATTGAAGAATCCACTCTGTCGCAGGAAGTGTTTATGGATGTCGTCGCGGCGGGTGACAAGATTGTGCTGTTATCACGGTTCTCCACACCTGGCAGCACAGAACTAGAAAAATACTTCGGATTGCGCTATAGTTCAGCGGGGGCAATGTATGGCAACTCCGCCCTTCACCGCTACGACGTAAGCACGGCATATAATTCATACCTCACTTTCCCGTCGGTACACCCCATACGGCTCGCCGCCACCAACAACGGAAACGGTGTGGTGGTGGGCTATGTGGCCCAGTATTATGACTTGCCCAGCGGCAACCCCTTGTACAACAAATTTGCGCTTTTCCACGTCGCCACCGAGAATGACGACTCCACTGAGGTGATAATAAATAGTGATGGAGAGAAATACACAGATATTGCAGACATTCGTTTCAACAAGCCTGTCAACGACAACACACATATGGCATTGCTTCTAGCATCTGGCTCCTCTTACCGTTATTTGAGGTTTCCTCCGCTGAGCTTTTCCAGCCCAACTACCGACGATATTTTTTACATAAACTCCCCTTTTATCCAATCTATCGCACCCTACCAGACAGCATCGATGGGACTGGAACTGGCTGCAACAGGACACTACTACCCTGGAATCACGCCCTATGCCATGGAAGTCAAGGAAGAGGGAATCCTCAATCATTCCGGTACGTTCTATACACAGAACTGCTTCCAAATAAGCGAGGGGGAGTTGTCTATGAACAATGTTTATAGTAAAAAAGATGATTTGACTCATTCTCTAAACACTCTCAGTGCACAACAATCTGTCCGATTCACCAACCACTCCTATACCTCTTCCATTGTATCGCGCACAACGACCTGTGTGGACGGGAACTGATAAAAAAGATTAGCCATGAAGAAACATACATTCCTGATGCTTTGGCTCGCGTTGGCGACATGCGCCACGCAGGCTCAAACAGTTTACACCCCGAGTGACACATTGGTAGGGAGGTGTGACTATTACTATTACGACCCAGAGAACGAGTCGTGCCCCTGGTTCCAGCAAAACAGCATCGCCACCTACCGCCGCTCAGGGTTCGAAGAAAACAAATACTTCAAACTGGTACGTATAGAACATACCGACCGCCGCATGGCGGTGAAAGGTATCGCCGCCATGGTGACACGCCCCGATGAATACTTTGCCGAGAATGACTGGATATACTTCAACAGCCCCAATCCCGGCAAAAAAGCAGAGTATGTGTACCTATGCACGGCCGACACCCATATACTGACCGTGAGGGACTCCATCCGTTGGGACACTTTGACCCCCCGGCTGTGGAAATTCCCGAAGTCACCGGATGCCTTGACAAGCACCGTCCCCGACAGCTTCCTCTATTGTCATCTCTTCGAGGCCTGGTTCGACCAGCCGTTGCTGGTCGACTCCACATTCCTCTTGGCAGGCTCTTTTTACAGCAACAACTACCTCAACCCCAAGACCTATATCCCGACCAAATACTACTTTGTGGCGGAGGACTACGACATCTGCAACTACGGATGCCATGGCGACACTGCGGGCTATCTCTATACCTATACGGATACCACATACCTGCGACAAATCAGGGACGAGGCCTATGCCTACTACGACTCTATCGGTGAGCTGGAGCAATACAAAGACTCCATAGACTATTACCTGGACCAGATGCGGCGCTTTAGGATCGACCGGGCCACATTGGGGCATCTGGGACCATTCTTGGCCATTGTGGACTTCTACCAACTGGAGGTCGCCGTCAACGACAATCAAAAAGGCTGGGCCTGGGGCGGCGGGCGATTCCCCGACCGCTCGCTCGACACTATCACGGCCCGCGCCAAACCTGGCTTCTGCTTTGTGCAATGGAGCGACGGCAACACCGACAACCCGCGCGTTATTGACCTGACCCAGGACACACTCTTCACCGCCGTCTTCGACACCTGCACACCACAGGGTATTGTCTCGCCCGACAAGACACAGCTGGCCTTCACCGCTATGCCCAACCCGACCAGCAACACCGTTACTGTCAGCACAGCCGCCGTCGGCAGCTACCAGCTGGCTCTCTACGACATGGCCGGCCGATGCCTGATGCAGTCCGCATTCATCGGCACGTCCACCACCCTCGACATCAGCTCCCTGGCCGCCGGCAGTTATCAGCTGTCGCTCCGTTCGGACAGCGCCTCGGGCATCAAAATCATCATCAAACAATAACCGACAGCCATGAAAAGAACACTCCTGCTGCTGTTTGTGCTCCCTCTGGCGGTAGCCACGGCCCAGCCCGCCTACAACAATCTCGACACCGTCACCGGGCTCCCCGCCCGCTACTATGTCCCTGGCTGGTACAACAGTTGTCACTCGTTCCGGGCCGACACCGCAAGTTTTATCGTAGGTGGACATATCCTTTGTGACCATCATGGCTGGTCTCCCAACAATGTCGTCGTCCGCGAGTTTAGCACCGACGCGCCCAGGGAAATCCTCGGCATGGTGGCTTTGGTGAATATCAATCCCGGCTTCCCAACCTATATGGCAGACACAACCGCCGGCCGTGCAACAGAATACCTTATGCTGTTGCAAGGCACCGATACCATCACAGACGCCTATCGTAACACCGACAGCACAGAAATCATCCCGTCAAGCGAGTTGCCTCGTCAAATGACGATACTCGACTCGCTCCGCTGGGACACCGTCACTCCCTTCATCCTCAAGTTGCCCAAGTTTTACTACGCCGTCGACGACACCGACTTCTTCCATTGCTATGCCTACGAATGCCGCTTCCCGACACCCGTCACCGTCGACTCGGTGTTTTATGTGCTCGGCACCTTTCGGAGTAACTACATCTATGCTACTGGAGGACTGGCCAACTACCCCACCTCATATTTTGACATTTGGGAGCAGTATGATATACACTGCAACCGATGCACTGGCCACGACAATTCGCGCGTCTTTTGGGGCTACCGTTTCCCAGACACCCCTGCTGGCCTCTGGAATTATAGAAATGGGGACAAGGCCATGTTCGGCATTTTCTTCCCCATCATCGAAGAACCTGGGTCTAAATAAAGAACAGGCAGACGCCGGCGACGCTGATGACGGCGCCGACGACTTCGCGCGGGGTGACCCGCTGACGGAAGAGGAGCGCCGCAGGCGCGATGATGAGCACCGGCGTGAGGGCGAAAAGGGTCTGCGCGATGCCGGTGGAGGTGTATTGTGTGGCCAACAGCGAGGCGCTGACGCCCACAAAGGGGCCGAACACCGTAGCGCCCAGCACACACCACATGGCGCGCCGGTCGTGGACGGCATGCGAGAGTTTCTGCCGCCAATCCTTATTGAACACCCTGAGCAGCAAGAAGAAGCCGAGGAGGCCTATGGTGGCGCGGATCATGGTGGCGGCGAAGGGCACGCTGAGGTAGAGCGGCAACGGCAGCACCGCCCCGTCGGGCACCAGCCGGTCGCTCATACCGGCGGCGGCAATGGCCGCATCGTAGTGCTGCAAGCCAATCTTGCTCAGCACCAACCCGAAGCCTTGGCAGATGCCCGCCACCGCAGCGAAGAAGACCCCCTTGCGCGGCAGCTTGAGTTTCACCTCCGACTTCTCCCCTTTGCTGAGGATCGAGAGGGCGATGCCGCCGAGGGTAATCACCATGCCCAGTATGGCCAGCGGTCGCATCTGCTCGCCCAGCAATAGGCGGCCCGTCAGGGCCGCCGTCGGAGCCGAGAGGGTCATGAAGAGCTGCCCGAACCGCGAGCCGATATAGATATAGCCCTGCATCAGGCAGTAGTCGCCTATTACGTAGCCCACCACGCCGCTCAGCAGCAGCCAGCCCCACGTGCCGCCGTCGGCATAGCGCGGCCACGGGATGCCCATGGTGAGCCACAGGGTCACCACCAGCAGCGTGAGCGACATAGTCATGCGCACCACGTTGAGCGGCAGTGAACCCATGCGCTTCGACGCCACCTCGGCGAAGAGCGCCGTCACCGTCCACGAAACGGCCACAAAAAGGGCAATGAATTCTCCTACGAACACCTACTTACACATTTACACACTAATGCATTCACGCATTAATGCATTAAAATTTCAACTTTCAACTTTCAACTTTCACTTTTCAAAATCCCATCCCGAACATCTGCCAATAGGTGGCCTCCAGCTGGCGCCAGGCGGAAGAGGTGTTGTCGTAGATTTGACGCGTGTAGGCGTTGAGCATCTTGGTCACCTGCTTGCCTTTGTCGCTGGCCATCACGTTGTCCTGCAACTCTTTCAACCCGCTGAAGGCGGTACCCTCGTGGTGCAGCACGGCGTTGAGGTGCTGCTTCTTGGTGCGTTGCCAGGCGACGGTGGCCAGCTTGTTGGCCCGACGGTACTGCCACAGGACGGCGTTCTCGTCATACTGGCGCTGGCCGCAGGTGTTGAAGGCTTCCGGCAGCTCGGTGGTGCCGCAGAAGATGGGGATGCGGGGACTCTGGCCGGGATTGTCGACGGCCATCCAGCAGATGCCGCCCACGGCGTCGGGCAGCCACTCGCGCAGCTGCGCCACAAAACTGTAGGAGCACCACGCCACGCTGACCGTGCGCTTGAAGTCGACGGTGCCGGGGGCTATCATGTTGAGGGTCTGCTGCATGGTGGAGGTGAGCCAAGGGTTGGCCACAGGGCTGACGACGGTGTCCTTGTAGGTGCTGCCGTCCTCGCGCTCGCGGTTCACCACCACCTTCAGGTTCTTCGTCATATCCATATCGGTGCCTTCGTAGGTGGAGCGCAGCAGGCGCATCACGTCGGTGACGTCGACCTGCGCGTCGGGCTTGACGCTGAAGGGCAGCTCGGCCATATCGTAGGTGAAGCCCTGCGACGGCGCCAGCGCGTTGAAAATGAAGTATTCGCGCTCACGGAAGTTGCGGCCGTTGGCCCACGAGGTGTTGTAAGCCTTCCAGAAGACGAACTCGCCCTCGCCGTCCCAGAGGCCGTACTTGCGGGCCACCGCCTCCACGTTGTCGGAGCACATGAAATAGTCAGGGTTATTGCGTTGCAGACGTCCGATGCGCGGTATGTTGCAGCTCACGGCCACATGGTCGTCGGGCACGCGCTGCGCCACCCACACGGCGCCCACCTGGTCGCGGCCGCAGCCGACAATCTCCATCTGCCACACCTCGCGCCGGTCGGCGATGGTGATGCACTCGCCCCCGTCGGCATAGCCGTGTTTGGCCACCAGCCTGGCGATGAGGCGTATGGCGTCGCGCGCCGTCGTGCAGCGTTGCAGGGCCACGCGCTCCAGCTCCTCGATGAGGAACATCGCGTCGGGGTTCGTCAGCGTGTCGGGGCCGCCGAAGGTGCTCTCGCCGATGGCCAGCTGATGCTCGTTGAGGCAGGGATAGGCGGTGTTGAGGTAGGCGTAGGTATGCTCCACCTCGGGGATGGTGCCCGCCACGCGTATGCCCAGGGTGTCGTCCTTGCTCATGGTGTGCATCGTGCCCTTGCGCACCAGATGCTTCTCCCCTTTCTTGTGGTCGGCCGCCGGCTCGACGGTCATCCACGTGCGGTAGCGCCCGTCGCAGGTGTGCGACGTGATGACGCTCCCGTCGGTCGACGCCCGCTTGCCCACCATAATCGAGGTGCAGCTTTCCTTGGTGTTCACCTGCGCCCCCGCCACCAGCGGCAACGCTATCGCTAAAAGAATAAGTATTCGCTTCATATTGTATGTGTATTCTATCTCGTTGACCTGTCTATTGAATGGAAGAACTATCTGTGTTTCTTTCGGCCTTGCCGATACATAAAAGGATTATTATCACAAGCATGGGAGTCGCAATGATACTAAGCAGAATCCAAAGTGCAGCATTTCTATTCCGTTTCTTTGCCATTACCGCAACAAGAACAAAAATACCAACTGTTATCCCAATCGCAATGAAAAGAACGATAATTGACATAAACCAGTATGAATGCAATCCATTACCAGACCCTGGTAGTTCATTCGGCTCTACATTGTAGTCTTTAAGCTGGAACTTTATTTTGAAAGACGTGTTATCGTACACTCCTTCTGATTTATAATAGTGATAGCAGCGATTATGCTCATAAGCTGTAATGTCAATTTTCTTTGTCATTCCCGGTGCAATGCTGACTTCTTTGCTGAACTCCTCATAGTCAACCTCATTGCCAGACATATCCAAATATGTAATCAAGAAAACCACATTCTTGATTTCCTCTTCAGTATTATTCCTTAATGCCAATGTACCTTGCAGGTCTTTCCACGATTGCTCATAGGACACCATGGTAACATCTTTTTCTAAATCTTTGTTTGCTGCAAACGCAGAAACAAATAATGTCATACAGATTGATGTAATTAATAGCCGTTTAATCATACTGGGTATTTTAGAGTTTCTATATTTTATTTGCAAAAATACACATTATTTATTGTGTGGGCATAAAAAAAATCTCTTTGCCTTATTTTTCTTTCTGTTTATTATGCATTCTTATACATTTCGTTTAATTCTTTCCAAGCTGCCTCATTCACATCTTCTGATTCAGGAGGAAAGATAATTTTGTTTTGTTTTATTGGGATTTCACGTTCAGTTACCTTTCCTTGGCCAAGGATCTCTCCTTTAAAAGCCCACTTATAACACACCTTTAAAATGTCATTGGCAGAATTCTCTTGTACAGTTTGATCGTTCTCCACAAAACACCTCAACTCATCCAGCATATTACGATTGCCATAGTGATAGTCGTTGGGATATCTATCTTGACTATCAATAATAGCGAGATAACTTTTGGCTAGATGGGGATGTTTTTGTATTATTTCATTTGTTAATTCACCAAAAGATGTTGCATTAGAACACACGATATGATGATACAATACTGATGCGACCATCAAGACTTCATCTCTGATGCTTGAATCTAATACGAAACATTTTATTAGCGACTTATAATTATCATATAAAAGATAGCGCTCGTATTCACTTTCAATGCGATTAACTATACTTAATGACAATAATTCTTCTATATGAATCTTTTCGGCATCAGACAATAACCCACGCTTATATTGATATTTTTTTAAATGTTGTTTTATTTCAGAATAGTCAACAATTGTCGTCTGACTGAAATAGAAGCGCAAAAGTGTATAGAATAGTTGTAGAGCATCTTTATTCTTTGGTGAGTAGTTGATGAAGTACAAGTAATTATTGTTTGGCACTAAACTATCAAACAAAACATTTGGCATGTTTCTTTCTTCCTCAAACACCTCATCTATTTCTGTAAAGTAAGGCTCTTTTATAATAGTATTTATAATAAACCTTGCTGTTTCTGGATTCCCGTCCTGATACCATCTTTCTACCTGTGTACGCAACACTTGTTGATTTGCAAGTTTAACTCTTATTTCCCTTTCCTTGCGCTCTTGTTCTTCGTTTTCTTTCTGTTTTCTTTCGGCCTCTTCCTGTTCGTGTTTGAGTTTTTTTTCTTGGTTTATTTTGTCATACTTTGGGCAATTAATCCATCTTCTGTGTTTTTCTTCACGCAAACGTTTTGTAACGCCCTCCTTGGTGTAATCCGTCTTGAGCAAATCACCAAAATCAATCTCAACACATGATTTACCAGATGCCTTAATGTCCAACTGCTTATCTACATCCACTTTGTGATGTACAAATATCTCAATCCACAACTCATGTATTTCTCCATCATTACCTTGCTTATAACCAATGCAATCAGGCTTGCGTTTTCTTCCTACTACTTCAGTTATTTTTTCTAATTCAATTTCATCAAACTCTATTAATTGGGCTTCCCTTTTATAGTAATCATTATATTCTGGCAACATAATTATCTTCTGCTCCTTGACTATCTGTTGTGCCAACAAATGCAAGACTGTCATTCTTGCACCTTCACATTCCCTGTTATTGTAATGTGCAAAATGATGTTCTCTGCATTCTCCCCCATTTTTTGCCACTAACGGCTGATTACAATACGGGCATATGCATCCACATTCTAAGCCATTAACGACATTCTCTATATTGACAACTCTGTTGGTACCCTTCTCAAGGGCATATTTGAGGTGTTGATGCATATAATCACACGTATTGTACTTTCTAATTATGGTGTGTGAACAACCTCAACTATACGAGAGAAAGATTATTTTTCAAACATAGCCTTGGCGGCATCCATACGGGCGGGGATGTCGACGCCGAAGGGGCAGCGGCTGAGGCAGGCGCCACAATGGGTGCATTCGGAGGCCTTGTGGTCGAGCAGATTGTATTGCGCCTGCAGTTCGTCGTCGAGGCCGTTGAGCTCGGCTTTGTCAAGCAGTTCGTTGACCTTGGCGATGGGGATGCCCTGGGTGCAGGGCGAGCAATGGTTGCAGTAGGTGCAGTCGCCTTTCAATTTTGAATTCTGATTTTCGAAATTCGAATTTCGGCTTTCATCATTAGTGAAGTCCTTCTCTGCCTCGGTGGCGTGCATCCAGTGGAGGTCGCGGCGCAGCTCGTCGAGGTTGGCGATGCCGAGGATGCAGGTGGCGATGCAGGGTTTGGCGAGGCAGTAGGCGATGCATTGCTCGGGGGTGTAGGCCACGCCGAGCTGCGAGGTCTTCTCGTCGAGCAGCTTGCCGCCGCCGCCGAAGGTCTTCATGACGGTGACGGCGATGTGGTGGGTGGCACAGTAGTCATAGAGCTCCACACGCACGGGGTCGATGCCCTGCTGCAGGTTGTCGAAGGCGCCTTTCTCCCACGGGATGGTGCCGCCGCGCATGCGGTCGAAGGCGGGGTTGAGGCTGAACATGATAACCTCGACCCAGCCGCTCTTGGCGGCGCGCAGGGCCACCTCGGCGTTGTGGCTGCTGAGGCCTATGTGTTTTATCTTGCCCTCTTTCTTCAGCTGGAAGACATAGTCGAGGAAGGGCGAGTTCTGTATCTCCTCCCACTCCTCGTGGCTGTCGGTGATGTGAATCATGCCCACCTCGATGTGGTCGGTCTGCAGGCGGTCGAGGAGGTCCTGGAAGCTGGCCTTGCACTCTTCCACGTCGCGGGTGCGGGTGTGCTGGCCGTCCTTATAGATGGTGCCGATGTGGCCCTGGATGATCATCTCGTCGCGGCGACCCTGCAGGGCGTAGCCGATGTTGGAGCGCGTCTTGGGGGTGCAGTCGTAGATGTCGATATAGTTCATGCCGCTGTCGAGGGCCATCGTCATCAGCTCGAGCGATGCCGCGCTGTCCAGCTTCTCGAAGCCGCCGCATCCGATGCTTATCTCGCTCACCTCAAGACCGGTGGCACCCAGCGGACGGTACTTCATATCGGTCGCCTTTTCGGCGGTCGTCTGTTTACATCCCACAGCCGCAAGGCAGAGGGCGGCCATCAAAAGAGTGTAGATTTTCTTCATAAGCAAATCATTGATTAACTATAAACAAACGCCGAATCCGTCTTTTTATTGTGTCGTAACAACAATATATTGTCCATAAAAATCAACCACGAATCACCCACAACTCTTAACTCACAACTCTTAACTCATCACTCCTCCTCCCTACCTCCTCCCTACCTCCTCCCTACCTCCTCCCTACCTTCTCCCTACTTTCTCCCTACCTTCTCCGTACTTCTCCGTGGCGTGCACGGAGGGTGTATGGCGCGGGTAGAGTTTTGCTCTCGCGCGGGTGTTGCCTTGTTATGCGAACGTGAATAAAACGTAAAATTCATTTACGGCAATTAACGTTGAAACTTATGTGAACGTGAATTATCGTGAATTGTACGTGAATTGACATCTTTGAAGTCTTGACGTCTTTTCGACTTTTCCACTCTTCGACTCTTCCACTTTTCCACTCTTCCACTTTTCCACTCTTCCACCCTTCCACTTTTCCATTCTTCGACTCTTCCACTTTTCCACTCTTTGGGACACAAAAGAGCCTCCAACCGGGCTCTGGAGGCGAAATTCCAGGAGGCCTCCGTGCGCTCCAACAATGGAGGGAAGTGCCGAAATATGGGATTCGGACATCGATTTTGGGGCTTTTTAGCCTGTAAGAAGGTACAAAAACGACCCATTTCGAGACTTGACATCCTAGTTACCGAGGGTTAGGCAATGCCGTATCTCATTGTTTCTTTGCATCTTAGAAAGACAACGATTCCATTAATCTGACAGTTGACAGTTCTGACAGTTGTTTTTTTTGAGGGGTGCACCCTGTCTTATAATCTATCTATATATCTATATATTAAGTATTTATATAATACAAAGAAGAGGTTGTTGTCATCCATTTTTTAACTGTCAGAACTGTCAACTGTCAGATTTGGGGATTGGTTAATCATTATTTTGAGATCTTCCCTACACAGCCAGTGATAATTACATTTACCTTGGGGGGATGGTCAGTCTCAGTCTCAGAGTCTCAGTTGTTTTTTTAAGTGGTATACAAATCCCCTCACCTCCACCCACTATTATATCTATATATCTTATTATTAATTAATTATAATTATATAAGAAGAATGATGCGAGTTGGGAAGTGACTTTTTTTTTCAACTGAGACTGAGATTTGAGACTGTTCAGTCGCCTTCCGCCGCCATCGGCAGTTGGTTTTCCTCCTCGGTGTTGTAGGGGACAGGCTTGTGGCGGTAAAGGGAGAGGAGGTTCTCGTTAAGCAGCAGCTCCACCTCGCGCATGGTGTGCTCTATGACGGCTGGCTTCAGCTGGCATTCCCAGACGACGATGACGTGCCAGCCGTTCTCCTGCAGCACTCGGTAGTTCTCCTGGTCGCGTTCCTGGTTGCGGCGTATTTTGCTCACCCAGAACTCGCGGTTGGACGAGGGAATCTTGCAGCACGCCGAATTCCCTAGGAAGTAACCACTCCCCTCTCCTATGGGAGAGGGGTTGGGGATGAGGCTATGCCCATGCCAGAAGCACCCATTGACAAATATCGCCGTCCTATACGGCCGCAGCACGATATCGGGCTTCCCCGGCACGCTTTTGACATTCAACCGATACCGATACCCATGACTCCACAGCCACCGCCGCACCTTCAGCTCCGGCTTCGTCCCAGAGCCCTTGATATGCGACATACAGCGATGCCGCTGCTCCGGTGTCATCGTGTCGGTCATAGGATTACATGGCTAAAATCTTATATAGTTTTGTATCTGTGAACGCATGCCAGATTTCAAGATAGATGGGCTTGTAGTTATCGAATAGTTGCTTGACGAACTCAATTTCGAATACAAGACGGAAATCGTTGGGGTCATTGTTTGGTTGCCCCTCTTTGCGAGTGCCCACACGGGCAATCTTTATCAAATATAAGTCACGGATGCCCTTTCGCTTTATATAAGGCATAAAATAGTATAGCTTGTTCAAAGCCACTGATGACGGGAATCTCTTACCTGTATAGTAAACCTTGGCCGACTGCTCAAGATAATGCTCCACGTTGTCGTCTTTGACTATACTGACAAGCACATTTTTGCTTTCGTCCACTTCGAGTTCTTGCTTCCTGACGGGCTTGGATGAAGCAATATGAGTATTTTCTACAATCTTCTTTGGATATTGTTGTAGTACATCAAGGAAGTTGAGTTGTTTCGTACGTTTAATGATTGGCTTTGTGTCCAATATTGTATTTTCTTTTGCACCCTCTTCAAATACACCGGTATTTACAACCGCGTTAGCCAATATCTTGATAACGGGTACTGCAACGCTATTGCCAATAAGTTTCATCCATCTAGGACGTGTTGGAGGCAGAATATAATTATCAGGGAAACCTTGTATGCGGCAGGCCTCTGATTGGGTAATCCTACGATAATTTCTTGGGCGATAAACATGCTCCATAAATTCTTCGCGGAATTCTTCTATCGTATCAGCATCTATGGGCTCAGTTGCGACGAAGTCATTCGTGTCGCTGGCGACAAGTGTAGGATATATCTTGGATGATGGCAAGAATATCCTGTTAATACCAGCAAGTCCTGTGCTAATCTTCGTGTTTTTGAAATCGTAACGTGTCTCAACACAACGTATAACACCACGTCGTGCTAATTCTGCAAGGACTTCGTGAACATCAATCTTTCGTTTCTTGACCTCTCGATTTACCTTGAGATTATCAACATTCAGAAGATTGTACCTGCCTAATGACAGTATGAACCGTTCATCCGATTCTTTTGCCACATCTGCATGCTCTATCTCGTAGAGGTATTCAACAGGTTTTAGGATTTGCTTCCATACAAGTGTTTCCAATTCTTCACGATTGATGGTAGCATCGAGCGCTTGGAAATGCTGAAGGGACAATGGGTTGCCATCAAGCGCACCGTAATCGCTCTTGCGACGATTGCGAAGTAGAAGGTAGCATATATGTTTTTCTCTGTCCGTTGTGTCAAGAATATCCCATGAGTGAATAGTGGTTGGCCCGTTACGCAAATCGTTGAAGAGGAAATAGTCGTTAAATCCCTTATCGTTACATGACAAACTCCAACGAGGTCTTGTGTCGCCCCCATCTTCACACACCATCGTTATCTCGCTGTCAAGCACGTCGTTTAACCGCACTTCGCCAGGGAACGGCTTGGGCAGTTGTAAACGCTTGAGAAACTTTTCATCTCTAAAGCCAACGATATAGATACGTACTCTTGTCTGAGGCACACCATAGTCGTATGCATTCAGAACAAACTTCTGTGCATGATAGCCAGCTTGTTTAATACGTGCAAGTATATACTCTAACGCCTTTTGGTTGCGTGGGTCGGACAGACCTTTTACATTCTCAAAAATGAAAGCCTTGGGACGCACTTTATTCAGAAGAAAAAGTGTATCGTTCCACAACTGGCCTCTATCATCATCAAAACCAAGATTCTTACCTGCAATTGACCAACTTTGGCATGGTACACCAGCAGTCATAAAGTCATGGCGAGGCAAATCTTTTATCTTTGTGATATCGCCAAAATTTTCATCTTTTGATTCATTGAAATTGGCACAATACGTATTTATGGCATCAGGAGCAATTTCGCTGAAACCCAAACAGTGTCCACCCACACTTTCAAGTGCGAGTCGGAAACCGCCGATGCCAGCAAAAAGGTCTATAAAACTGAAATCTGCCATACTCATTTTAATGCTTCTTTGTCATAACCTACAGGAGGCTCTATTCCAAGGAACTCTCGATAAATACGCTCCTTGTAGTGAACTCCCAATTTATTTATTTCTGCGATGAAGTGCTTATAAGTTCCTTCACCGCCTATCATATCCCAAAGTTCTTCACCAATCAATACGCAGGAGTCCTCATTCATGTTAAACCATCTGGCAGGGAACGGCCATTCATAGTTCTCGCGCTTTCCATAAGGATTGTAAGGCAAAGCATAATAAGCTCCATCAATTGGATGTCCGTCCATCGCAAGCAGCTTGAACATTTTTTCCTTGCTGACTTTTGTTTGGTCACTATTGGGAAGTGGTCCTTTCAGTTCAAAGGAATATGTCTTGTCTGTTCTCTCACTCTTAATCAGAATGTCACAAGTAACACTTGTTGGAATTGGCTCGCCGCCACCATCAAGGATATATTTAAGCTCCTTTTCCCAATTCGGCTTACATTTCTTCTCGCCTTTGGTTCCATGTTCAAGCCTGTTCAATACTTCTTGAATGCGACGAAGACTCTCCTTGCCTATAGTACCATCTACTCTTGTCCCCTTTGTACACGAGCCATGATATATAGAACCCACAGCAACAGCCAACTTTTCCCATGCAGTACCAAAGGGCGTTACAAATCTTCTTTCAAAATGTGAGCCTTTGAATATCTCATCCGGAACGAGTGCTGCATACAAAGGTTTGTTTGCGTGATGCGTTTCTATCACGAAAGGATCAGTTATGAGAACTCTATCCATAACCTTATCCATCATTGTCTGGACAATGTCACGAATAGCCTCTGATACATTCTCGTAGTTTGCTGTATCCTGCTTATTGGCGTTATTGAAAAAGAAAAAGAACATTTACTCCTTATTTTTTCTTTTTGGTGCTTACTTTCTTTTGTTGGGGTTGTTTGATAGCTGCATTCAAACGAACGATTTTATCCCAATTGATATTGCCGTCATTGTCACAATACTCCTCAATAAACTCCTGAGTGAACTTGTTAATCATACGGCCATACTCGGCATAATATTCATCGTTTTTTTCTTTGGCTTTGAAACCAAGCGGTTCAACGATGTCTACAAATAACGTTGGTTCGCCTGAAATAAGCGTCCAAAACTTTTCACCGCAATATTTTTCATGAGTACTATCAAAATAACCTTTATTGTCATTGCCATAACAACACCCTTCTATACACCTAGTAGGAACTGCCTTACGACTAGTATTGAAGATTTTAACAGCTTGAATAAAATCGCGTTTGAGTTTTCCCATGGATTGACTATTGCTCCAACTGGGACCAGATTTTACCGATACGAAGTAATGCACACCCTCTTTGTCAAACTCTATATCCACGCCTGTTGCAGAGGACTTATAACCGCCATATACTTCTTCAGAAACAAACTTTGCCAATCCTTCAAGCCAATTTCCAAAGATACTCTCTTCTGCCGAGGACATATAAGCGGCAGCAAGGCTTTCCACCATACTACCTGCCGTAACTATGTTCTTTGCCTTGTACATATAAGGATTCTTCCTTATTAGCAAATCTTTCAGATTAATCGCCTGTAACTTAGCAATTCGCGAAGCATGAAATTCGCCAACATGGTTCTCGACATATTCTGTTACTTTCTTTATCAATACAGTATTCATAATACTAAGCTATAGTTTATTTCTTTAAAGTGGTAATAGTCCTTTCCAAATCACAGTCCCATGCTACATGGAATAATTCTACATTTATGCCCATTTCCTTACAAGTTTAAAATGCAATTTCATCTTTTTGCCATATATTTTTGGTGGGCAAATAAAAAGCCCTCTTTCTTTCTTAAAAGAGGGCGTGGATGCGATTGGGATACCTTGGTTTAGCACGACCAATCAGACAACAATCACAGTTCACGCCCTATGTTTAGCGCGAACATCCGTGTATCGCCTGATTGCTGAAAGTGTATGAAGTGCTAATTCGGTATCCTCAGCTTCATCAAGGATGTTCTACTTTACTATTCCTCTGTTTTTCTTACTAATACGTTATTAATCATGTCGTTTTTACACCTGCAAATATACAGAATATTTTCTTATCTACCAAATCGTAACCATCAAATAAGTTGAAAGGCCCCACATAGAAGGAGCAAAGGAGGGTCGCAGAAGATAATAGCGCCAATGAAGCACCGTAAAATTAGCAAAAAAGAGCACCGCGAATTGCGGTGCTCGGTGGATGGTTGTCGTTGTTTGTACTCCCGCAGGAAATCGTGCTGTGGCGTCGGATCTGCCGACAACCCTGATCAAAGGTTTAGACAAGTGTATGAACACAATATATCCCACTCCGGAGCGTTATCTGCACAAGTAATCTTATACTCGAAACAAGATACGCTTATGAATAAGACATCTACCGGACGTAATCGTGCCTACCTGTACAGTATCGTGCTGGTGGCCGTATTGGGGGGGCTGCTTTTTGGCTATGATACCGCCGTCATCTCGGGCGCCGAGAAGGGGCTGCAAGCCTTCTTTCTGGGGGCCAATGATTTCACCTACACGGACATGATGCACGGCTTCACGTCGAGCAGTGCCCTGATTGGCTGCGTGATCGGAGCCCTGCTGAGCGGACTTGTGGCTTCGCGCTGGGGCCGCAAACGGTCGCTGGTGCTGGCCGGCGTGCTGTTCCTCCTCTCGGCCTTGGGGTCGATGAATCCCGAGTTCCTCTTCTTCACCAAGGGAGAGCCCACAAAGGGTCTGCTGTGGATGTTCAACGTCTACCGCGTAATTGGCGGCATGGGCGTAGGTCTGGCCAGCGCCGTCTGCCCGATGTATATCGGCGAGGTGGCGCCTTCCGACCGACGCGGCCAGCTGGTGAGTTGGAACCAGTTCGCCATCATCTTCGGCCAGCTGGTGGTCTACTTCGTCAACTTCCTCATCCTCGGTTCACACACCAACCCTGTCATCGAGCAGATCGGACAGGGGATCAACGCGGTGGCACCCGGCAGTGACCCCTGGACCATCGAGACGGGATGGCGCTATATGTTCGGCAGCGAGGCAGTGCCGGCGGCACTGTTCACGGTGCTGATATGCCTGGTGCCCGAGTCGCCGCGCTACCTGGTGATGTCGGGCCGCGAAGAAAGGGCCCTCGGTGTGCTGACCCGCATCAACGGCGAGGAGAAAGCGCATGAGATCATCGAGGATATCAAGAACACCGCCACCGTGCGCACCGAACGGTTGTTCGCCTACGGATGGCTGGTGGTCTTCATCGGCATCATGCTGAGTGTCTTCCAGCAGTTGGTGGGCATCAACGCGGTGCTCTACTATGCCCCCCGCATCTTCGGCGACATGGGCATGACCAACCCGATGTTCAACACCGTGATGATGGGGGTGGTGAATATTCTGTTCACCTTGGTGGCCATCTTCACGGTGGAGAAGATTGGCCGCAAGCCGCTGCTGATTACCGGCTCGCTAGCTATGGGTGTCGGCGCCCTCGGCGTGGCTCTGACCTTCGGCGTCGACGGGATGCAGCTGGTGACGATGCTGTCCATCATGCTTTATTCTGCAGCCTTCATGTTCTCGTGGGGCCCCATCTGCTGGGTGCTTATCGCCGAGATCTTCCCCAACACCATCCGCGGCGCAGCGGTGGCCATCGCCGTAGCCGCCCAGTGGATCTTCAACTTCATCGTCAGCAGCACCTTCGTGCCAATGTTCAATATGCACCTCACACCAGGTGATAACTTTGGTCATTGGTTTACCTACGGACTCTATGCCGTGATGTGCATCGTGGCGGCCATCTTCGTCTGGCGGCTGGTGCCCGAAACCAAGGGCAAGACGCTGGAAGACATGACAAGACTGTGGAAGCGGAAGATGTAAAGGGAAGCAGAACCTAGAAATCAGAAATTGGAAATTAGGATGAAATATCTTTTGGGGATTGACCTAGGGAGCAGCAGCGTGAAGGTAGCGCTGGTGGATGCCGACAGCGGCGAGTGCAAAGCAACGGCACACTGGCCAGAGACGGAAGCCCCCATCAAAGCCTTGCAGCCCGGCTGGGCCGAACAGAAAGCCGACGACTGGTGGTGCTACTTCAAGGAAGCGCTGCGCAAGCTCGCCCACCTCACCCCACCCTCCACGCTCCACTCCGTCGCCGCCATCGGCATCAGCTATCAGATGCATGGCCTCGTCTGTATGGACAAAGATTTGCAGCCCCTGCGCGACGCCATCATCTGGTGCGACTCGCGCGGTGTCCCCTATGGCGAGCACGCCCCGTTGCCGGGCAACTTCACCGCCGCCAAACTGGCCTGGGTCAAGGAACACGAGCCGACCCTCTTCGACCGCATCAGATACATTCTCCTCCCTGGCGACTACCTCGCCCTGCGCCTCACCGGCACCCCAGCCACAACAGCATGCGGCCTGAGCGAGATGATGCTGTGGGACTTCGACACGAAGTGCGTCAGCTCCGCGATGATGACCCACTTTGGATTCCCTGAGGACATCATATCCCCACTGGTACCTACCTTCGGCGAGCAAGGCCGTGTGAGCCGCGAGGCTGCCGCCGAACTCGGTATCCCGGCCGGCATCCCCGTTGCCTACCGCGCCGGCGACCAACCCAACAACGCCCTCTCGCTGGGCGTGCTCAACCCGGGCGAGGTGGCCGCCACCGCAGGCACCAGCGGCGTAGTGTACGGAGTGGCAAGCGGCGAATGGCAGGCGGCAAGCGGACTGAATGTCTTCCTGCATGTCAACCACTATCTGGGTGTGATGCACTGCGTGAACGGCTGTGGCATCATGAACGCATGGATAAAGCGTCAGGTGGCCCCGACAGCGACCTACGATGAGATCAACACCCTCGCGGCCCAAGCACCCATCGGCTGCGACGGACTCACCATCCTCCCCTTCGGCAACGGTGCCGAGCGCGTGCTGCTCAACCGCAACATCGGCTCCTCGATCCACGGCATCGACCTCAACCGCCACGGACAGGCCCACCTGCTGCGTGCAGCACAGGAGGGCGTGGCCTTCGCCTTGATATATGGGATGGAGAAGATGGGTGACGTACACGTGATACGTGCCGGCAAGGCCAATATGTTTCTCTCGCCGCTGTTCCGGCAGACCCTCTCCAACGTCAGCGGTGCCACCATCGAGCTCTACGACACCGACGGAAGTGTCGGAGCCGCACGCGGCGCCGGCCTGGGAGCAGGAATATACCACACACCCGACGAGGCCTTTGCCTCGCTGCAATGCCTGCTCAGGGTCGAACCCGAGCACAGCGGCACCACCCGCGAGGCCTATGCCCGCTGGAAATCGATATTGGACACAAACATCCATACATTTGACGCATCGAATACCAACACAATTACACAATAACGCAATCATTTCAGATATGGCAAAAGAGTATTTTCCTCAGATCAAGAAGATCCCCTTCGAGGGAACCGAAAGCAAGAATGTGATGGCCTTCCACTGGTATGACCCTGAGCGCGAGGTGATGGGCAAGAAGATGAAGGACTGGCTGCGCTTCGCCATGGCATGGTGGCACACACTGGGCCAGGCCAGCGCCGACCCCTTCGGCGGACAGACCCGCAGCTATGAATGGGATCGTGCCACCGACCCTCTGCAGCGCGCCAAGGACAAGATGGATGCCGGCTTCGAATTGATGGACAAACTGAGCATCCACTACTTCTGCTTCCACGACGTGGACCTCATCGAGGAAGGTGCTACCGTGCAGGAGTATGAAGAGCGTATGCAGGCTATCACCGACTATGCGCTGGAGAAGATGCGTCAGTATCCCGACATCCACCTGCTGTGGGGCACTGCCAATGTTTTCGGCCACAAGCGCTACATGAACGGTGCCGCCACCAACCCCGACTTCGACGTGGTGGCCCGCGCCGTGGTGCAAATCAAAAACAGCATCGACGCCACCATCAAACTGGGGGGCGAGAACTACGTCTTCTGGGGTGGCCGCGAGGGCTATATGAGCCTGCTGAACACCGACCAACGCCGCGAGAAGGAGCATCTGGCCACCATGCTGCGTGCCGCCCGCGACTACGGTCGCGCCCACGGATTCAAGGGCACCTTCCTCATCGAGCCCAAGCCCATGGAGCCCATGAAGCACCAATACGATGTCGACACCGAGACGGTCATCGCCTTCCTCCGCGCACATGGATTGGACAAGGACTTCAAGGTCAACATCGAGGTGAACCACGCCACCCTGGCGGGCCACACCTTCGAGCATGAGCTGGCCTGCGCCGTCGACGCCGACATGCTAGGCAGCATCGACGCCAACCGTGGCGACGCACAAAACGGCTGGGACACAGACCAGTTCCCCATCGACAACTACGAGCTGACGCAGGCCTGGATGGAGATTATCCGTGGCGGCGGATTCACCACCGGCGGCACCAACTTCGACGCCAAGCTGCGTCGCAACAGCACCGATCCCGACGACATCTTCATCGCCCATATCAGCGGTATGGACGCTATGGCCCGCGCCCTGCTCTGCGCCGCCGACCTATTGCAGAACAGTCCCCTGCCCGAGATGAAGCGTCAGCGCTACGCCTCGTTCGACAGCGGTATCGGCAAGAACTTCGAGGAGGGCAAGCTCACTTTCGAACAGATCTACAATTACGGCAAGCAAGTGGGCGAACCCGCCGTCACCAGCGGCAAGCAAGAGAAATACGAAGCCCTCGTGGCATTGTATGCCTGTTGAGGACCCCTCGACACTGACAACAAGCAAAGGGCGACCGATCCAGTCGGTCGCCCTTTTCGCTTTTGTACTCCCGCAGGGAATCGAACCCTGATCAAAGGTTTAGGAAACCTCTATTCTATCCATTGAACTACAGGAGCAGGTTCTCTATTTAACGCGAAGCGTGATGCTTTATTGTATAGCGGGAAGTTTCTTTAATGCTTCGCTGGCGGGTATGCGGTGGATGTTGTTGTCGGCATCGCAGACGACAATGTCCTCTCCATGCAGGGCTTTCTCTTCGAGCATGCGACGCTCGGAGAGTTTCAATCCATATAACAATTTCTCGGTTAGCAGTTTTTCATCTTTCTCTGACATAACTCTTGATTTTGTTAAGTTTATTCTCGTCGTAGATTGTTGTGGTCAGGGTGGCTTTACCTTGTGCAACAGGGAGGCACGGCGATTCGCTGTTGTCGTATATCATCCAATAATCAACGGCGGGGATGAAAAGGTCGAAGAGGTTGTTGATTCCGGCAACATAGCGACGGCGTGCTGTCTGTTCGGGTATGTCATGGCCTCCGTTTCTGACACGTGCTGCAATGCGCTGAAGGGCTAATTCCGGTTTGTTGAGCCAGAAGAACACAAGAGTGACAAGGTACCCCTTCCCCTGCGCCTGATGTACAAGGTTGACATAAGAGCGTGTGGCGAGGGTAGTTTCTATGGCAAAGGATTCATCGCGGCTGAGCAGCTCCTTTATGCGTTTCAGCATTAGTTTACCGGCCTCTATGGCCATGCTGTTGGGATTGAACGGCGACAGGCCGCGGGCAATCTCGTCGGCGTTGACGAACTCGCGGCAGTCAAGAATCTCAGGCAGTATGGTGTAGGAAGCTGTCGTCTTGCCAGCTCCATTGCAACCTGCTATTATGTAGAGATTCTTTGTCATTTCCTTTTTCTGCCGCCCCTGCGGGGCTTAGGTGGTGGGTGGTTGGGTGTGCAGGGGTTACGCTGCGCTTCACCCCTGCCTATTCGCTGCCGCCCCTACGGGGCTTAGTACATGCTATAATCTATAACCTATAACCTATCAAAGCTTGCGCTTGATCTCTATCACCTCGTAGGCTTCGACGATGTCGCCGACCTTGATGTCGTTGTAGTTTTCGATGTTCAAGCCGCAATCCTGGCCGCTGACAACTTCTTTGACGTCGTCTTTGAAGCGCTTGAGGGAGGCGAGCTTGCCCGTGTAGACCACGATGCCGTCGCGGATGATGCGGATGTTGCTCTGGCGGTTGATCTTGCCGTCGAGGCACATACAGCCGGCGATGGTGCCGACCTTGCTGATCTTGAAGGTCTCGCGGATCTCGAGGTTGGCGACGATCTTCTCCTGCGTCTCGGGAGCGAGCATGCCCTCGATGGCGTCCTTGAGCTCGTTGATGGCGTCGTAGATGATGCTATAGAGGCGGATGTCGATATGCTCGGTCTCGGCCATCTTGCGGGCGCCCACGCTGGGACGCACCTGGAAGCCGATGATGATGGCGTCGGAGGCCATAGCCAGCGTGACGTCGTTCTCCGAGATCTGACCCACACCCTTGTGGATGACGTTGACCTGCACCTCTTCGTTGCCGAGCTTGATGAGCGAGTCGCTGAGGGCTTCGACGGAGCCGTCCACGTCGCCTTTGACGATGATGTTGAGCTCCTTGAAGTTGCCGAGGGCGCGACGGCGACCAATCTCCTCGAGGGTGAGGTGGGTCTGGGTGCGGATGCCCTGCTCACGCTGCAGCTGGGTACGCTTGGCGGCGATGTCTTTGGCTTCCTTCTCGTTCTCCATGACGTTGAAGGTGTCGCCTGCCTGACAGGCGCCGGTGAGGCCGAGGAGCAGCACGGGCTGCGAGGGACCGGCGGAGGTGACCTCCTGGTTGCGTTCGTTGTACATGGCGCGGACGCGGCCTGCGATGGCACCGGCCACGATGGGGTCGCCCTTGCGGATGGTGCCTTCCTGCACAAGGAGCTTGGCGACATAGCCGCGACCCTTGTCGAGCGAACTCTCGATGACGACGCCCTTGGCGCGCTTGTTGGGGTTGCCCTTCAGCTCCATGATGTCGGCCTGGAGGATAACTTTTTCCAGCAGCTCCTCGACGCCGATACCCTTCTTGGCGCTGATGTCCTGGCTCTGGTATTTACCGCCCCATTCCTCGACGAGGAGGTTCATGTTGGCCAGCTCGGTCTTGATGCGGTCGGGGTCGGCACCAGGCTTATCAATCTTGTTGATGGCGAAGACGATGGGCACACCTGCCGACTGGGCATGGTTTATGGCTTCGACCGTCTGCGGCATGATCTTGTCGTCGGCGGCGATGACAATGATGGCGATATCGGTCATCTTGGCACCACGGGCACGCATGGCGGTGAAAGCCTCGTGGCCGGGGGTGTCGAGGAAGGTGATCTTGCGGCCGTCGGCGGTCTGCACCTCGTAGGCACCGATGTGCTGGGTGATGCCGCCCGCCTCGCCGGCGATGACGTTGGTCTTGCGGATATAGTCGAGCAGCGAGGTCTTACCGTGGTCGACGTGACCCATGACGGTGATGATGGGGTTGCGCGGCACGAGGTCCTCGGGACGGTCTTCCTCCTCGATTTTGTGGATGGTGTTGACCACATCCTCGTCGGCGAAGTTGACCTGGAAGCCGAACTCGTCGGTGATGAGTTTGATGGTCTCGGCGTCGAGGCGCTGGTTGATGCTGACGAAGATGCCGACGGACATGCAGGTGGCGATGATCTTGGTGACGGGGACGTTCATCATGGTGGCCAACTCGTTGGCGGTGACGAACTCGGTCACCTGCAGCACGTTCTGCTGCTCCATCTCGTGCATCATCTCCTCCTCCATCTGGGCATGCACCTTCTGGCGCTTCTCGCGGTTGTGCTTGGAGGTCTTCGACTTGCCCATGGGCGAGAGGCGAGCGAGGGTGTCGCGGATCTGCTTCTCGATTTCGTTGTCGTCAATCTCGACGGGCTTCTTCTCCTCTTTCTTTTTCTTCTTCTTGTTGGGAGCCTGTTGCTGCTGGGCGGCGTTCTTCTGGCTGTCTTTGCGGGATTTCTCCTTCTCTTTACTCTCCTTCTTGGCCACCTCGGCGCCAATCTTCTTCACCTCGGAGGCGCTGACGGCTTCCTTCTTGGTGTGCTTGCGCTTGCGCTTGCTGCCGGGGGTGTCGGCGCCGTCCTTGGAGAACTGGCTGAGGTCAATCTTGTCGAGCACCTTGGGACCCTCGAGCTTGGTGTATTGGGTCTCGATGAACTCGGGTTCAGGTTTGGCCGGCTGTTCGACTGCGACGGGTTCGGGGGCTGCGACGGGCGCTTGGGGCTGCGGGGCCACCTGCGGTTCGGGCTTGGCGGGAGCGGCGGGCTTGGGAGCCTCCTCCTTCTGGACCTTGTCCTTCGACTTGGCGGCGGCAGCTGGCGACACAGCGGGTTCCTTCTTCTTGTTCTTCTTCTTGTCTGGCCGCATGCGCTGGTTGATGGCGCTGAGGTCGATCTTGCCCACCACGTTGAAGGGGCTATTGGGGTCGGCAGCGACGGGAGCGGGCTCCTCGGCCTTTTCGGCCGGTGCCTCTTCCGTCACCTCGGGCTCGGGGGTGACGACCTCTTCCTCGGGCACCACCTCGACGGTTTCCTCGACCTCGAATTCCACCTCGACGTCGGGTTCCGGAGCAGGCGTTGACTCGACAGCCTTGGGGGCCTTGTAAGTCTTGATGACAACCTCGTCGGACTCGGACTCGGGTTCAGGCCTGCTGCCAGCCTCCACCACGCGGTTGCTGCCGCTGGTCATCAGCTCTATCTTGTCGGCTTCTTCCTTCACCTTGCGCTCACCTTGGAACGCAGTGGCCAACAGTTCATACTGTTCCTCACTAATCTTCGTGTTGGGGCTGGGTTCCACCTGGTGCCCCTTCTTGGCCAGATACTCCACGAGGGTCTGCACACCCACGTTGAAGTCTTTGGCCACCTTGTTCAGTCTGAAACTTGCCATATCGTCGAGTCCTTTCTTTTTTAGTTTATGTCGTTAAGGGTCCCTTAAAGGTCTTAAAGGTCTTTCTTTATTCAAACTCTGCATTGAGCACCTCGAGCACGTGGTCGATGGTTTCCTCTTCGAGGTCGGTGCGGGTGATGAGTTCCTCCTTGGGCAGGGCGAGCACGCTCTTGGCGGTGTCGCAGCCAATCTTGATGAGCTCGTCGATGACCCACTGCTCGATTTCGTCGTTGAATTCCTGGAGGGCCACATCGTCGTAGTCCTCGTCGGTGTCGCGGTAGACTTCGATTTCGTAGCCCACCAGCTTGGAGGCCAGCTTGATGTTGTAGCCGCCCTTGCCGATGGCCAGGCTCACCTGGTCGGGCTGCATGAACACCTCGGCTTTCTTCTCCTCCTCATTGATCTTGATGCTGCTCACCTTGGCCGGCGAGAGGGCACGCTGAATCATCAGGTCGACACGCGGCGTGTAGTTGAGCACGTCGATGTTCTCGTTGCGCAGCTCGCGCACGATGCCATGAATGCGGCCACCTTTCACACCCACGCAGCTACCGACGGGGTCGATGCGGTCGTCGTAGCTCTCCACTGCCACCTTGGCGCGCTCGCCAGGCTGACGGACGATGTTGCGAATCGAGATAAGACCGTCGTAGATTTCCGGCACCTCGGCCTCAAGCAGACGCTCCAGGAAGATGGGGCTAGTGCGGCTGAGGACGATGATAGGATTGTTGTTCTTCATCTCCACCTTCAGCACCACGGCCCTCACGGTGTCGCCCTTGCGGTAGTGGTCGCTCGGAATCTGTTCGCTTTTGGGCAGTATGAGTTCAATCTTCTCCTCGTCGAGCACCAGGATTTCCTTGTTCCAAGGCTGGTAGACCTCGCCCACGATAATCTCGCCCACCTTCTCTTTGTATTTCTGGAAGACGAGGCTCTTCTCGTAGTCCTGAATCTTACCCACCAGGTTCTGGCGGATGCTCAGGATTTCGCGGCGGCCGAACTCGCTCATCAGGATGGGTTCCGAAAGCTCCTCGCCCACCTCGAAGTCGTCCTCAATCTTCAAAGCCTCGCTCAGCGCAATCTCGCGTGTGGGGTCCTTCACCTCGCCATCGTTGACAATGGTGCGGTTACGGAAAATCTCCAAGTCGCCCTTGTCGATGTTGACGATAATGTCGAAGTTGTCCTCCGAGCCGTAGTGCTTGGCCAGCGCGGCACGGAACACCTCCTCCAGGATGCGCATCAGCGTCTCGCGGTCAATGTTCTTAAACTCTTTGAATTCCTGAAAGGAACTGCTCAAGTCTTGGTTCTTTGCCATATCGTTGTTTGTTTGTTCTTTTTTCTCAATCACTAACGCATTAACACATTAACGCATTAACACATTCTAGAACTTAATCACCACCCTGATGCTCTTCACATCGCTGCGCTGCAGCACCACCTCCTGCGGGGGCTGCTTCTTGGTGCCGGGGGTGCGCAGGGTGACGCTGGCCTCGTCGGCCGCCGTCAGCTCGCCGACGGTCTTCTGCCCGTCGAAGGTGACGGCCTCCACCTCGCGCCCGATGTTCTTCACCAGCTGACGCGTCAACTTCAGCGGCTGGTCGGCACCCGCCGAGCTCACGTCGAGGGCGAAATCCTCAGCGTCGCGGTCCAGCTGGCTCTCGATAGCGCGGCTCAGTTCGATACAGTCGTCGATGGTGACGCCGTTGTCGCCGTCGATGTCGACATAAATGCGGTTGTCGGGCGTTACTTTGAGGCTTACGAGGAACTTATCGCTGCCTTCCAGCGCCTGATTAACCAGTTCTAATATCTTGATTTTCTCTATCATAATCAACAAAAAGAGAGGCTTTCGACCTCTCTCATTCCGCTGCAAAAGTACAACTTTTTTTGAAACCGGCAAAATTTATTTTCCTGCGGTGCCATAGTATTGGGGGAACTTCTCAAGCATGGTATAGTCCTTCTGCATCGCCGACAGGTTCGAGTCGGTGATGGTGATGTAGAACTCGCTGACGTAATCGGCCCGCGGACGCATGTCTGTCGTATCCTGCATCCACACATGCTCCACAAACGGCATCCCCTCCTCATAGACAGAAAACGAATATCTCGAGGTATCTTGTAGATTGTATATTGTTAACCAGCCTCTCGTATCATTAATCCTTGACTCGAAATTGCATGAATATTCTCCACCAAAACTATTATACATTTCTTGCATTGGTTCTCCATATTCGATTTCTGTTCTAACACGTCTAATAGAGAAAGAGCCGTCCGTCTCAAAAAAAACATCATTATCCGTCAGTGACCACAGCCGAGAGTGCTCCTCATTCCATGCAGCAGTGTCATGTGTCCACTCCCATCCATTAACACGATACAATTCGAGGACAATACCAGTCCTGGATTCGTTTTTTGCATAATAAAAGATACGAACATCATACACTGTTTCATAGCATGATACTGGGTCGCATGCCACAAACAAAGAAACAAAAAACACCAGCACGAGATAATTGTATTTCCTTATCATTTTACTCATCAATTAGGGTTTCAAATAATTCATCTATTCTTTCATGATACGTTTCATTCACTCTCAGCTTAATTTCATTTCGCATTGTCGAAACCTGCAAATATTTATTTTCCCTGGCCCCCATAGTATTGGGGGAACTTCTCCAGCATCGAGTAGTCTTTCTGCATCGCCGCCAGATTGGAGTCGGTGATGGTGATGTAGAACTCGCTGACGTAATCGGCCCGCGGACGCATGTCTGTCGTATCCTGCATCCACACGTGCTCCACAAACGGCATACCCTCCTCATAGACAGAAAACGAAAACATGGTTGTGTCACGTAAGTTATACAATGATACATCTCCATAGCACGATTTTTCCTCCCAATTATCCACATATCCATAGACGATATGAAAAATATCCGTGCAAATAAAACCAGGATTTACAAGAGCTTTTGCCCTACGCACCATTGTTGAATGATTATCACATCTCAAATCCTCTTCTCCCAAAGGAAACAAATAGGGGTACCACTCATTCCATACAGCAGTGTCATTTATACTGCGCCAACCTGTCAATCGGTAAAACTCAATATAAATTGGCATCGCTGCCATATTTTCCACCTTAAAACATAGTCGGATATTATAGGTAGGATACCACGGGTCGCACGATGTAAACGCAAACGAAAACAATGCCAACAGCATCAGAAAAACTACTCTTTTCATAATCATTCTCCGATTAATAATTCCTCCGCACGTTGGCACGAGAAAAAAGCCGTCAACAAAAGACTGTAATATAGAAACTTCTTCATACTTATTTGTTTTCCCCGCTGCAAAGATACAACTTTTTTTGAAACCGGCAAGATTTATTTTCGCCGCCCCCTGGTCAAAAGGTTGTGATTTAACATTTCTTCACATTTCCCCATGGCAGAGCGACCGTCACGCACAGTCGGGAGCGGAAATCGGCACAATTTCGTAACCACTTGATTTACATGAATATCGTACCATAATCACATTAACTCAATGATAACCACGTGTTTTGTCCGACTGTAGTCGGACCATCATCGGAGTTGTATCGGAGTTGATACGGAGATGAGTCGGAGATGTACGGACGAAAACACCGGCTGGTGGGTTAACAGTTGTTAACACTTTCCGCGGGCACCCGCTTCCGGTATTCGTCAGAGGGTGGCAAGGGCGGCGCGGACGCTCTCGGCCACGGCGCGCGAGGTGAAGGTGGCGCCGCTGACGGTGTCGACCTTCTTCTTGAGTGCTTTCTTGACGGTGAGGCCGTTCCAGCTGTTGAAGTAGCCGGCCTGCTCGACGCGCTGCACGAAGCCCGGGGTCTCCTGGTTGGCGAGGAGGTAGACGCCGGCGATGCGCTTCTTGGCGTTGAAGGCTATCATGACGGGGGTCTCGCCGGCATAGCCTTTGATGCCGTCGGAGGCGGGCTTGCTGGCCACAGCATAGCCGAGGAGTTTCTTTTGGGCGTCGTAGACGGCGGTCCAGCGGCCTTCCTTCTTGGTGCTGAGCATGGCGGGGAAGGCTTTGGCGAGGGCCTGGTCGAAGGAGACGCCAGCCTGGGCTTGCTGATGGCGGCCGTGCTGTTGGTGCTGCTGACGGTGCGGGCAGTTGCCGCAGTTGCCATGCCCATGCTGGGCGAAAGCAGTACCCGCAGCCAAAAGGAGGACGGTGGTCAAGAGAATGGTTTTCTTCATGTTGCAGTATTTTTACTTGTCATCTTTCCGACTGCAAAGATACGAAAAAAATTGCATTCATTGTCCAGCGGCGCCGCCATGGGCCTGATATTCGAGGTCGAGCTTGCCGATGCGCCAGGTGAGTCCGAAGGTGATGAAGCGGGAGACGGAGTGGTTCGACTCGGTGGCGGCGACGGTGGGTGCGCTGACGGTCTCGAGGTAGCGGTTGCTGTCGAAGAGGTCGCTGACGCTGGCGCGGAGGGAGAGGCGGCCGTCGAGGAGGGTGGCTGAAACTCCGAGGTCGACGGTGACGTTGCGCTCGCGGGTGGTGTAGAGTCCGAGGGTGGGCGTGCCGTAGTTGACGTTGGCGTCGAGGTTGACCAGCTTGGCCACCTTGGCCCAGAGGCGGGCATAGAGGGTCCACGAGAAGCGTTCCTGCCAAAGTTCGCCCTCCACATGATAGCCCTGCTGGAAGAGGCTGGCGTTGAGGCTCAGTCTGGCCCACGCGGCGGGGCGGTAGGTGAAGTTGGCGTCGGCTCCCACCTTGTAGGAGGAGGCGATGTTGAAGGGCATGGAGTAGGTGATGACGCGGCCCAGGAAGGGGTCGGCCGCGGGTGTCGAGGCGGTGATGCTCTCGATACCACCCGAGGTGCTATTGGCGTAGGCTTCGATGCTGACGTTGCCGATTTTCTCGAAATAGCGGTTCCAGGAGAGCGAGGCCTTGTGGGTGGCGGCGTTGCCGAGATGGCGGTTGCCGACGGAGTAGGAGTCGTCACCATAAATGCGGCTCACGGTGAGGTCGCCACCCGAGGGGGTGGAGAGCGAGTAGGAGTAGTTGAAGCGGAAATAGTGCATGGAGGGGGTGCGATGGGTGAGCGAGAAGGAGGGTTCGAGGGCGACGAAGCGGAAGAGGGTGTCGTCGGGGAAGAGACCGCGGTTGTCGATGCGGAGCCAGTCGTGCGAGGCATGGAGGTCGGCGCCCAGGGTGGTGCGTTCCCACTCGTGGCGCAACGAGAGGCTGGCATAGAGGCTTCGGGTGTGGTAGTCGCTCACGTAGTTGCGCAACGTGTCGGGGTGCGTCCCCGCACCGGGGGTCATGTCGGCGAGGCGAATGTTGCGGTCGCGGTGGCTGTTTCCGTAGGGGCGGCCGCCGAGGCGGATGGAGAGCTCGTCGTGGGGACCGAGGGGTCGGTTGTAACGCAGCGAGAGGTCGACGGTGTTGCGGTTGTAGTGGTTGTCGTTGGTGCGGTCGTAGGGCTCGAGGAGGAGGGCTGCGGGGTTGCCCTCGGCCAGGGAGATGAGGCGTTGGCTCTCGTTGTGATGGGCGCTGAACAGATAGTTCCACGTTCCGCCCAGGGTGATGTTGTGCCCCTTGCGGCCGGGCAGGCGACGCTTGATGTCGAAATTGGTGAAGCCGTTGACGCTGTAGTATCGGCTGTCGGAGGTGTCGAGGTAGCGGTAGTGGGCGGTGTCGGGCAGGTAGTCCCACTGCTCGTAGCGGTAGCCGTAGCGGTCGTTGTAGCGTCCCTGCAGCATGTTCCACGACATGAGGTTGAAGTCGGTGACGGAGTCAATCTTGTAATCGATATTGATGTTGTTGTTCCCGAAATAGCTCGACCCGTCGGAGTGGCTGCGGTAGGTGCGTTGGCTGGTGGTGTCGTCGCCGGAGGTAAGGGTGTAGCCGCCGCTGCCGTCGTTGATGAAATGGCTGCGGCTGCCGGCCAGGTGGAAGGAGAACTTCAGGCGGTCGGTGTTGCGCACATAGCTGAACCACGGGGAGTAATAGGGGCGCGTGTTGCCGCTGAGGCCCAGGAGCCAGAGTTCGCTGGTGCGCAGGCGGGCCGAGGTGACGATGTTAAGTATGTGGTGTCCTTCGGCCACCATGTATTTGGCCGAGGGGTTCTTGATGACCTCCACGCGGGTCAACGCCTCGGCGGGCATGCTCTCGAAAAAGGCTTTCAGCGTGGGGCCGTTCATACCGGTGGGGCGGCCGTTGAGCCACACGTCGACGTGGTCGGAGCCGCGCATGGAGAGGTTCCCCTCCAGGTCGATCTGCACGGAGGGTGCGTTGCGGATAGCATCCCATGCGGTGAGGCCAGCCACCGTCTCGTCGTTCTCGACGTTGTAGTTGACCACCTCGCCGGTCATGCTGTAGACAGGCTTGGGGGCGGAAATGCTGATTTCCTTCAGCTTCATGAGCTGCATCTTGGCGTCGATGCTGTCCAGTTTGGCCTGGCTTACGCTGTCGGAGGTCTGTGCCCAGGTCAACATGGGGAGCAGCAAGAGGGGGAGAAGCAGTGCCTTTTTCATAGTGCTTTTACTTTTCGGTTTCAAACTCGGTAGACATCATGTGGCCTGCCACCTTGAGGCTCTCGGCGTCGCTGGTGATATGAAATATCAGTATCACCATGCGGTCGGAGGGACAATAGATGGCGTAGTAGCCCTCGTCACCGGGGAAGGCATCGGCGTTGAAGACAACGAGATGTTTGGGTGCGAGACCTATTATACGTCTCAACGAGTCGATATGCAGTTCCTTCTCTCTCTTTTTCATTTCCTTCTCTGCCTTTTTCTTTTCTGTCTTCTCCCGTACCTGCTGCCATCGTGGAGATGGATTATATTCCACAGTGCCATCGATGCTCCCTCTGCGTGGAGTGTAGGGGAGGTGTATCAGCTCGCTGCGCAACGAGTCGTAGGTCTCCTTGTCTTCGGCCTCGAAGAATGTGACTGTCACAATGTCGCCACACGAAAGGGGGTAGCGCTCGACACAATAGGCTTTTATGCCCTGCCGGTTGGCATAATGCTTGTAGAGGGCAGTCTGTGCATGGGCAGCAATGCCAACTGTCAACAGGCAAACAAAAAATGCGATGTGTTTCATAACGATCGTATGCTTCTGATATGGTTGATGTTGTTGTCGATGAGGGCCAGCACGTCGTCGGGGTTGCACTGGCTGTTGCAGTAGATGCCCGGGGCGGGGGCGGCGGCCTGCACCTTGTTGCCATGCGGCAGCAGAACAATGAGCAGGATGGCAGCAGCGGCGGCCGTAGGCAGGGCAATGCGCCAGACAACATGTCGCGTCCTGCGATGCTCCTCTCTGCGCCTCTGCGCGTTGGCGGCATGTATCTGTTCTATAAGATGGTCTGTATTCATATACTGTTTATCTTTTTCAGTTTTTCTTTAATACGATTAATCCGCGTGGTGACGTTGGTTTGGCTGATGTCCATCAGCCGACCGATTTCCTCGGTGGTGAAGCCATCAAGGTAAAGATTGACAAGCCGCTGTTCGCCGACGGACAGTTGTGCAATCAGCACTTTCAGATGGGCCGATTGCTCCCTTGCAATAGGGTCGTCCGGCAGATCGAAACCGTCGAGTGGCATAGTATCCACCTGACGCTTCCTATGCCGTCGCCAGCTGATGGCAGTATTCATCGCCACGCGGTAGACCCATGTGATTGGTTTGTTGTCGGGTCGGTAGTTCTTCCATCCTGACCAAAGATGCGCCAGTATCTCCTGCCGCAGATCCTCACGGTCTTCGCGGACGGAACAGAACGAGCGGCACACGCGCTCGATGGCTGCCGAGTGTCGCTCGATGAGTTCTATGAAAGGATGCTCGTCCATCGTGTTGTCGGGTTCACCCTTATTAAACGCCCACAGCGTCGATTTGTCACACGTGGGGTGAATTATTTTTCATCCTGTTGAGGAAGGTGGTGCGTCCTTGTAGCAGTTCTTCGTCGCTGAGGTCACGCGGGTCACCGATGGTGTAGACCTTGCCGCGAGGCACCTCGGTGAGGTCGGCCGGGTCGATTTCAGCGGCCAGACCGGCTTGCAGCCAAGCCATCTCACGGATGGAGAATAGGTAGCGGGCTTCGAAGACCTCGCGTTCATCGCCCAAGGGGAAGTCGCCGTCGAGGCTTTTGGCCTGACGATAATAGCTGTTCTCCTGCTCCACACGCCCGGCATAGACGGTGTCGTCGGGGGTACTGCCCAGATTAGCCAGACCTTGATACAGGCTGTAGGCCTTGCGGATGCGGGCCGTCAGCCGCTCGACGGTGGCTGCCGATTCTGGATGGCGCTCGCCGATGGCGGCATAGGCATCGAGCCATTGCTGCAGACAGTCGGCAGGGCTGTCCCAGTAGCTGCGGTTCAAGGCGTAGGTGGGCTCCATGGTGAGTGGGAAGTGGTAAGTGGTTAGTGTTAAGTATGCAGTGGTTAGTATTCGATAATCAGGGTGCCGCTGACGGCCCAGTGGGAGAACATTCCCTCGACGGGCTTGCCCTGCGGGATGGCCACGGTGAGGGTGTGCTCGCGGCCGTCGGCCCAGGGCGAGAGGTCGAAGTAGACGGGCTGCGTGGCCGTGCCGGGGCACCAGCCGGAGCGCGAGAAGTCGGAGCTGGAGAGGCCGTTCCAGAAGTTGCCGCTGACGGGGTTGAGGTCGCGATAGCAGCCGCAATCCTGCCGCCAGGGGGTGTGGGTGAAGGCGGGCTTGCCGTCAATAAGGATGGTGTTGGTCTTGGGCACGAACTCGTCTCCCTCGCCCCAGCCGCCGTGGCCGGTGCTGATGTAACGCAACTCGGCAGACTGATCGATGTCTTCAAGTCTGAATGTTACCGTCAGCGAGTCGGTGGCGAAGAGCTTTCCGTAGTTCTGCCCGGCCATTTCGAGGACATTGCAGGTGTTGAAGAGAGAGACGACTTCGCCGGGGAATTCACTCTCTTTTCCCGGTTCCTCCCACACGTAATCGTTGGGATACGACTTAATATCCACGGTGACCCGATGGCCGCCGGCGTCGTAGTTGCCAATCCATATGCCGATGCATACACTCTGGTCATCCATGCAGCGGTAGTAGAGGTCGGTAATCTCCTGACGGTAGAAAGTCTCGTCGCGCCAGTCGATGCCGTAGCCTTTCATGCGGTCGTTGAAGTGGCCCACGCCGAAGGGGGTGAAGAAGCGCACCAGCTCGAGTGGCGCATCGTAGCCTGTCTGCGAGATCATGCCCTGGTAGCGCTGGCCGTCACGGCCGACGAAGGTGGGCAGAGAGTCGGGATGCTGGTTGATGCCTTCGAAGAAGCCCGGTGTGACGATGAAGAGCGAGCCAGTGCGGTCGTAGGCATCGCCATTGCTCTGCTGGTGTATCTCCACGAAGTGCTGGTAGTGGTGCGGCAGACGGGGCAGTTTGACCTTTTTGAGGATGAGGGTGCCGCCGGCGTAGTGCAGCACAGTGTCGGCCGGAATGGCACGAATGCCACCGTCGATATGTGCATTCTTCTTGCCCCAGCATATCTGCTCGTGGTCGAAGATGCGGGTGGTGACGACGAGGCGCTCCTTCATGATTCGGTCAAGCTCGCGAGGAGTGACGCGGCGCGAAGGAAGTATTATTGATGATGGACGGCAGAAACCCCAACTTATTTTCTCCGCTTTGGCCAGCACGAGGCGTTTCTGCCCGTTGCGAATAAACGAGCGTAACACCCCTTTGTTCAGTCCGTAGTGGGGCAGAGGATTGACGTTGACAGGTGCCTTTTCGTCCATTTCGAACTCCAGCGTGTTGCTGTTGACGGAGGTTTTCCACTTTCCGTTTTCCTTTTTCCACTCCAGATCGTTGCGCGAGAAGCCCGTGCGGTAGAAGTAGATGGAGTCGTCATAGTAAGCGTTGACTGTTATGCTGTCCTGTGCATAGTCTACCTCGGTGACGGTCTGCGCGTAGCCGGGGATGAGTTTGCCCTTGGGCTGCTGCGTGACGATGGTAACGACGTCGTTGTCGCGGTGCACATAGACTTCTGTGGTGTCGTTCTGTTCGCCGTACTCAATCTGCCAATAGGTGAACTCGTTGGCACCTTTGGGGATCTTCACTTGGGCCGTTGCCGTGAGCGCCACCAGCAGGCAAGCCATGAATAGGTATGTTCCTTTCCTCATTCTTATTTCTTCATTTTTAATTCTTCGTTCTTAGTTCTATCTCGTCAATCATCAGCCAAGCCTTCTCACCGGCGTAGGGGTGCCACGGGGGCAGGGTGGGACGGCACGAATAGCGCAGGCGCACATAGCGCACTACCTTGGCCTTGGCGGGCGTCAGCTGGTAACGCAGACGACGGCTGTCGGTGTAGAGGTTGGCGGGCGGATGCGGCAGGTCGAGACTCTGCCAAGGGCTCCATGTAAGACTGTCTTTGCTCCAGCATACCTCCACGTCGAGGGGCTTCACCACCCAGTCGGTGGGGCTGTGGCCGATGCCGGTGCTGACCTCGGCCAGGAGGGACGGCTCCTTGAGGGTGAGCGTGAGGGTGACGGTGTCAGCTCCGTCGTAGCCCACCCAGCCATGCCGCCAGTCGCCCGGAACGGCGCGGCGCCCATCGGTGAGCACCGTGGGATATCCCTGGCCATACTGAGCGGCCGGTTGCAGTGCGCCCGCCACGTCGGTCACCACCAAGTGCAGACCGTCGTCGGCATCGACGGTGGTAAAGACTCCTCGGTCGATGTCGGGATGCGGTGCGAAACCTTCGAAGGGTCGCTCGGCATCGGTGCGCACGGGGTCGAAGATGAAGCGGTAGCAATAGGTGCTGTCACCGCTGATGGTGTAGCGCTCGTCCACACCGGGGCCACAGGTAGCTGTGCCCAGAGGGGCCACGCGGTAGTCGATGTTGACGGTGTAGTAAGGGTCGGCCGTCACCTGGTTCCAGCGACGGGCGGCGGTGAGGGTGGCGTCGTTCCAACAGCGCACGCTGAAGTTGAGCCATTCCTGTCCCTCGGGGCTGATGACGGTGAGATGGCTGCCCTCGCCGCTAAATCGCACCCAGCGCGCCTCACGGTTGCCCTGTTCCTGCGGCACCACATACTGCGGCATCGCGAGGTCGACCATGCTCTTGAACCAGCGACTGACGCGCCAGGCGGCCCGCCGGTCGGGATAGGTCTCATAGATGTTGCCGAAGAAGGCACAACCCGTGTACGAGGTGTCGAGGCCGAACTGCAGGCCGAGTTTAGGCAGCGTACGGAAATGTCCGTCGGGCGTCACCAGATAGCTCAACTGCATGCGTCCGTCAGCGGCCACCTGCAGCACTTGCCTCACCCGCAGCCGTTGGCCGTCGGGTGTGGTGAGGTGCATCAGCATCTGCACTTCGGCGCTGTCCTTGCCTTTGGAAAGGGTGTATTCGGTATTGAGCACCCGCGATTCAAGCTGGTCGAGTCCCTGCCAGGCACGGACGCCGAGGGGGTCGACAAGGTCGTTCTCGGTCGGCGGACGCCAGAAATGGCACCGCAGCGGCGCTGCCAGCATCTCGCGACCCTCGTAACGATAGCTCACAATGCTGCCGTCGTCGGGGTCGAGCGTCAGGCGGAAGCGGCTGTTCTGCAGCATGAGTCCCCGCTTGGTGACGTTGACACGGACAGCACCCTTGAGGGGCAGCGTGTCATGGAGGCAGTAAGGCTCAGGAGTGAACACATTGTGGCGACCACGGGTGTAGACAGCCTGCACCTCGGCGGCATGGGGATGTGGTGTGCGGTCGGCCGCCATAATACCGTTGGCGCAGAAAGCGTCGTCGTCCTTCAGCCCCGGCAGCTCGCCCAAGTCACCGCCCGCCGCCCACCATGTGAGGTCGGAGGTCGGAGGTCGGAGGTCAGAGTTGACAGCAGCAGCGGTATTTTCAACTTTCAATTTTCCATTTTCAATTAGGAAAGCTTGGTCCACCCAGTCCCAGATGAAACCTCCCTGCAGCTGGGGGTACTTGTCGATGGTGTCCCAATAGTCCTGCAGGCCACCCATCGAGTTGCCCATGGCGTGACAATACTCCACCATGATGTAGGGACGTGTGTTCTTCGGGTTGCGCGCATACTCCGAGAGGTACTGCACCGAAGGGTACATGATGCCCACTATGTCGGTATTGGCGTCCAACTCGGCGCGCTCGTATACCACAGGACGCGTAGGGTCGTACTCTTTGAGGAGTCGGTAGGCCTCCTGGAAACAGATGCCGTTGCCGCACTCGTTGCCCAGGCTCCAGACGATGACGCTCGGATGGTTGCGGTCGCGCCGATACATGTTGTAGATGCGGTCGAGGATGGGTTCTTTCCACTCCACCTTCTTGGCCAACGAATGCTCGCCGTAGCCTTGGGCGTGGCTCTCCACGTTGGCCTCGTCCCACACGTAGATGCCCGCCGAGTCGCAGAGGTCGTACCACAGCTCGTCGTCGGGGTAATGGCTGGTGCGCACGGCATTGATGCCCAGCTCCTTCATCAGGGCGATATCCTGACGCATCTCCTCGGGGGTGATATAGTGGCCGCCATACATCGAATGCTCGTGGCGATTCACGCCGCGTATCTCCATCGGACGCCCGTTGAGTCGCAATTGGCCGTTGCGGATGTCGAGGTGGCGGAAGCCTATCTTCTTGGTGATACGCTCGGTCTCGCGACCAGAGCCGTCATAGAGCACCACCGTGAGGTCGTAGAGGTTGGGGGTACTGTCGCTCCAAGGTATAATCCCTTCGACTTGCCGTTGCGGGAAGATGGCGAACCAGTCGCCTTTCTCGCAACGGTGCCGTGTGCCGATGCCGTTGAACAGAAGGTCGACATATCCACCCGGCACCTTGCGGTTCAGGTCGACCATCACGTCGAGTCGGCCGGTACGGTAGTCAACGGTGTCGAGGTCGGCGAGAATCTTGATGTCGGAAATATAGGTCTGCGGCACCGAGTAGAGCTCCACGTCGCGCGTGATGCCGCTCATGCGCCACATATCCTGGCACTCCAAGTAGCTACCGTCGCACCACCGCAGCACCTTTACAGTCATGCGGTTGCGGCCATCGCGCAGAAAACGTGTGATGTCCCATTCGGCCGGTGTCTTCGAATCCTCGCTGTAGCCCACCTCACGACCGTTGACGTAGAGGTACATGGCCGACTTCACAGCACCGAACTTCACTATCGTGCGCCGTCCCTTCCAGGCCGCCGGCAACGCAAAGTCGCAGGCGTACACCCCCGTGGGGTTGTAGTCGGTCGGCGCATAAGGCGGGTTGCTCGGGAACTCGTTCTTCATATTGACATACACCGGCACGCCGAAGCCCTGGAGCTCGATGTTGCCCGGCACACGGATGCTGTCCCACCGGTCGGGGGTAAGGGTGGCTTGCGCGGGATTGTCGTAGTAGCGGAACGCCCAGGTACCGTTGAGGCTCATGCGCCACGGGCCCTTGGGCACCACACGGTCGTGCGGTGTCAGCTTGCCCACACGATACACCTTCAGGTTGTTCCAATGCGGTTGGCAATGTACAGCACCCGTCAAGGGCACTATAAGCAGTATCAGGAGTAATATCTTCTTCATAAAAACGGGTGCAAAGATACACATTTTTTGTCAATTGGAAAAGTTTTCGTAATTTTGCACCCCGAAAATGCAAGAAGGACTCGTCATACGAACCACCGGCAGTTGGTACCGCGTACTATTATTCAGTGAGCAGTGTTCAGTGTTCAGCGGGGCTACGCAACCCATCGATAATCAACCAAACACTAAACACTTAACACTTAACACTCAAGCGGTCGACTGCCGTCTGCGCGGCAATTACCGTCTGCGCGGCAACAAGCAGACCAACCCCGTGGCCGTGGGCGACCGTGTGCTCTTCGAGATGCAGGACGACGGCACAGGCATCATCCACGAGGTGCAGGACCGCCGCAACTACATCGTGCGCCGCGCCACCAAACTCTCTAAACAAACCCACGTCATCGCCGCCAACATCGACCTCCTCTGCATCGTCGCCACCCTCGGCCTGCCTCGCACCTCCACCGGCTTCATCGACCGCCTGCTGGTCACCGCCGAGGCCTACCACATCCCCGCCGCCATCCTCTTCAACAAGAGCGACCTCATGGTGGACCCCGAACTCCAGGCGCTACAGGACGAAGTCGCCGGGATGTACCGTTCCGTCGGATACCCCGTCCTCGAAATCTCAGCCCTCACCGGCCAAGGTCTTGACGAGGTGCGCACACTCATCGCCGGCAAGACAGTCCTCTTCAGCGGCCACAGCGGTGTCGGCAAGAGCGCCCTCCTCAACGCCCTCTGTCCCGGGCTCGACCTGCGTACCGGCGACCTCTCCGACTGGAGCCTCAAAGGCCGCCACACCACCACCTTCGCCGAGATACACCCCGTCCCTCTCTTAACTCTTAACTCTAAACTCTTAACTTTTTTAATTGACACCCCCGGCATCAAGGAATTCGGCATGGTCGACTTCAACGCCCAGGAACTCTCGCACTTCTTCCCCGAGATGCGCGCCGTGCTCCACGACTGCCGCTTCGCCAACTGCACCCACCGCCACGAACCCGGCTGCGCCGTCATGCAGGCCGTCGACGACGGACGCATCCCCGCCGAGCGCTACCGCAACTACCTCAACATCCTTGACGACATTGAGTAGGGGGATTACAGAAAAGGACAGAAATAACAGAAGCATCACAGAAATTTCTGGTTCTTTCCGTCTTTTCCGTAATGCTTCTGTAAATAAAACAAGAACTCTTCTGTAATTGTTATATGTCAGGTGCCAGTCCCTCGTTCCACTATGCAGGCAATGACTGCGCTTTGTGTAGTGTAGCGTAAAAACATTGCATTTCACATTTCACATTTCACATTCTCACAATGTAACATCAGAAAACATTTGCTCTCACACCCTTTTCCTGAATCGCACGGCACCTTTTCTGCCGTTGGCCAGCCGTCCTTCGGCTACATCTTCCACAAATCCTGCCAGCTTCCATTGATACACTACCGTCCGCACAGGCGTGTCAACATTCTGTGCTGACAGTTGCTGCTCAATCTGCGCCCTTGTGAACTCTTCGGGCAACGCTTTCAGCACACTCTCCCATCGGTTGATGTTGCTGCCCGTACCGTCCACATGGAACCTCAGCAGGTGCTGGTTCAGCATCGAGTTGGCCACCCAGGTGGCAAAGTTGATGACGTTCTTGCGGATGGTCGGTGTCCCCTTCTCGTCCCACAGGAACCAGGCAATCATTCCCGCCCGGAAGCCTACCACCGCGGCTCGGCGGCAGAAGATATCTCTCGTGCGGTCGTTCTGCCTCAGGGCTTCTACCTGCTGGCTCTTGATCCACGCGGCGAGTGCCGTGTTCAGCCAGTCCAGTTTCATCTCGTGTTCCGGCTGCACCTCTTCGCCCACCAGCGTCACGTTGTTGAGGTTCTCCAGCGCGCGGTCGACCACCTTCTTCTGCTTCTCGTCAAACTTCCCCCACACCGGCATCGGCTTGCCGAACTGGTCGGGCAGCGTGACGAACATCACCCTGCTCACCAAGCCATCCTCCACATCGGGATAGAACCTCCGCATCGCCCGCGGTGTCCCGCTGAACAGGCAGTTGTAGTACAGCGCCACATTGCCGCTCCACGAATTCTCGCTGGCGTAATCCTGTCCGTACAACCCGTTGTCGAACGCCACTCGCAACGCCTCCGAGAAGTTCGAGAAACCCCTGCTGAACGCTTTGTGGACCGTGTCTATCTCCTCGCTCAGCGCGAACAGGTGCAACCCCTGCGCAGCGTCCATTCTCTGCAGCAGCTTGGTAATCGACATCGTGGCGGGCACATAGCGCACAATGCCCTTCGGCTTTTCGCCAATCTCCTCGCGCTGCTTCTCGGTCACTTTCGTCTTCGTGAGTTTTATCTGCGCCATCTTCTCGTTCCACGCACGCTCTTTCTCGCGGTTCACCTCGTCGCTGGCCATCATCTGCGCCAACTCATAGTTCACCAGCTGCACGATGAACGATTTGCCGCTGGCCTGTGGTGCTTCAAGACTGACCTGAAACGACGGCGAATGCGTCTTCCCATCTAGGTAAACGGAACGCAGCCGCGAGCCTAGGGCTCCAAGTATGGGCAGTTGGCATAGTACCACAGCTGCCTTGAAGTCAGCGGGCGCAATTTCCGCCCATTGGCGGAATATTGGAGGAAGGGACGGCATCGTCTCGGTGCTAGTGATGACTTCGGGGATTTCTTCTTCTTCATTGCCTATGATTTTTGATTTCTTGTCGATCATTTCAAGGGTTTCCTGCAGGTCCTTGGGAAGGTTCTGTCCGCGTGCGGTGCTCAGCGAGTGGCGCACAATCTCCCTCACCTCGCTCTCGGGCAGTCCATAGGTGGGCATCACCCTCACCATCGTCGCCTCGTTGAAGTCGGTGATATAGCGCAGACGCAGCGCCAGCTGATACAGCCTCACGTTTCTCTCACCCTCCGTCGGCTCCCCACCCGTATGGTAGAACCACTCCTTGACAATCGTCTCATACGGCACCCCCTTGTAGTCAGTAGGCCCACCAAACAGCCCCTCCGTCTGGTCAATGGTGGCGCTCTCACTTTTAACTTTTAACTCTTCACTTTTAACTTCATACACGCTCCCTTCCTCGGGGTTCTCCATCCAGATGGCCTTGTTGTCCATATAATAGGTATACGAATCGTGTACCAGGAACGAACACCGCGCCCAGTCTTTGCACACTCCGTCATACTCCACCTTCAGGTTACTCGCCAGCCACTTCTGGCAGTCGGCAATGCTCTTCAAGGTCGGCAGACACTTGGCTACGATACGCAAACCGTGCGTGGAAGCCGTTTTGCCCACATAGACGATGCGCAACTCTTTGAGCCTTCCGGCAATCTTCTCGCTATAGAGTTTGAAGGGGTCGTCCACGTGATCGATATCCAGCATATAGAGTCCGCTGGGTTGCGCCTCGCGGGCAATGCGCCGGTCGGGGAAGAACGCCTGCCACGTGACCACTGGCAACCTCTTCTTCAGTTCCCCGCGCTTGTCGGGGTCTTCTTCTGCCGCTATCTCCTTGCAGAGTTGCAAAAGTTCTTCGCTGTTGGCGGTTTCAAGATACACCTCGTAGGTGCACTCCACTCCCTTCTGCGCTTTCGGTGATTTAAATATACTAAATTTCATAACTTTTTTGAATGCTTGAATGTGTGAATGCGTGAATGCATTAGTCATGCTTGCGCAATCAGTAAACTGTAACCAGTAAACAGTAAACTTTACTTCAATTCTTAACTCTTAATTCTTAACTCTTAATTCTTAACTCTTAACTTACCTCCACTCCGCCTCATCGTCCTCTTCCTTCTGGAAAGTGCTATCCGCCATAATCACCGACACCAGCACCTTCACCTCCTCCAGCAGTTTCTCTTGCAATTTCTGCTCATCGGCGCTAAAGTGGAATGTCACCGCGTAGTCACCATCGGGACGACGCACATAGCGCGAGTGCCGCGTGCGGCCAATCTCCTTGCTTCTGGGGCCACGGGGTGGGTTCTGGGTGAACATAATCTCGCCCTTCTCACTATTGAGGAACACCTTCCCGCTCATCGGACGCATTTCGACGGAATTATCGAGTGTGTACATATCCACGCATACATCTTTGATTCTTTTATAGACAGGAGTCTTCTCATTTTTCTTGCTAGCCATAATCTTAAACTTTTTTAATTTTCATTTCTCAATTTTCAATTACCTTTCACCTTTACCCATTTCAGCCGGTATCCCGCATCGACTTCCAACAGGTTCTGGTGTCTTCCCAGCAATTTACTCACGTTGGCCTGAGTGGCCCCCAGCACCTTCGCCACATCTTTCTGCCTCATCAACGGCTGTTTCATCAGTGCAGCCGCCATCAGGCAGCGGGCATCCACAAGGTCTCTTCGACGGCAGTTGCCCAGCAGGTCCCTTTCGGTCACCCCAAGCCTTCTGAGCACTCTCTGATATACCATTTCGTTTGTCATAACTAATCAATTTTTGTTTGTTTTTTTAGTTTTGTTTGAGCCCCACCCATCCCTTTTCCGGTCATTCGGTTTTTTCGGTTAGAGCCCACTCTGAAATCGATTTCGCCGACAAAAATAGGGCAAAAAAAAACACCGGAGAAACCTCCGGTGCATTATTAGTTTTTTCAGTGAAATTATTAGTTACAGGGTATCTTTTCTGTTAGTTCCCACATTAGTCGATTTAGTTCTACATTTGGAAAATTTGGTCGATTTTTTTCGCAGAATCGGCATTGGGAGCGCTGGTATTTTTGAACGATTTCGGTAACTCATTGCCTTTCTTGTCTTTAAAGCAAACCATCGCTATTTCCCATCTGGAATTCAGATATCTGCGTACCATGTCCGCCAACACGCGTGTACTCCCGTACCAGCGTATGGGTTCGAGTGGTGCTGTCCCCTCGCCGCACATCAGCCAGTTGAAGTTCGTTTTTGAAACCTCACATGCCTTTATCAGCCCTGCTGACGTCAGTCGTCTATACACATCGGCCCAGTGAGCCATCAGGCCTTTATCAAGACCGAAATGGGCGAGTGCACTCTCTCCGTTGTCGTTGTCGCCCACCTTTACCGTCGCTTTGTCGATATTCAGATTCACCACCCCGTTATCATGCACATCCACGTACGACCCACCGTACATATTTATAGTATTTCCTGCCATAACTCTTAACTTTTAACTCTTAACTTTTAACTCTTAACTCTACACTCCCGTTGTTGTGCGCCTCAACATAGGTCCCGTTCACCGTCACCGTTTTCGGCTCCGACTGCTCGTCGTCCAGGTTGTCGATAGAATTGGCCAGTTCGTCAGGCAGGGAGAGCTTGATGGTATTGGCAAATTCCAAAATCGTGGTTTTGATGTATGCGCGTTTGTCCGCCTTCTTGGTTTTCGAGCGGTTTACGAATATTTGCAGTGCCTTTATCACCCCTTCCTCCGACGACTTCTTTGCTACTCCTTCCGACAGCTTCCTGGTTTCGGCCAGCTGCATCTCGAGTTCCTTCTTTTGGTTCCTCGCCTCTGTAGCTGCATCCAACAAGTTTTTTGCCGTTCCGGCCAGAACCTCGTAGTCGTTCTTCTTCTCTTCCAACTGCTGCTGCAGCGACTCTATCTCCTCCTGCTGTCGTTTGTTTTCCTCCAGCAGCCCACTCAGTGCATCCATAAATTGCATACATTCATCCACTTGCCTCGCTCTGTCGTTCAGCCGTTCCTGCTCTTGCGTAAGCTCCCGGCGCATCTCCTGCGCCTTCTCTAAGTATAAATCCAGCTCCTTCATTTATGTTTGTTTTTAGATGACAAAAAATCACACAAGGCATTGATAATCCTTGTGCATAAACCAAATAATACGTTTAAATCTCAACCACAAAAGTACGCCATTCCCAGCAAACATACAAGGATTAATTACTAACATTCACCTGTTAGCAGCCGTTCACTTCGGTAGATAAAAGGAGAGCGCGGTTAAAAAGTTTTCCCGCGCACATGTCGCCAACTGTAGGCTTACCTGTTTTTGAAGAACGGGTGACCCAGCAGCTCGCCGAAGACGTCGCGGAAGAGGGTCAACATAATCAGAAATCCCATAATGTATCCTTTCTTTTTATCGGTTAAACTTTTTTGCAAAGATACAATTATAGGTGTACCACAGCGCGGTACACTATGGAATTATTTTATAAGGTGGGATTATAAGTTGATGATTTACTATTACTTCTATTTATCACTACTTTCTGCCGCCATTGGCATTTGTTCCTCTTCTTCGGTATTATAGGGTATCGGCTTGTGCCGGTAAAGCGACAACATGTTCTCGTTCAGCAGCAGCTCGACCTCGCGCATCGTGTGGTCGATAAGGGTAGGTGTCAGCTGGCACTCCCATATCACGATCACCTGCCACCCGTTCTCCTGCAACAAGCGATAGTTCTCCTGATCCCTTCTGCGGTTACGGTCGATTTTGGCCTCCCAAAAGTCGATGTTGCTCTTCGGAATACGGGCTTTCCGGCAATCCTCGTGTCCGTGCCAGAAGCACCCGTTGACGAATATCGCTGTCCTGTAGGGGCGCCAGATCTTAGCCGTGGGCATTAGTTCACGGTATGCGTATCCCCCACCTATTAGAGCCCCATCGGGGCGACACATATCGGGTTATAAAAAGGGCGGCTTGTACGTCGGTGGCGGCGGAAACTTGGTAGTGCGGTCGTATATCATTTCCTCCTTTTTCCAGCGGTCGAACAACGCACACAGCATATCTGCCCCTCGAAAGTCGGCATCCTTCAGGTTGGCATCATAGAAGTTGGTGTAACGCAGTCGAGCGTTGCGGAAGTCGGCGCCTTCCAAGTTTGCCTGATAAAAATTGGCTTGACTGAGATCCATCCCGTGGAAGTCGGCATTGCGCAGGTCCATCCCCCTGAAGTCAGACATGCTCAGGTCATCGGTAACCACCACCTCCACCACGTGACCGCGACCGTCACCGTACTTCGTCTCCATCCGTACGGTTTCAACGCTCCCGATGATGTTCCCTTCCCTATCGAAAATGTCCTGCAGCATGATTGTGTGGTTTCTTTTAAAAACAGATTCCGCAGTTGTATTTGTACAACACCTTGTGTTTCGCTCTGCGAAAGGCAATTTCTCCGTCGCCTTTGAAAATGATGGGCATCGACTCAAGCACCAACCCTTCCCAATCGTTCCAGTATGGACATGTTACGATGGCTTTGTTGCCTTCTATCGTTACATTGGGATGAGGTATCTGATCCAACGTCACCTCCACAGGCATTTCTCCATATGTTGGGATTATCCCTTTGAAATTCTCTCTGTCGAAGAAATATTCCCTACAGATATACCCTCCGTGCCAAAAGACAGGGAGCACCGTGGGCGACATCCACAGAAGGTATGCCTGCCAAGCACCCATCTCCGACATCTCCACATCAAGTCCAGCAAAGAGAATATCGTCCAATCCGTGATTGTGGGTAGAGAATGGATAACCGCTCATGATGGGGTCCTCTTTGCCATAATAGCTGTAAAAGCACGACTCATTGCCTAACCCTACTTTTCCAGCCACTTTCAGTCCTAAATGGAATCCTTCTCTCAGCTGGATATGGACAAGAACCTTGAAGAGTGAGTCTTTCGTCTTCAGGTCTTTCCTCTTTGCCAGATAATCAATTTTGGCGAGGAAATCAATGGCGTTGCATTCGTAAGGGTTCATGCTATTTCTGTGTTGTCACAAGTTCTTGCAGTCGACGGAGCATAATCAGGAACCATTCGATGTCTTTTTCGGTAGGACCACTGTTGGCCCAATGATTAAAGAAACGCCATTTCGAGAAGATTGCCGAACCTATCAGCTTCTTATTGTCTGAGTGTTTTACAATATCCTCCAATCCGTCGGGATAGAGCCAAACTTGTTCTCCGAATGCTTTGATAAAGGAATGGCCACAATCCATCTCGAATTTCAATGATTCACACTCTTTCGGGAACGTCTTATTGTCGAAAAACTGAATATCATTCCCCGGCTCCCTCTTGTTATAGTGTTCAAAGAAATCAATGTACTTCCTACAGAATTCCTGCATAGTAGTGGCGAGGGTATTTTGAACGCGTTGTTCCATATCTCGAAGCTATAAGGATTTCACCTCTTTAGAAAAGACATCGTAGAATTTCAAAGTCATCTGCACCATCCAATCCAATGTTTGTTCGTACTTTTGTGAGTCATCGAAATCGATAGAAGTCTGAATGGCGATTGTTTTATCTTTCGCAGTGGGGTTAGCATCCCATGTGGGCTCAAATCCCAGAGCCTTGTTTATTTCATCTTTTCGGGCAAGGAGAGCAGGGAAATAGGCATTTGCCATCTTGTTCTCAATATACAACCGTACACCCACTATATTGTTCCACGTATTACAAATATTGGAAAGGTGGATATACGATTTTCCGATAGCCACATCATACCAATAGCGTCCCTTTGGTGTCTGTAGTTTGGATATATGTTTTGTCTCCTGCAGCTTTCCACAAAAACGTGTCCAGAATTGTAATTGTGTTTTGCTGGATTCCGTTTCCACCTCAGATTTTTTCTTGATAGCCTTTACGTCCAAACTTGGTTGGCTTACTATATTAAACCTTACCGAAGCAGTATCTTCTCCTATCTGCCATAGCTCTATCTGTATTCCCCAAAACGCGAGGTCTTCGTTGGTATTGTCGTTCAGCCAGTCGAGCGCCTTCTTATGTTCCTCGGTGAAGGTAGTAGCCACCCACACAATGTTTTTTGCATTCAGTACCGAAGCATACGTTATGCTCTTCCCGAGGTGATCGTGGTTGGTTTTCTCCAGTTGGTTCTCAATCACCACGTAATCGCCAGTATTCACATCTTTGGCCAAAATATCGGCAGAATAAGGTCCTACCGACACCTCTTGCCCAACCACCTCCAGTTCCATACCAATCTTTTCGGCGAGGTCTTCAATATTCTCAGCCAACCAAGGGGTAAAATCCGCAGCTTCATTGTGCCACATCTTCCGTGGACTTATCTGTTTCTGTTTGATTATCTTCATGGCAATTCCTATTTCTTTTGAGTCAACTCTTGATAGAGTTTGAAGAGCGCTGCGACGCAGATGCTTTCAGTGGTGGTTTTGATGTCGAACCCATAGGCCTCCATCACGGCGCGGTCGTTGTCTTGATGGGCTTTGCGAAGGTCGGCAGGCATTGTAACCTCATCATATAGGTCTGCCAAAGATGAACCAGAGTATTTCGTACGGGCATCAAGAATAGCTTGCGCCGTATGCTCTATCTTTGCCACTTGTGCTTCTGTGGGTGTTGGCCAGGGGAAAGTGTTATACACCTGCTCTTTGCTGTAGCGATATCGCATTTCCAATCTACCACAAACGACTCGCATCCATGCCATGTGCACATTAGACGTGAGCACTCCAAAATGATACAGTGTTGCACCGGGAATAATCTGGACAGCATTGGAAGAAATAACATCTGCTTTCATGAACCCTATTGGAACATATCTTCTTCGCTCAGAGGAAACAGAAGGGACTAAAAGATAGTCTTGAGCTTCTGGTTGGGTTATCTGGGCAAACAAATGTGGCACCTTTGCGTAGCCCTGAGTAGTTTTAGCAGAAGATGCTAACCTGAATTCACGTACTGCCTGCACCCTTTCATAGAGGATTTTACTTTGCTTGATGTCAGCAGGCTGTGCATCGCGCAACCATAAACAATATCGAGACTTCTGCTTGATGAATTCCTCTGCACCTATATAAGGACGTATCCACTTTGCAATTGATGGCTCTTGTTGAATCAACGATTCTTTTTCCTCTTCTGACAATACGAAGTGGCCTCCATCACGTGGCTGGTTGCCAAAGTTCATTTTAGGCACATCACACAATGGTTCTTTGAGGCTAGTTGCAAATATATCTTCTCCTTCAATTAAATATGGATTAATATTTGCGACATAATACATTTGACCACCTGTTGTAACGAGCAGTTTGTTTGGTTTGTTTCCGCAACTAAACCCGATAATAACACAATGTACGGCTGCATTCTCACTTGATTCACTGCTCCATTTGAATGTCTGATATGCAAAATTAATATGGACATGCAGTTCGGTTAGCAACACGTTCCATAAAATAGGTACTTGTGCGCCTTGACAAATACTATTTGTAGATACAAACGCAGTATGGCATGACGGAGTCTGTTTCATGGTAAGTGCAGCCTTCTTGTACCAGCAACAAACATAGTCTAAATCTTGTACATCTTTTATCTTTCCAAAGACCCGTTCTACGTCACGTTTCTGCTCACTTCCTTGTGCCATCATACGTGCACCCACAAATGGAGGATTTCCCATGATATAATCATAGTGTACCTCATAACGCTTAACATCAGGCTTCGTCACACTGTCGAAATGACTTGTCACCACATTCAGCTCCCCGTATTCCTCCGTGGGCTCACTGGCCAGCAGTGGCTCGGGTTCAATAATCAAGTGAACATTCTTGGCGCGTATGGTGGGAATGTCCGATGGTTGTTCTATAACATCCCAGTCCATTCTCAGCGCATTCCCTTCGCGGATGTTGCTGTAGCTCTTCAGTGGCAGGAAGTCGATGTCGCGGTGGATTATCTTTTCCGTCTCGCGGAGCATCTGCGCCTCGGATATCCACAGGGCTGTGGTGGCAACGGTGACGGCAAAGTCGTTAATCTCGATGCCATAGAACTGGTTGATGCTGACCTTGATGGGGTTGGCTTCCTCAAAACCGAGGAACGACTGGCCGTGATGGCGGGCGTTGATGACCTCGTTCTCCAATCGGCGCAGCGAGAGATAGGTCTCTGTCAGGAAATTTCCGCTGCCGCAAGCAGGGTCGAGGAAGGTGAGCGAGGATATCTTGTCTTGGTAGGCGTCGAGCTTCTTACGGCGCTCTTTCTCGACTTTCTCTTCCAATATCTCGTCCAGCTCACGTCGCAGGTCATTGAGAAACAACGGGTCGATGACCTTGTGGATATTCTCTATCGAGGTGTAGTGCATGCCGCCGCTGCGCCGCGTCTCGGGGTTCAGCGTGCTCTCGAAGACGGCGCCGAAGATGGTGGGAGATATCTCGCTCCAGTCAAAATCGAGGCTTGCATTGTCGAGCATAGCGGCCTTCAGCTCGGGAGTGAACTGCGGTATCTCGATTTCCTCTGCAAAGAGGCCGCCGTTGGTGTAGGGGAACGCCTTGAGGTCGTCCTGCAGATACTTGCTGCGTTTTTCCACGGGGGTGTTGAGTATCTCGAACAGGTCGTGCAGCGCACGGCGCAGGTCTTTGGCCTCATAAGTGGCCAAGAAGTCGTGGAACTGATTGTGGGCGAAGACGCCTGCATCTTCGGCATAGAGGCAGAAGACGATGCGGACGCAAAGAATGTTCAGCCAGCGGAGTGCTTCGGGCGATGGGTCGTCGTACTGTTTCAGCAAGGCGTCGTAGATGCGCCCGACAATCTCACCGGCCTGCATCGACACCTGCATCTCCTTGGTGATATGCTCGCTTTTGACATCCACGAGAAACTGCAGGCGGTAGTATTCCTTTTCCAGGTCCTTGAGCTGTATCTTCTGCGGCTCACCGTTAGGTTGTTCCATATCGTAAACCCAGAACTCGGCGAAGTTGCAGGTCACTATCCAGCGGGCTCGCTTTGAGTAGGGAAGTTCGCTATTGTATCGCTTAGCTTGCTGGAAAGGGCTGAGTAGCGATCCGTCGCTCTGGTGGATAGGTGCACCTAGGTTCTTTCCAACGCTCTTCTGCTCGATGAGCACATGAGTGGCGGGCAGGTAGACATCCATAAAGTTGGTGTTATCCACCATCACCTTGTCCTCGAACTCAACGAGGGAATAAGGGTCTTCCACCCCTAGCACCTTCTGTAGCAGTTCGAGCCAGAACTTCTGCGTGTCGCCTTTCTCATATCCTGTACCGCTCCACTTGGAGGCAAAAGCCTCTGCAGCTGCGGATTTTTGCTTATCTGTAGTCATTGTCTGCCGATTGAATTTGAAAGTGCAAAGATACAAAAAATCCTTAAAATAGGTAGTATTAATTATCAAACCAAAAAACGATTCTGGCAGGTTCACCCTCATCGTCCGAATCTTTCATGTATTTATGGATAAGGCGATAATTTTTCAGCCAGTCGTCGCTGGCCTCAGGTTCCTGCTCTCGCACAACAACATCGACGGCATCAAGGCACTCACCAAACTCCTCTGTGGTTAACCAACTGGCGGTATGAGCTTCTCCATCGTAATCTTTGTAATGCCGATAGGTTTCCATCGTAATGTCGCCAGGCAAACCTCGTGGTGGATATAAAGGATTGATATCGCTCCTCAAACCGGCCAGAATACCGAATACACCATAGAGTCGCTCTGCACAGAATTCTTCGCCAGAATGCATCCAGTACGGTTTCTTTCCCTTTTTTCGTCGCTGGTATTCTACGTGTATATGAATATCTGTTCCCATAATCAATAATTTTTACGGCAACCACTTCGGTTCCGGTAAATACGTCGGGCAATGAGTCAGCCGACGGGCTTTGCGGCTGCTGCTCCCGAATCGACACACTCCGTTTCCCCCTGGGTGGCAACAGGTGACACAAGGGTCGACAATCTCTTCCGGCACCGTCCGTGCATCCGACCAACCCACATCGTGCCAGATACGCGCCACTGTCATCAAGTTGCGCTTTTTCGACATCTCATCCACCCCGAAGTCGTTCCCCAAAGCCTCTATCTCCTCGTCGCTCATTATCACCCACCCACTGCTTTTCGTGTGAGAGTGGACATACGTGCGGAAAGCCCGCACCACTTCGCGCATCTCTTCGGGCAGGTAGCTGAGAGCTTTCTTCTTCATCCACTCGGGTATCGCCCAGATGGTTTCAGCAATGCTGCCCACGATGGCCCCCAGGGTGTCGGCATCGGCTCCGAGACTTACCGCCCTACGGAGGGCATCCTCGAACGAGCGACTCTGGTTGATGATCCAGAAAGCCACCGGTACAGTCCCCTCGCAGGTCTCATCGAATCTGTTTTGCACACGCTCCTCCTTGAGGTCGACCGAACGACCGAAGTGTCGTATCGCCTCCTGCAACCCGTGCCTCTTCGCCTCGTCGGCTCCGATACAGATTCCCGTGCGGTGCAGCTGACGGCAGTCGCGAATGGCGAGTGCTACCGCCTGCGCCCCGCTGATGCCCAGCGGATGGTTGTGGGTACAGGAAGCCGTAAGCTCCGCAAGCCGCATGACGTTGTAGCGGTCGCTGTAAGCCCACGCCACAGGACTGACCCTCATTGCTGAACCGTTGCCCCAACTGCCGTAGGGCTCGGGGTGGTCGCTCTTCACCCATTGCGCAAACCGTCCCCCGTAACCGCCCATTGGGTGCGGGTAACGGCGGCACCAGCTGTGAATATACTTCCCGAAATCCTCGCTACCGTGCAGAATGGCATCGGCTACCGCCACCGTACAGATGGTGTCGTCGGTGAAACTGTTTTTACTGGAGAAGAGCTCGAAGTTGTAGTCGTTGGTAGGGTTGAACTCCCACCGGCTCCCCACGATGTCGCCTATGATCGCACCTAACATGAATCGTTACTTTTTCAATTTCCAAACTACATTCACATTGTCGCTGACCACCAGGTCGTCGGGCGTGATATCGAGGCTGTTGGGCGTACAGCTGACGGCCTCTTCGGCACAATGTATCTCGCGGGCTTGCGAGTAGATATGTACCTCCATCTCGCCATATTCTATCTCGCTCACCTCTCCCAGCTGACATCCGGCGGCTTTCGCCATAATCTCCGCTTTGTCGTGTGCGTCTTTGACGGCCCGCTCCAGCATCTTGAGTTGTGTGGGACGGGGGTCTTTCTGCGTGTACCCGATACTGATTTGCGCAGAGGGTATGAACTTGCCCACACCCTTGATAATGTTGTTCACCAGCATGTTGTCCATCCCGAGGTCGACCTTGATGTGCTGCTTGAGCTCGTATCCGTCTTTCTTCGAACCCGCATAGTTGCCGCCTTTGTAGATACTCTCAGTGTGTTCGTTGATGTCCATACGGATGGTTTTCGCCAGCTTGCCCGACTGGTGGTTGTATTCCAATATCTTCACCATCTGCGCGCTGTTCTCTTTGGCGGCGGCATAGGTCTCTTCGTATGTCTTGAAGACGCGGCTGATGCTTATCTCAAGCCTCGTCACATCGGGCACCACATGAATGCTCCCGGTACCCACCACTTTGATTGTCGATTCCATCGTAAACATAATTAACGATAATTTGCGTTAAAAGAAAAGTTTACTTGCGGCCTTTCGTGGTCGCAACAGGAGCTCTCTTGATACTGATCGTGAGTCTCACCTGGTTCTCTGGATGCGTGTCGGGATTGATGCTGGAGATTCGGCAGTCGAACATCTCCGTCCAACCCATCTCAAGAAAACCGGCAAGGTCACGGTTCTCGTTTCTCGGAATGTACCCTATCAGGTAGTCTTCCCCGTCTTTGGTGTATATAACTCCCACGGCATAAGGGTCGTGCGGATTCTCAAAGTCGCGCTCTAAGCGCAGCTGCTGACCCACACGGAGATAATCCCAAACAAGGTCTGCATCGTGGAACTTCCTGCCAGCCAGGTGGCAATCCATGTAATACATCTGATGTGATTTCATTGCATTGTGGTTTTAATTGTTTGACTTAAATTCACAATGCAAAGATACACCCCTCACTGTACCACAACGCGGCACACTATGGAATTATTTTATCGCCTCTTGATGCAGTTCTTTGATTTTCTGTGCTATATCATCGGGAGAAATCACCTCCACCCAGCGGCCGCGAGAGAGCAGATGGGCCAAAAAGTCGGTGGTGGGTCGCAAACGAACTTCGAAATCGACATATCCGTCACCCTCTTCCAACATCTGTTGCGAGGGGTGCAACGGAAGGTCACGCAGCGCATAACGTTCGTTTCCGTAAGCCCGCAACACGATGCGCGTGAGCGGGATACGAGAGTCGGTCATTACTCCGAAGTATTCGGCAAAGAAGTCCTCAGCGCTGAAATAGGGGTCGAGCGTGAAGGTCTCATCGGTGAGCGTGATGCTCGTGATACGGTCGAAACTCAGCACGATGAAAGCATTGGAGTGCTTGATGGTGTGGGCATCGTCTTCGGGAAAGTGGCACAACAGATACCAACGGCGACGGAAGAGTTTGATGCAATAGGGCTCCATCGTCCATTCGGAATCCTCCTGCTGGCCGTATCGACGGTAGGTCACCTTAATGCGGACACTCCGCTGCATGGCCTCCACCACCTGTTTCAATTGCTCCCCTTCGGTGGGAATGCTCTCCAGCAGGATGCGGTCGTGCAACCCGCGCGCTTCCCCCACGATATTGCTCACCGTCAGCGTACTGAGCATCCACTCCTGCACGCTGTCGCTACGCAACAAATCACGATCCACGATATAGTATTTATTGTCCGCATCGCATCCGATCACGATGCCGAAAATCTCCTCGACGGCTGCGCGGTGCCTATTGAAAGTGGTGCGGCTGAGGGGAGTACCCTCGCTGAATTCCGTGTGCTCCCAGCGGTCGCTGAGGTCGGCTAGCGTGATGCGCCTGCAGCGCCTGATGGTGTCCACCAGCCACACATACTGCTTGAAAAGTAACGATGCTTTCATGGGTGCAAAGATACGAACTTTTTCCGAATTGACAAAGAATCGCAGGGACAGGAACTTCGATACACAATCCACATCGGCTTTTGAGCCCCACTGAAATAAATCAAAGCGAAAACGTTAAAAAGAGAATGTGAAAGGGGGAACAGGGGACAGGCACCTGTCCCACAACAATTAACGGTACATTAACGATAATTCACGTTTAAAAAAAGAAGAAACAATTCACGTAGACTATCGATAAAGGTTTTTCATCTACCCCGAAGGGGATCTGAGCACCTATGAAAATAAATAGATCCAGCGAATAACCCTATTTTTTAACGTTGCGGAAGTCGAGCGCAGAGCAAGCTCGCTTGTTTTGCCGAGATGTAGCAATGTCAGCGAAGCTAATGTGAAGCGGGGCAGCCACGAGTTATTCGCTGCATTTGATTTATTTCAGCGGTGCTCATGGGCATACCAGGCTGCCCCATTTTTTTTACATATTGCGCGACTATTCCACACAACAACAATCCTGAATTTCCCCGCATTTCAACAATATACTACTTAAGCATTCTCACTACGCTTCAAGCAGCTCGGGTTCTGACAAAAACTCGTAGATGCCCATCATGACGATACCGCTCTCGTCGCGCCGCAGTTTCATGCGCTCACCTACCACAACAATCTTCTTGAACGAGTCGCCAATCTGCTGCAACGACCGCTTCTCCTGCTGCACTTTCTCATCGTCGGGCAGGCGGTAGGCCGACTGTAGGTAATAGCGACGCGAGCCGAGGTTGCAGACAAAATCCACCTCCAAGGTCACACGACGCCACTTGCCCTCTTCGTCTTTCACGCGGATGCCGACGTTGCCCACGTCCACCAGAAATCCCCTGTGGCGCATCTCGTTGTACACGACGTTCTCCATCAGATGGTTCTCCTCTGTCTGGCGGAACGACAGGATGGCATTCCTCAACCCAAGGTCTTTGAAATAATACTTAGGGGTGGTGCCGATATATTTCTTCCCCTTGATGTCGTAACGCTCTGATTTCTCAATCATGAAGGCGTTTTCAAGATAACCGATGTAGGTCTCGATAGTCTTGTCGGTGATGCTGTTCAGCCGCTTGACGCTCTTGAAGGTGTTGGCCAGATTGGTGGGGTTGACGGGGCTGCCCACACTCGAAGCCAGTATGCGCACCAGTTCCTCGAACTCGGCCTTGTATTCGATATCATAGCGCTCGTAGATGTCGCTCAGATAGACGGTACGGTAAAGGTTGCGCAAGTAGGCAGCCTTCTTGTCGTCGCCTTTGATGGAGAGGATTTTCGGCAAGCCGCCATAGGTGTAGTATTCCTGCCAGCCGTCGACAATATCGCCTTCGTAGGCAGTCATGAACTCGCTGAAGGTCAGTGGCCAGACATGAATCTCGTCCCCGCGTCCGCGGAACTCGGTGGCGACGTCGTTCGACAGGAAATGCGAGTTGGAGCCGGTGACATAGACGTCAGCATTCGGCATCTCCACCAGCGAACCCAGCATATCCACAAACTCCTCCACCCGCTGCACTTCGTCGATGATGATGTAGTACTGCTCGTCATCCTTCATCTGACTGTCTACCCAGTTTAGCAGGTAGTCGGGGTCGCGGAAAGCTTTCTTGCGTCGGTTCTCCAAGTCGATGATGAGGATATGACTCTTCGGCACGCCCGTTTGCAGCAGGTGCTCCTTGAACAAGGTCTTCAGCAGGAACGACTTGCCCACACGCCGCAAGCCTGTCACAATCTTGATCAACCCATTGTCTTTCGAGTCGATAAGTTGCTGGATATATTTCCGCCTCTCTATCTTCATTATTTTAAGGTATATAAGTTTATTTCAGACTATTTTTATTCCGAATTTATGGCATTTTTACCATCTTTTCGGAATGCAAAGGTACGAACTTTTTCTGAACTGACAAAATAATCTTTTCGTGGGGCAACTCTGAGTATTTTTGAATTCGACATTGTGAAACGTGAAATGTGAAATGCAAACGTTTCGCTTTTCGCGCGTTATTTATTATTAAGGTATTATTTATTATTATATTATTTAATAAAAGAAACTTCTAAGGGCGTTACAAGCGCATTTCACATTTCACATTTCACATTCGCCTACACTGCTACACTTCGGAAAAGCAAACAAGTTCGCTCTTCCCTCAGCTTCCGCAGCTCCCACAAACTCAATTTCGCCCACCTACTCCGATGTGACTCTGACTTCCTCTGACCCAAGCGCCCCCCAATTCGGCCAGATTCGGCTTCTTCGGTTAGAGCTTCTGATAGTTCTTTTCGTTGCTCATTTCATTTGATTGACACATAAGGTATTCGCAGGCACACCACTGATTGAGATTGAAATAAAATCATCGCACGAAGTCAGCGATACCTTAGAAAAATTCGAGTAATTCGCCCGCAATTGACCTGCGTCAGCTTCGCGTAATTCGCGTAATTCGCCGTTTCTTTCCCGTTCTTTTCGTTCTGATTGAGATAATTAACGGTTAATTGACGATAATTAACGTTGAAAGAAGAAACCGCGCAGCGGCAAAACTGTGTTTCTCCGGTGATTCGGTTAGCGATTTAAGAGGTCTCGCAAGAACGCAAGGAATATATTCCCAACTCGCCCTCTCACACCCATAACCACTTAACAATGAGATAGGAATATATTCCTATCTTTATTTTCCCACGTCAGAAAACCACCGTACTTTTGCATCAGATTTCGAAGTCGGAACTGCCACCTCCGCTACACTTTCCCCCTACCTTCTCCCTGCGGCGCAGGGAGCGGCAGGAAGCCGGCAGGGAGGGTGTAGGGAGCAGGCAGGGAGCGAAAAAACATCAACTAACCACTAAAAACGAAAAAACTATGGGAAAAGTAAGAATGGGAATCCTTGATGGATTCAAAGGTAAAGTGGGAACCGTCGTGGGTTCCTTCTGGAAAGGCAAGAAGGTGATGCGCGCCTACAACGAGTTTCCGTCCAACCCCCGCACCAGCGCCCAGGTGATACAGCGCCAGAAGTTCGCCCTCATCGCCAGCCTCGGCGGCGTGTTCAGCGACTTCCTCAAGATGACGCTGAAAGGCTATGCCAACGGCGAGCAGAACTCGGTCATCGGCCAGTTCGTCGGGCAGAACATCAACAGCGTCACCGTCAGCGGCAGCACGGTCGAGGTCGACTACGAGACGCTGAGCCTCACGCCTCCCAAGTCGCCCCTGACGGCCGTCGCCCTGGGCGAGACGGACTTCAGCACCCCGCTGACGGTGAGCGTGCCGGTGGACGACAACTACCTCGACCCGGAGAAGAACAGCGCCAACGACAAGCTGTACCTGGTGGTGCTGGCCAAGGCCGACGACTACAGCGAGGCCGACGCGGTGTACAGCGACGGCACCGCCAAGCGCACCAGCGAGAGCGTGAGCCTGCGTGTGCCGGGCTTCTGGCAGGGCCGCTTCGTGGAGGTCTACGCCGTGCTCACGGCCGACCCCCTCAGCCAGCGCGCCGGCGAATGCTCCAAGACCCTCTACTGCGGCAGCGGGCGCATCGCGTGAGGCGCCGGGTGACTGAGTGGAAGAGCGGAAGAGTGATTTTCTGCTCTTCTGCTTTTTTAAGACGGCGAGACTTGTCGGCAGAGCCGACGGCACACCACGAGACGAAAAGTCGAAAAGCACTTAAAAATTGAAAATTCAAAATTCAAAATTCAAAATTGAAAGTGGAGAGTGGAAGAGAGGAAGAGAAATCTTCTGCTCTTCTGCTTTTTTGAAGACGGCGAGACGAAGAGTCAAAGAGTCGAAAAAGGATAAAGTTTACTGTTTACGGTTTACAGTTGAAAGTCGAAATGACAACAATAATTTCAATTTTCAATTTCACAAAAGTCGCTGAGTCCCATCTACAAAAAAAGAGAGCGTCAAAACGTTCTCTTTTTTGTGGAGTGATGGGCTCGTGCCGGAGGCTGCCGACCTTGTGGAGGCAACCCACTACCGAAAAAATGAAAGGGTTTGAGTCCCATATACAAAAAAAAGAGAGCGTCAAAACGTTCTCTTTTTTGTGGAGTAGATGGGACTCGAACCCACTACCTTTTGATTGCGAACCAAAT